>JAPHRK010000009.1 GCA_026196105.1 Rhodospirillales bacterium | reverse complement strand
TTCTTTATCATGGGTAGAGCCAGCTATCGGGCGGTTTATGTTGGCAAACTTTCCTCCGCTCTCATTCTCCCATTTCCAAACTTTCGGGGGCTCGTAAGTTGTGGTGTTGTCCATTGGTGGAACTCCGATCAGGGCTAATTGTTTTTTGATATGTGGGTTAACATAGCTCCAATAAAAAGGAGTTCAATCAGTGTAATGCCAATTATTTATGTAAAACGAGGTTAATGTACCCTGCTCACTGTTTTGTGAACAAATGTGCATTCCTTAATTTTTAAATTCACTTAACCTCGGGATAAATATTCATACTTTCCTTGAGGAGAAAAAATGGTTGTTCGCATTTCTAGAGCTTTACCAATTTCCATAATTTCTGTTTGTGCTGTTTCTCTTTTTTCCTTTTTTATCATTAGTTATCTGAATTTAAAGAACAGCATTGAAAATAGAACCGACATGGTTTTAAGCCGTTTGCTGGAAACTAACCTGGATAGTGCGAACACAATTCTAACATCGGCAAAAAACGAACTTTCTTTTCAAACCAAAGGTACCGTTTTTATCAAAGCTATGGTGGACCTTACTCGAGGATGGGAAAGCAGCGATACAGCCGCGATCAAAAATATTTTCCTCAAAAAAGATGTTGATAGAAGCACCATCGTTCTCGGAGATGGTGTAGAGATGTATGAATTCATGCACGAGGCTCACCACGGGCATATAAAAAGCTATGTCGAGCAATCTCAGTTTAGCGACATCATGCTGGCAACTGCTGATGGTACCATTGTTTATTCCATGCGCAAAAGTGATGAGTTTGGGCAAATGATTGGCGGACCAGCAGCCAACACGCCCCTGCTAAACAACCTTAAAACTGAAATCTCAAAACTTGGGCAAAACAAATCGATTGTTTTTTATCCTGGTGAAAAAGGCGCGGATAGCTATGCTCTTGTGATTGCTCCCATGGTGATCGAAAAGAAAGCAGCCGGCCATCTCATTGGCATATTGCCTGCCAAAGCCATAGGGACCTATTTCAAAAGCTTCGGCATGCTTGGCAAAACAGGTGTTATTACCTTGCGGCATAAGCAAGGCAATTTAATCACCTCTTCCCGTGACATTGAGACGGCACAATTGGCGATGGTTTCCTCTGATGCCAACGATAATACTCTCAGGTCTTCAGAAACAAAAGACGGCAACTCCCTCACGGTGATAGAGGCTCCTTTGCCGGGTGTTAATACCTCCTATGCTGTTGCTATCCAGCAAGAAGACGATGAGCTTTATGCCGCTCTTTCAGAACTCATCATTGTCCAAGCTATTGTCGGTTTGATTATTCTTGCCGTTATTAGCTTTGTGGTCTTCTTCGGGGTTCGCATTATCTCGGGGCCTTTGTCTCGAGTGTCAGAGGCAATCTTAGCCCTGTCAGAGGGCAAAATGCACACAGATATCAATATCAAAACCAACTTCTCCGAAATCGCCCATATTGCGGGTTCTCTTTCAGTCTTTCGTGACAATGCTATTGAGACAGAAAAGTTGGAGGCCACATCGAAACTTGAGCATGAACATGAGCTTGAACGCCAGGCCCAGTTGAAAGTTGAAATTGGTGCTTTTAGGTCGGATATTTCTGAAGTCCTCCAAACCTTAAATCAAGAAACCCAAGCAATGGAGCAGAGCGCAGATGCTTTGGCTGAAGTTGCTGAAAGCGCCTCTCAAGAGGTTAAAACGGCAAAGTCATCTTCAGAAGATGCCGCTGAGAATGTTCAATCTGTTGCTGGATCTACTGAAGAAGTCTCTGCTGCCATCCAAAAAATATCTTCTCTCACTCAACAAACCAGTAACTTTGCAGAAGAAGCGACCCAGATGGTTGGCAAAACCAGTGCGGGCATTACGAATCTTGCCAAAGCCACCGAAGATATCGGTGATGTTATTGGTTTCATTCGTGACATTGCCGAACAGACCAACTTGCTGGCCCTAAATGCCACCATTGAGGCGGCGCGCGCTGGTGAAGCAGGCAAAGGATTTGCTGTGGTGGCAGCAGAGGTCAAACAGCTGTCTGATCAAACCGCGAAAGCCACAGAGCAAATCGCCACCCAAATTGCCAACATCCAAAACGCCTCAAATGATGCTGTGCACGCTATGGGGGGCGTGAGCGAATCAATTGCTGAAATCAACCAATCTTCTGCCACCATTGCAACGGCCGTTGATGAACAAGGCCAATCCACCCAAGAGATTTCCCAAAATATCGGTCAGGCGGCGTCAGGCAGTAATCAAGCTTTACAAAGTGTCGACATGGTTGCAAACGCCATTACCCAAACCAACGACGAAGCCTCAACTGTCAAATCTGTTTCCAGCCGCCTCGCCAGTGTTTCTGAAAAACTTGGAAGGTCGGTCGAAACCTTCTTGCAGAAAGTATCTTGATTAACCAAACATCACGGGTTCGTCACCCTCATGCCACTGAGGATATTTTTTCATGACTGAGATAAAGAGGTCACTTTTCAAAAAAACCTCTAACCAAGCTTGCAAACCTGGATAGGGCGTTTGATCAAACCAATCTTTATCCACATGAGCAAACTGTCGAACAAAAGGCGCAATTGCATAATCAGCCAGGGAGACCCTGGAGCCGAATAAGAAGGAAGAAGCAGACAATCGTTTCTCCAACTCTTGCAAGAAACCTTCAGCCTTTGAGCGCTCGGCCAGTGGATCAACACTGTCATATCGCGTGGGATATTTATAGCGGTCTAAATGCTCCTTAAACTCTCCATCATTTCGCTCGATCAAAGCCAGCATATCGTCCAAATTACCTTGCTCTGGCTGCAACCACCCTTCTGGATCATATTGTTCTAGAGCCCAAAGCATAACCTCCAAGCTCTCATCGATCACCGTCCCCTCAACCGTTTGTAATACGGGCACCGTCCCTTTGGGGGATAGAGCTAACATTGAGGGTGGCTTGTCCCTCAGCACCACTTCGCGTAGCTCACAAGTCATCCCACTGACAAAAAGCCCCATCCGCCCGCGCATGGCATAAGGGCAACGGCGAAAACTATAAAGAAGGGGGCGGGGCAATGAACTCATTTTATAGAGCCCAACTAGGGCATTTTGCCTTGAGTTATGTAAACCAAGGCTTGGACGACTTGAATTGGGTCTCGGGCTGTCGCCGCAGCTCCACCGTCTACTTCTTTGAGGGCATGGTCGTGTTCTGTAGGATGCAAAGTGATGTAGGGTTTACCAAGCGCATAGGCGCAACCTGCATCAAAGGCAGCGTTCCATTGTTTATATTTTTCTCCAAAGCGAACCACCACAAGGTCGGCTTGTTCAATCAAGGTTCGGGTACGAATAGCATTTAGTTTCGCCCCTTTCTGGTCATGCCAAAACTTATCACTTTCCGGGCCAAAAATAGCCACACCGCAATCATCTGAATCTTCATGCACCGTAATCGGTGAATTGAGAACAACGGGCAATCCGGCCTTAGCAATTCCGTTAGCAATTTGATCTCGCCAATCACTATGAATTTCACCAGAAAGATAGACATTCCATATTTTCTCAGACATTTAGAAAATTCCTTTGTTCATTCAAAACCCGACAAAACACTGATGATATTTGGTCCAAGATTAGTACGGTCATATCCGCCCTCTTGAACTAATACGGTCGGCAAATCTAGAGATGAGATTTTTCGGGCGATCTTGTTAAATCCGCCGGTTGTCACAGCAAGCCCTCGGAGAGGGTCGTTCTCGTGAGCATCGAGGCCCAAAGCCACAAATAAGGCTGCTGGGGCAAAAGACCGGATGGTAGCTAAGGCAGTTTCAAGAGCTTGCAAATAAGCCTCGTCACTGGTGTCAGGTGCTTGGGGTAAATTGAGGTTGTAACCAAGCCCTGCACCTTCACCGCGCTCATGGGCATACCCAGCATAATGGGGGTAATAATCTGTAGGGTCGCAATGAAGGGAGACGGTCAGGACATCTGAGCGATCATAAAAAATCCCTTGGGTTCCATTGCCGTGATGAACATCAATATCTAGGACGGCCACCCGACCTAATTGGGTTGTGGCATGGTGAGCTGCAATGGCGGTATTATTGAGGAAACAAAAACCACCAGCTTGATCTTTGTAAGCATGATGCCCAGGAGGACGACAAAGAGCATAAACCGTTTTCTCTCCCTCAATCATCAACTGCGTAGCATGAACGGCTGTGTTAGCAGCTCCACAAGCGGCTTCCCAGGTCCCGACCCCAATAGGGGCAGAAAGATCAGCCGTAAAATACCCAACCTGACCGACAACACCAGTGGGCATAGAGGACATATGGCGACCGGGGTGGATGTTGGGCAACACTTCATCTGAGTCGCTGCCCATAGCTTTCCAGCGATCATAGATGGTTTCAAGAAAAGTGAGATATTCAGGGGTATGGACTGCCGCTCGAGGAGCAGGACCGTGATCAGCGGGAGTAACAATTTGATGGCCTGCCGATATCACAGCATCCAGCAACGCTTCAACACGCGCAGGAACCTCTTGAGGTTCAAAAAAACCACCGCCTTTGAAATAGGTTTTTGGGTTGTGGCTTTCGTGCGTGTCGCTATGAACGACCTTCATGGTCTCCCTCCCTAAATTTGTTCCTTCAAATTTCCTTCACGTAGAGTGACTTATTTTGCAGGGTAACACCATCAGGAAGATGCACCGTTTGAGTGAGGAGCATTTCGCTTCCATTCTCAACAAGCAACCGTGTCGCCGTCATGAGTTCGTTACCTTTAAGAAAAGCAGAGGTGTTGAGTTCAAGCTCAGATGGGGCGGTAACAGACATAGCGTCTGCCAACTCCCCTCCAGGAAATTCTCTGATTTGGCCATCCGGAATTCCAGCAAACTTAACCTCAAAGTCTTGGCCCTCAGCATCAATCCAGTTCATGTAAAAAACCACATGTCCTTCATAGAGCTCTAGTCGGTGGGTGGCTGATTGTGGTGGCTCGTTTTGCTCAAATGTGGAGCGGGACAGATCAAGCATCCATAACCCAAAAAACCCACCGCACGTTTCTTCAATTGTCTTTAGTTCTTCACTCACAAATCAGTTCCTTGACTGGGGTGTATCACACCGTCACGATTTTACCAGGGTTCATAATATCGTTCGGGTCCAGGGCTTTCTTGATGGCCTTCATGACCTCTACCCCGGCACCATGCTCCTGAATGAGGAAATCCATTTTGCCTCGCCCGACACCATGTTCGCCCGTGCAGGTTCCTTCCAACTCCAAAGCCCGTTCAACAATTTTGTTGTTGAGAATTTTAGCTTCTTCGATCTCAGCTTCGTTGTCGGGGTCTACCAAAATCACCGTATGAAAGTTACCATCCCCCACATGACCAACAATGAAGGTCAACAGATCAGAGGTTGCCAAAATTTTATTAGCCTCGTCGATAGCTTCAGCTAGGCGGGAAATAGGAACGCAAGTATCTCCGGTTATGCCTTTAGTTCCGGGTTTCATCGCCATAGAAGCATAGTAGGCATTGTGGCGCGCGTGCCAAAGTTTATCTCGGTCCTCTTGTAAGGTGGCCCACTGAAACTCTCCAGCCCCATTGTCCGTGGCAAGCTCTTTCACCAATTGAGTTTGCTCCTCCACCCCATTTTCACTGCCATGAAATTCAAAAAACAGAGTTGGCGTAACTTTGTTATCAAGCTTGGAATATTTGTTCACCGCATCAATGGTAGCCGCATCGAGCAGTTCAATCCTAGCAACGGGGATACCGCATTGAATCGTCGAAATCACGGTATCCACCGCTCCTTCAATGGTATCAAACGGACAGACAGCAGCAGAAATCGCTTCTGGAACTCCATAAAGCCGAAGAGTTAATTCCGTAATGACCCCTAAAGTACCTTCTGAGCCCACCATCAAACGCGTGAGGTCATAACCAGCGGCAGATTTCCGCGAACGGCTGGCGGTTTTGATAACTGTGCCATCAGCAAGGACCACGGTCATGGAGATAACATTCTCACGCATGGTGCCATAACGAACCGCATTGGTGCCAGAAGCTCTGGTAGCCGCCATGCCCCCAAGCGACGCATCAGCTCCCGGATCAACCGGAAAGAACAACCCCGTATCTCGCAAGTAAGAATCCAATTGTTTACGAGTCACGCCGGGTTGGACCACCACGTCTAAGTCTTCGGTATTGACCTTAATCACTTTGTCCATGCGTGATACATCAATGGAAACACCGCCACGATAAGCCGACACATGATCCTCTAAAGAGGTACCTGTGCCATAAGGAATGATTGGAGTGTTGCGCTCGGAACAAACTTTAACAACAGCGCTAACTTCTTCAGTTGATCCGGCGAAAACCACCAACTCAGGTGGAATTCCTTTGTGGTAGGATTCACCATGCCCATGAAGCTCTCGCATCGCTTCTGAATCCGAGACATGTTCAACCCCAACAATCTGTTCGATAATGGCCTTTAGTTGGCTATCCACGTTGCTGTTCCTTTTTCATTAGGCGGGCATATCCATTCTAAGTTCAACAATCCTTGGGTCGTGGCCGCAGGACTCGATAAACTTGAGAAGGTTTGAAGGAGAAATGGAGGTTGTCGCGTTATTTTCAAGAGGGTGATAATTGACAATCTCAGCCGACATCATCTCTTTGTCCAGCACCACATTGACCTTTTTCTCATCATCATTGATCAATCCAAAGGGAGTAACGGACCCAGGTTCTAGCCCCAAAATTTCTCGTAAACGTTCGGCACGCGCAAAAGAAATCCGTTTTGACCCCATCCGCTCTGGCATAGCTTTGAGGTTCACTTCACGATCAATGGGCGTCACCACCAACCAATAGGCCCCTTTTGCGTCTTTGAGAAACAGGTTCTTACAATGAACCCCTTCAATATTTTCCCAATGCTCATGCCCATCATCTACGGTCATGATGGGCGGATGATCAAAAGTTTTTTGGGCAATGCCCAACCCTTCTAACCTCTCAAAGAGCTGCTCTCTTGTATGCTTTTTCATGTTTCCCCAAACATTTAATATAACTGAACCATAGCATACCCACCTTTTGAGGCGCTTCAATCCCTTGCGTCTCACAAAAATCGTCTGTATCCATCATAGGAACGTTCAATTTATTAGGCGGCGAGAAAAGTGAGCATCTGGGGAAAGGTTATTGGTGGTGTTACTGGCTTTGCGCTAGGCGGACCACTTGGGGCGATCTTAGGCACAGCAGCAGGGCATGCCATTGACAGGTTAAGTGGCAAACCAGGCCTTGGCGATGGCAGCCTGGAACAACTCGGCACAACGAAGCAGGTTGCCTTTACGGTAGCGATCATTGTGCTTAGCGCTAAAATGGCAAAAGCCGATGGGCAGGTAACCCGCGATGAAGTTGACGCCTTCAAACAGATTTTTCGAGTCCCTTCCCATGACATGAAAGGTGTGGGCAAAATCTTTGACCGGGCCAAGCAGGACGCAGAAGGTTTCGAGCCTTACGCCTCACAAATTGGTCAGATGTTTGCGCACCAACCAGCCGTTCTTGAAGAACTTCTGGGCGGACTTTTTCATATTGCCAATGCCGATGGGGTCATTCATCCCAACGAGATCAAATACCTGGAAACCGTTGCTTCGATCTTTGGTTTTGGCAAAGAGCGGTTTGACCGCATCAAAGCCGTTTATATTTCACCCCAAGGTACCAGCCCCTACGAGCTTTTAGGGGTTAGCGCTGAAGCCAGCGACGATGAGGTCAAGAAGGTTTATCGCACCTTGATCAGAGAACACCACCCTGACACAGTAATTGCCCAAGGCATGCCGCAAGAATTTGTCGATCTCGCCAACGAAAAGATGGCAGCGATCAATGCGGCCTACGACGAAATTAAAAAGATACGGGGCATCTCTTAAAATGTCTGAGAGCTTTCTACAGTTTTTGGGCTGTGGCGATGCTTTTGGTAGTGGGGGGCGTTTCCAGACTTGTTTTCTGTTTCAGAGTTCAGAGCAAACGGTTTTAATTGATTGCGGTCCTTCCAGCCTCATCGCCATGCGAAAATTTGATGTTGATCCCGCGACCATCGATACCATTGTTTTTAGCCACCTCCACGGGGATCACTTCGGGGGAATTCCGTTCTTCCTGCTTGATGGGCGCTTTGTGAGTAAAAGGGAGAAACCACTGACTATTGCGGGGCCGCAAGGTACTGAGGCTCGGGTAAGGGCCGCTTGTGATATTCTTTTCCCAGGCTCCTATGGCAAAGGATTCAGTTACAAAATAAACTTTGTTGAAATGGATTTTGGAGAAACCACAAATCTTGAAAACTTAAAAGTGACGCCTTTCCCCGCAGTCCATCCAAGTGGTGACCCTTCGCAAATGTTGCGCCTGGAAATGGCCGGAAAAGTGGTGACCTACACCGGTGATACTGAGTGGACCGACAACTTAATCCCTGCTGCAGCCGAAGCCGACCTTCTGATTTGCGAATGCTACGCTTTTGATGAGAAAATTAATTTCCATTTGGACTATAAAACATTGACTGAAAAATCTGCCTCTTTGACGGCAAAAAAACGTATTTTGACCCACATGAATCACGAGGTTCTGTCTAACCTGGATAAAATTGACTGGCTCACAGCTGAAGACGGCATGACGGTTCAGCTCTGATGGCAGTAGCACCTCTCCTCTCGCTCAAAGGCATTTCTCTCACCTTTGGCGGCAAACCCTTATTCACCGATGTGGAAGCGACTATTGGTCGTGGAGAACGGGCCTGCTTGGTTGGGCGTAATGGCTCGGGCAAATCAACTCTCCTTAAAATTATTGCCAATGTGGTTGAGCCAGATCACGGTGAGCGGATTGTTCAGACTGGGGTTCGTGTCGCCTACCTGTCGCAAGAACCTAGACTTGAAGCCGGAGCGACCGTTGAAGATTTCGTTGCCGCTGGGTTAGTTGAAGTTGACGACACCTACCTGATTGGAACCTTCCTTCAAGCCCTAAACCTTGATGGCAGTCAGGATATAGGCAACCTCTCAGGTGGCGAAGGAAGACGGGCATCTCTGGCGCGAGCCCTTGTTTCCGCTCCTGATGTTTTACTCCTTGATGAACCGACCAACCATTTGGACATTCCGACAATTAACTGGTTGGAGAACGAGCTTTCAGGTTTTAAGGGAGCGATGATTATGGTCAGCCACGACCGGGCTTTCCTCAATCGTTTAACCAACAAAACTTTTTGGATGGACAGAGGCACCCTTAGGCAAAGAGAAGAGGGCTTCTTGGCTTTTGAAAAATGGTCTGAAGAAGTTGCTAACGATGAAGAGTCTGAGCTCAACCGTATGAATGTGAAGCTCAAAGAAGAAACCCGCTGGTTGGCTCGCGGCGTCACGGCACGTCGCAAACGTAACATGGGGCGCCTACGCGCCCTTAAAGAGCTCCGGGTCCAGAGAAAAGAAGTTCTCGCCAATAAAGTTGGGAGTGCAAAGCTCGCTGCCGAGTCTGGCAAGAGCAGTGGTAAAGTCGTGATCAATGGCGAAGATTTAAAAAAATCCTATGGAGAGCACAAAATTGTCGATGGCTTCACCACCAAGATTATACGTGGCGACAGGATTGGACTGATCGGCCCTAACGGAGCAGGAAAAACCACCCTTTTGAGATTGCTTACCGGGGCATTAGAACCCGATAGCGGTACCTTAAAGCTCGGTACCAATCTGACCCTTACCTATTTTGACCAAAAACGCGATAGCCTTAAAGACGAGGAAACCCTTTGGGATTCTTTAGCAGAAACTGGCGGCGATATGATTATGGTCCAGGACCGTCAACGCCATGTGGTTTCATACCTGAAAGATTTTTTGTTCGATGAACGCCAAGCAAGAGCACCAGTAAGCACCCTTTCTGGTGGTGAACGCAATAGGCTGTTGCTAGCAAAACTCTTAGCGAAACCAAGCAACCTCCTTGTCATGGATGAGCCCACCAACGATCTCGACATGGAGACCTTGGACCTCCTCCAGGAGATGCTCAGTGAGTACCAAGGGACCTTGCTGCTGGTGAGCCACGACCGGGATTTCCTCGACCGCTTGGTCACCAGTGTTATTGCCGTAGAAGGGGACGGCGACATTCAGGAATATGTCGGGGGATACGACGATTATGTACGCCAGCGAGGAGAGGTTACAGGCACCACGGCTCCTAAAGAACCTAAAAAGGGAAAAGCGACAACCCGTACCGCTAAAAAATCTTCAAAGCTGAGCTACAAAGACCAAAGAGAGCTAGACCAAACCCCTAGAAAAATGGAAGAATTAAGTGCTGCTATTACGGCTTTGGAAGAGAAGTTACACGACCCTAACTTCTATACCAAAGACCCGGAGGGCTTCCAAAACTCCAGTAAAGAGCTGGTAAGCACCAAAGAGGCCCTGGAAGCCCTGGAGGAACGCTGGCTGGAGCTAGAAATGATGAAAGAGGAACTTAAGTAGTGCTTGAACGCCTTTCTCCAAATTTCAACGACCGCCGTGGCAATCAACCCATCGACATGCTGGTCCTCCACTACACGGGGATGAAAACCGCTGATGAAGCTATGGAACGCCTTTGCAACCCTGAAGCCGAAGTCAGCGCCCATTACGTCATCGACGAAAAAGGTGGCATTACCAAAATGGTTGAGGAAGAAAACCGAGCTTGGCATGCAGGTGTTTCTTCTTGGCGGGGTGAAACTGACATTAACAGCCGTTCAATTGGGATAGAGTTAATTAACCCAGGCCATGAATTTGGCTATCGGGAATTTACAGAATTTCAAATGGCATCACTTGAAATCCTAGCTCACGACATTCTCCGCCGGCACCCCATTCCTGAGCGTAATGTGGTCGGACATTCAGATATCGCACCACAAAGAAAAACCGATCCGGGAGAACTTTTTGATTGGGAGGCCCTCGCCCGAGTCGGTATTGGCCTTTTCCTACCACGAAGCAAGCCACAAAAACCCAACGTTAAAAAAGCCCAAAATAAGCTGGCTAAAATTGGTTATGAAATAAATTTAAGCGGTGAAATTGATCCCCAGACAAAAAGCGTTATCAAAGCTTTCCAACGCCATTTTCGCCCTCTCCGCGTCGATGGTTTGCTTGACCCGGACACAGCCGGAAGAATAACGTCTTTGACAGAAATTATTTAATTTCTAGACATATTTTCAATAACTTCTGGCAGAACCAGAGCTTGGGCAACAATCACATTTTCCCCATTGAAGGTCACGGATGGGGAGCCATAAAGTACATAGCCCTCCTCAATGACATCTGAAACCCGTTGGCAAAAAGCGGCATCATCGACACCCGTTAACAATCTGTATTTTTTTTGCATCTTAAATCGTTCTCTTTAAAGAGTATGTTTCCTCGACCGAGGACTATATGGCATACTCTGCACAATATAGAAATATATGGGATAGTGGAAAATGAAACTGGGATGGACAAAAGGGGCAGCTCTTGCCCTTAGCGTGGCTCTTGCGCTTAATTGGACTCCTGCTTTGGCAGACGACGAAACCAATGATGACAAAGACCCTTTTGAAGGGGTCAACCGGGTAACCTCTGAATTTAATCGGGGTTTGCGAACCATGGTTATCAACCCTGTTGCTGAATTCTACAAAGTGTTCGTCCCCCCACCTGCCCGAGAAGTTATTTCAAATACAGCTTCAAATCTCACTGAGCCCCTTTCAGCTGTCAGCAGCGTTTTGCAGGGCGATAACGAGAATGCTGAAAAAGCTATGGAGCGGTTTATGATCAACACCACTCTGGGCCTTGGAGGTACATCTGACCGAGCGACTGAGATGGGCGTGACAGCCCGCCAGGAAGATTTAGGACAAGCAGCAGGGGCAAACGGAGCTGATTCTGGCGCTCATATCGTCCTCCCCATCTTTGGCCCCAGCAATATGCGTGATGCCACAGGAACGGTTGTGAATGCTCTGTTAAATCCTCTGGCCCTAGCTTCTACCGTTGATGACGCTATTACCTATGCTGATAATAAAGACAAGTTAGAAGCCTTAAGCAAAACCGCTATCGATCCTTATATTGCCGAACGCGATGCTTATGAGCAGCGCCGTAAATATGTAATCCATAACGGTATGCTGATACCCGAAATGGATGATTTTGATGAGCCTGAGCCTTACGAGGCAGAAGTCAAGAAGTAAGACCTAAGATGGATTATAGCCTTCTCCTGACTGCCCTTGGTCTTGGGCTGCTGAGCAGTCTTCATTGCATGGGCATGTGCGGGGGTATCGCTGGTGCCTTAACCCTTAGTCTCCCCCCAGAAAAACGAGACGACAAATCTATTCTTGCTTGGTATGCCTTTGCTTACAATCTTGGTCGTATCCTGACTTATGGCATAGCAGGCGCTCTTGCTGGTGCTCTTGGCTCGGGCCTGCTGTTTGTACTTGGCCCCACCAATGGGTTATATATTTTACGATTCCTTGCCTCAGTATTTCTTCTTTTTGTCGGCCTTTATATGGCAGGCTGGCTCCCCTCTTACGCCTCTATTGAGCATATGGGGCGCGGTCTATGGCAAAAAGTTCAACCCCTTAGCCAAACATTTCTTCCCGCCAAATCTCCGCTTCAAGCTCTTTTCTACGGTCTTTTTTGGGGGTGGATGCCTTGTTCGCTGGTTTATACGTCATTAATTTGGGCCACAGCTTCAGGCGGCATGATTGAAGGATTATTGACTATGATCATGTTCGGCCTAGGTACCTTACCTATTATGGTTGCCACAAGTTTTTTTGCGGGTACTTTATTGGGTCGGCTAAAATCGCCACAATTAAGACAAAAAATTGGAATATTCATCATTGTCTTAGGGGTGTTAAGCCTGATATATGCTGGTCAACTAGCTGACTCTCTTTGCCAAACTTGCGGATTGAAATAATGAGCAATGCGTTTGAAACTTTATTCATGGGACAATCCCCTGAACTGCTGAACCTACTGAGGACAGCAGAAGTAGTGGCTGCAACTGACGTGACCGTCCTCATTCAGGGCGAGAGCGGAACTGGTAAAGAACTCCTAGCTGAAGCACTGCATCAACAAAGCCCTCGCAAAGACGAACCATTTATTGTTGTTAATTGCGCAGCCCTTCCCGAGAATTTAGTTGAGACAGAACTTTTTGGGCACAAAAAAGGTGCTTTTACAGGCGCAGAATCAGATAATGTTGGTCGTATTCGCAGCGCCGATAAAGGCACATTGTTCCTTGATGAAGTGGGTGAACTCCCTCTTTCAACTCAAGCCAAGCTCCTGCGGTTTTTAGAATCTGGCGAATGCCAGTCAGTAGGTGAAACGAAACCTTTTACCGCCAACGTTCGCATCATCGCAGCAACCAACCGGGATTTACGCGACCAGATCAGTAATAAGGCCTTCCGTGAAGATTTATTCTATCGTTTAAACGTGGTTCCCCTGGAGCTTCCTCCACTGAGAGAACGCACCGGAGATATCCCCGTTCTGATAAAGGGGATGATGAAAACTCTGGCAGCAAGCCATGGTTTAGACGCGCCGGCTCTAGCAAAAGAAACACAAAAAATTCTGCAAAAACACAAATGGCCCGGCAATATCCGCGAGCTTAAAAACCTATGTGAACGTTTGGTAATTCTGTGTAGCGGCAAAACTATCCAACCCCAGCATTTGCCTTTCGAGTTCAACACAACACCAACGACGGGAACTTTGGCAAAAATCGGTATCACCCTGCCTGAGGGCGGCCTTAATCTTGTGGACTTGGAAGTCGACCTCATCAAGGCGGCTTTAGACAAAACCAGTGGCAATCAATCCCGCGCGGCCAAACTCCTCGGCCTCACCCGTGACACCTTGCTTTACCGCATGAAGAAACACGCCCTTCGCTAAAATCTCGTTCCGGTTTATATTTTAAGCCTGTCATGCTACTATCTGGCATTAAGGCTAATTTCTGGCATCTCCATTCACTTGGGTGTCGAATATTATGGCGATGATCAATCACATGACCTATCTGTTCACCTAAAGTGTGAGACTAAAAAGAAAAATAAATATCGCAAATGTGCCTTTTAGGAAACCGGTTATGCTTAATTACACCACCTTCATTCTTTCCGTTTTTATAATAAGCTGTACATTGGGAAACACTGTTCTGGCAGATGAAAAAACAACGGTGGCTAGTGAAAAACCCATAAGTCAATATGTTGAAGAGGGTGTCGAGAGAGTTGTTGGTTGGATTAAGGAAAAGAAAGAGAAATCCAAAAAAGTCACTCTGGATTTACCCCTAAGCTCTACAAAAGAAACCCCAAGCGCCTACGACACAAAAGACTCATCGACCGCTAACACGTCTGCTCCCTCAATAATTCCAGATGCTTTGAAAAAGTTTGGCAAGCAGGCTTTAAATATGTCGCCTAAACGTAAAACAATAACGCCTAAACCTGCACCGCATATCCCGCGTGAAGTTTGGCAAAAAGCCAGGGCTGAATTCAATAATATGACCAAAGCTACCGCGAGTGAGTGGACAGCAAAAAAAGCGCGTTATGGTACATCCTTAAAATCTTTAGTGGAGAAATCTGAAGCCACCTACTTGGAAATTTCTAAACCTCTTTATGGTTCCCTTGTTGAACTGGAAAGTGACGCTCAAGACATTGTTATCCACAAGATGACATCCCATCTTACCAATAAAACAGTTGAGTGGGCTATTTCAGGGGGGCGCTCATCTGAGAAAGACACTGATGATGAAGCCGTCCCTATAGGCGAACAGGTGGCTGCCTATACCAATAAAATTTTCAATATAAACCCTGACAGGGCTGAAAATAAGAATAGTGAATATTTCAAGTGGTCGGGAGCGACCCAATGAGATTACTCTTTATCCTTCCCCTTGTCTTCCTAACCTTTTCAAAGGCTTGGGCTGAAGAGGAAAAAACCTATGATAGTTATTTCCCAAAGGGGGTTAAGGCAGGTTATCTTCTTGAGTTCGATAAACTGGCTGAAAAATTTACAAGAAAAACTCCCAAGATCAGAATAAACCATAAAGGACAACTGACCCTCCTAACGGATGAAACACTTTATGTTTTAGATAAGAAAAGCATCCTTCCTTATCCCCTTCCTATTGGGTCATCACTATCAGATTACAACTGGATAAAAGAAGGGACGCTTCTAGGAGTCAAAGAGGCACAACTCGGTATCCCAAGCCCTTCAGGGCTCAATTTACTTTTTGATTTACCTGACACCTATATGGAAATCACCCCTGCAGGATGGAACAGTTTTTACCTTTCTGGCGGGAGAAATAATAGCCAGAACCATAACGCTTATCTCGCTAAAAAAGGACAAGAACTCACCCACTTGGTCAAAACACCTGACCCCATAACCGCCATTTCTGGCGATGGTGAAAACACCTTTATTGCCGTTGGTCGCTCTATCTTTTTCCTTAGTCCCGGCAAGCAACCTAAATTGATTTACCAACTTGAGTTTGACGTTGTCTCACTTGTCTATACCCCGCCACACGGATTGTTTTATGCCTCAACAGAAAATGTTGGATTTGTTTTAAAATCTGGTGTGGGCTTTACCTTTTTAAAGGCCACACATGCCCGCCTCATGGCCCATAAGAAAAATTTGTATATAGAGCTGCCTTACAAAGGCATTTTACACGTCACACCTATTAGTAGTTTTGAAGAAATGGCCCTCAAAATGGTAACAGATATTAAGCAAAAACAAGTTAATTATAAGAAATAAAAACTATTGGGTAATGCCTTGAAAACAGGATAATTATGGTTAAATAAGCCTTATGATTATTCCTTTTGAAAACACCTTCGCCCAATTGCCTGAGCAGTTTTACGCCAAGCTTCCCCCCCAACCCGTCATGGCTCCAAAACTCATCAGGATTAATCCTGAACTGGCAAAGCTTATGGGAATTGAGGCTGACTCACTTTTAACCCCTGAAGGCATCAATATTCTTGCGGGGGTTCAAGTTCCTGATGGAGCTGCCCCTCTTGCCATGGCCTACGGTGGGCACCAATTTGGCAACTGGGTTCCCCAATTGGGTGATGGTCGGGCTATTCTGTTAGGAGAAGCTATTGGGCATGATGGCATAAGGCGGGATATTCAGCTTAAGGGCTCAGGACGCACGCCTTTCTCCCGCTCCGGCGATGGTCGCGCGGCCCTTGGCCCTGTACTTAGGGAGTATGTTGTCAGTGAAGCCATGGCAGCTCTGGGTTTGCCAACAACTCGGGCTCTTGCAGCTGTGACGACGGGGGAGAATGTTCTCCGTGACTCAGTTGAACCTGGCGCAATCCTTACCCGAGTGGCCCAAAGCCATATCCGCGTCGGCACCTTTCAGTACCATTATGCACGCCAAGATGAAGCCGCCGTTAAACGCCTTTCAGATTATGTTATCAGTCGTCATTACCCTGAGTTATCCAAGGCTACTAATCCCTACCTCGCCTTGATCAAAGCTGTTGTTGCTCGCCAAGCCTCATTAGTAGCTCAATGGATGCAAATTGGGTTCATTCATGGCGTGATGAATACGGATAACTGCTCGGTTATTGGAGAGACCATCGACTTCGGCCCTTGCGCCTTTATGGATACTTTCCATCCTGGCAAGGTCTTCAGCTCGATTGATCACATGGGACGCTATGCTTGGAGAAACCAACCCAATATTGCGCAATGGAATTTGGCCCAATTTGCCCAAACTTTATTACCTCTGCTTGATGAAGACGACGAAAAAGCCGTTGAGAAAGCTCAAGAAGCTCTTAGCACCTTTAATGATCAATTTAGCCAGGACTATTACGGAGGCTTTGGGAAGAAACTTGGTTTCATGGCAACTCAGGACGATGACCCCAAGTTCATCGAAGATACTCTGGAACTCCTTACGGCCCATAAGGTCGATTTCACTCTCTTTTTCCGTCATCTCACCAGCGACTTAGAAAATGATAATTTCACGACCCTCAGTGCATTATTCTCTGAACCAACCGCTTTTCTTGATTGGGTCGCAAGCTGGAAAATACGCATAGCTAAAGAGGGAATGAGCACTGCTGATCGTATGGCAACAATGCAAGCTGTGAACCCCATCTTTATCCCTCGCAATCACCGAATTGAGGAAATGATTCAAGCAGCCCTCACAGGTGACTACGAACCTTTTGAACGCCTCTTGAAAATTTTGTCTCTGCCCTTCACGAGCCAACCAGAACACGCAGACTATGAAACCCCACCCAAGCCCGACGAAATTATTCATGAAACTTTCTGTGGGACATAGGTCTCGTTTATTAATCCGGCATAAGTAAAAAAAGGAGTTCAAGGTTTTCTCGTAATAATAGCTTGCTTAAATTGGTATTTCTTGTTGTATTTTATAAAATGCACATAGGAGAAATAGCTCAAAATGGAAGCCGTCATACAGAGTTTAATATCCGGGGCTCCATATATGCTCCTCCACTTCTCGGTCACAGTCGCAATGCTCGTTGTTGGTCTAGCGATCTATATTGCTATTACACCTTATCATGAAATAAAACTCATCAAATCCGGCAACACCTCAGCCGCAATTTCATTTGGAGCTATCGTTTTGGGTCTGGGGATGACACTCGCTGCCTCAATGATTGGCAGCGTCAATGTGTTCGATATTATTATATACGGATTTGTGGCTATCCTAATTCAGTTAGTCACCTACCGAATTACAGATATGCTCCTTAGAAAACTTCCCGAGCGTATTGAAAATGATGAAATCCCTGCAGCCGTAACACTGGGGTCACTCAAGCTGGCCGTCGCATTTATTAATTCCGCGGCGGTGGCAGGGTGAAGATTGGGCCATTCTTTAAATCAGTAAGAAAAAGAGTCGCCGAGACTATTGGCGGTTATGCCATTGGCGCAGTATTTTATTTAGTTGTTGTCATTGTATCGGGTGCTGACTTTTCAGATTTTTGGTTTCTGAAAGATCCATCCCAAGGCGATCAAAAACTTATTGAAAAAAAACCTCCAGCCTTGTGGTTTAAAGAGACCGAAGACTGGGATATTGGGTCTTCGAATGCTGCACCTATTCAAACCCAAGAAAATTACAGGCTACCTCTTGGAAGTATGGTCATGGACCACCCTGAGAATAAGGGAACTTGGTCTTCCGGAACAGCCTTTGCTATTGAGGCAACCCAATATTGGGCAACGGCCCGTCACGTGGTGGAAGATTGCTCTGATATCTATTTATTAATTGATAAAAAAAATGGTAAATTTATTACGGTAAAAGGTTTAATTGTTGCTCAAGACAGAAGGGTAGATGCCGCTATTTTGAAATCTATTAAGCCCCTTCCTGCCCGAACTCCACTTTCCTTAAGGTCCAACTCAAATCCAAATATTAATGGATTTACCGTTGGTTTCCCCAAAGGAAACCCGGGTGCTCTCCATGGGAAACATCTTGGATGGAAATGGCTGAAACATAAGGGAAGGTGGTCAGGAAAACAGGAAGTCGATATGTGGGCTGAAGTATCCAGTCTCCCTCAGTCACTTACTGAATTGGGTGGAATTAGCGGTGGCGTATTAATGGATGAAAATCAAGATATAGCCGGAATAACGATAGGGGGATCACCACGACGCGGTCGTTTTTCAACCACACGGGTCCCTGATGTAAAAAGAATTCTTTCCATAGCTGGGATTCAAGAAACCACCTTAAAATATACCTCTTCCCAAGTGGTAACAGATAAAAACTATCCAACAATTGCTCGCAACCTGATCCGTTCAGCTCGGGTAGTCAAAGTTGTTTGCAAAAGAGATTCTTAAATCGGTCGATGAAGGCAAACTAGAAACCCAGAATACCAATACCACAAATGTAAATTGACCGCAGTTATTGCCCTGCAAGGCCCATTTAGGTTATAGAAGGCTCTCCTAATATTATTTTAGACAGGGATTCGATGAGTCGCACCTCTAGCATGACGCCGCCCCTTACTCCGGTTCTCCTTGCAGGCATGGCTGTACGGCCTTTGCCCTTGGCTCCTTTGCAACCCATCCTCAAAGGGGCAATGAACGCCATCGCCAACCGCCACCCCGATGTTTTTGAGCGCTTGTCTTGCTTAGATGATCCCGTTTTTCTGATCGACCCTACCGATTTGCCGTTCATGTTTTTGCTCACCCCTGACCCTTTGATGCCAGAGCTTAAAGCTGTGCGTGGGGAAGAGGAAGAAGCCATCAATGCAACAGCGACTATTCGTGGCCCCTTGCTCAAGCTGATTGAATTGCTTGAAGGAGAGACTGATGGCGATGCTTTGTTTTTTGCCCGCGACCTTGTCGTTGAAGGTGATACGGAAGCCGTGGTTGCTCTTCGCAATGCCGTCGATGGTGCTGAAATTAATGTAATGGAAGATGTTCTTTCCTTCCTTGGTCCCTTTGCCCGTCCTGCAGGTGGGGTTGCCAAAAGTGCCATTAGCCTAATGGCCCGTGCTGCCAATGATTTAGAGATGCTACGCGCTGCTGCCATTTCTCCAGCATTGCGCCAAAGTGAAATTCAAGCTGCAAAACTGAAAAAACTGAATGAAAAAGTTGACGGCATCTCCCGTCAAAGCCGCCGCAAAAGAGTGAGAGAGAATTGACAAACAAACTTGAACTAGTCTGCCCGGCAGGAACCCCTGCCTCGCTTCATGCTGCCGTTGATGCGGGTGCCGATGTGGTTTATCTGGGGTTTCGGGATGAAACCAACGCCCGTAATTTCCCCGGGCTTAACTTTAACCGTAAAGAACTAGCCGAAGGTTTAGAATACGCCCACGCTAACGACGCTGAAGTTTATGTGGCAATTAATACTTTCCCAGAAGCGGGCAATCCTGAGCCCTGGAAAAAAGCCGTCGATGACGCAGCTAAAATCGGAGTTGATGCGGTCATTTTAGCAGATATTGGCCTAGCAGATTACGCAGCCCAAACCCATCCAGATTTACGACGTCATCTCTCCGTTCAAGCATCAGCCTCAAACCCTGAAGCGATAAAATTTTATCGTGAAGCCTTCGGCGTGCAGCGCGTGGTCCTGCCTCGCGTATTGACCTTGCCAGAAATCTCCGCTCTTAATAAAGAAATTGATGTTGAAACCGAAGTCTTCGTCTTTGGCGGCCTTTGTGTCATGGCTGAAGGCCGTTGTGCCTTATCGTCCTATGCCACCGGAGAATCCCCCAATATGACCGGGGTATGTTCACCCGCCAGTCATGTGCGCTATGAAGACGAAGGGGACCGTATGGTCTCTCGCCTCGGCGATTTCACCATCAACGCTTTTGCTCCAGACGAAAAAGCAGGTTACCCAACTTTATGTAAAGGACGTTTTGTCACAGAGGGCCGGGCTTCTTACTTGTTTGAAGAACCGACTAGCCTTAATGCAGCGGCCATGCTCCCTGAATTGATGGAAGCTGGTGTGACGGCACTCAAGATCGAAGGTCGGCAAAGGGGCAGGGCTTATATCGCTCAGGTGGTGAGTGCCTTCCGCAAAGCCGTGGACGCAGCCGCCGAAGGATTGCCAATCCCGCAGCTAAATCTAGATAGCATTACCGAAGGCCAGCAGAAGACCTCCGGTGCCTACGAAAAAACCTGGCGATAGAGAATTTTATGAAGACTTCCAAGCTTACCCTCGGCCCTAATCTGTTCAACTGGAAAGCAGAGACGTGGCGGGATTTCTATTTCCGTATGGCAGACGAGGCTCCAGTTGATTCAGTTTATTTAGGTGAAGTGGTTTGCTCCAAACGCTCACCTTTTTATGCCCAATATATCCCCGATATCATTGAGCGTTTAGAAGCCGCCGGGAAAGAAGTTATTCTCTCCACATTGGCCTTGATCATGACCAAGCGGGAAATGGAGTCTGTTCGCGAAATTGCTGAAGCTGAAGGCTACATGGTGGAGGCCAACGATATCTCCGCAGCCGCCTTGCTTGAAGGCCGCCCCCACGCCATTGGCCCCTTTATTAATGTCTATAACGAGGGAACGCTTGCTTACCTAACACGCAAGGGTGCCACACGGATCACCTTACCCGTTGAGCTTGAAAGCAAATCGATTGAAGCCCTGGCGAAATCCACATCGGCAGAGTTAGAAGTCCAGATTTATGGTCGCTTGCCCTTGGCGATTTCGGCTCGCTGTTACCATGCGCGCACTCATCAACTTTCTAAGGATAACTGTCAATTCGTCTGTGACCGTGACCCTGATGGCCTCGACCTCGACACCCTGGACGGTGAGCCCTTCTTGGCGGTTAACGGGGTGCAAACCATGTCTTATACCTACTGCAACTTAAGCGCTGAAATGGAAGCCATGGCAAAGATGGGCGTCTCCCACTTTCGCCTCTCCCCCCATAGCGGTGACATGGTCAAGATTGCCCAAGCCTACCGTGACCTTTTGGATGGCAAATCGGGCATTGCTGAAACAGAAGACATTATCAGTGAGCAATCTGACGACATGCCCTTTTCTAACGGCTATTTTTACGGCAAAGAAGGGGTTGTTACAGAAGGCGAACGAGCCGAACTCGGTGAATGAAACGAAGTTTCTTTTCTATCCTTGAAAAACCCAAGAACATCCGTTAGGTTCCCGCCTCCTTCAGAGTGCAATAGCGCTCCTAACAAGGACAAAATGCGGAGAGATGGCCGAGTGGCTTAAGGCGCACGCTTGGAAAGCGTGTGTGCGTTAACGCGTACCGAGGGTTCGAATCCCTCTCTCTCCGCCATTCCTTCTCGTGTCTGGCCTGCACACATAGGCTGTACTTCATCCAGGTGCCACTAGCCAGTTCAACCATACTTTGGCTTGATTGATCATATTTTCCCTTATTTCTGAAGAAAACATCAGCCCAAACCTGTTCCACTAAAACCAGGCTGATTCATAGCTGACATCGGTGCCTCACTCGTGAAAAAGGTCTTCAACATTGCGCAACGAAATAGGAGATCTGATGTACATCATTACAGTAAGGCGAATAATTTCAGATGAGGTTTTGGAATAACGAAAGGGGGTTGTCTTTTTTCATTGTGGTCAAAGTCGGTTTTCCTCTAACAAGCCCTGCTGTGGCAGAGTTATCGCGGTTACAACCAAGCCATTGCGGACAAGATAATGTCCGTTAAACGCACACAAATCTTGGTTGGCAACTCTTCGCGGGGTAACGAGCAGGCGAGCGTGAAAAGTCATTGTGACCAACTCAAAACTCACCAATACATCTTCAAAGCCGAGCCAACGTCCCGTAAGGGGAAACCATGCCTTATAGACGCTCTCTTTTGCACTGAAGATAAGCCTGTCCCAATGGATACCTTCGGGCGCATTCGTCATCCAAACCTGCTCCTCCTCTTGACACACCCTGTCAAGCACCCCCGGAGGCAAAGCATCATGGGGTTCGGCATCTATTGCTACGGCCAATATATCCTGTCGTCTAGCAACGGCGGCAGCGCAGTACCCCTCGCAGTGGGTGATACTGCCAACCACACCCGGCGGCCAGAGCGGTTCTCGTTTGGGGCCTTGAAGGATAGGCGTTGAAGGTAGCCCCAAATTACGTAGAGCCTTGCGAGCGCAGGCTCGCCCCGTTGCGAACTCCCTTTTCCTGCTATCAATAGCCTTATTTATTAGCGCCGCCTCTTCGGGAAGCAAAACAGCACTGGTATCGTCTCCATATTTATGTATGGAGACGACTTCTTCAGGGAGAATGCCTTCGATCATTAAACCAATTTTTCAATTTGACCACTGCAACCATTAAGGGAGAGATTTCCAATAATATCAGCACCTAAACCAATCTCTGACCAATAGACGCAGCGCCGATCGCCCCTCTGACTTGTGGGTTTTCCACTATATAGACCTCCTTTCCCAAAGCCTCTTCCACCGATTTCACAACGCCTGAATTCAAGGCAACTCCCCCGCTCATTCCTAAAGGACCGCTGAGCCCTACGGCCCGAAGAAGCGAGGTCGCCCGCGTCGCGATAGAATTATGAACACCTTTAACAATATCGGGGATTGCCGTCCCAACAGCAACAAGAGATACAATCTCCGTTTCTGCAAAAACCGTACAGGTGCTACTAATTTTTACAGTATTTTCAGATTTTTCCGAAATCCCCCCAAGCTCACCAAGCTCCACACCCATAGCCCTGGCCGTGACTTCAAGAAACCTTCCGCAACCTGCGGCGCATTTATCGTTCATATGGAAGTTGTCGACGTGTCCATCCTCATTGACCCGAATGGCCTTACTATCCTGACCTCCAATTTCCAAGATGGTCCTGATCTCCGGATTTGTTATATGCATACCCAAAGCATGGCAGGTAATCTCCGAAACATGTTTATCCGCAAATGGTATGTTCTCCCTCCCATAACCGGTGGTAACAACATACCCAACATCGCTGCGCTTTAACTTCGCATTAGCGAGAGCTTTTTTATACACTTCCTCTGTAGCTGCCTTGTTGTTTCCACCAGTCAGAACCACATCAAACCCAATAACTTTCTGGTCTTCATCCATGAGGGCGCACTTTGTGGAAAGAGACCCAATATCTATGCCTGCAGTAATCATTTTTACGTCCTACCAATTATCTATTGTAAGAGTTCTAGGAAAGCATCAACTCGGTTTTTAACTTGGTTGAACGCATAATTGTTGCGGTCAACGAGATCGATGCTGATCGTCAGATGTTTTAGCTTCTTGCTATTCGCAATATCCCTGAGCACCTGGCTGATACCCATCACGTTCCTGCATCCCCACACGTTGGCAATCAGGAACCCATCAATTTCATGGTCTTCACATATTTGCGACGTCTCTACTTTTGTTCTTTCAGCATCCCAATGATAGAGTATTGCTCTTTCTGCAATACTCTTGAGGGGGTCTTTTTCATCAAGCATCATCATGTTTGCATCCCAGAGCGGAGCCCAATAGACGATATCGACGACCTCCCTCATATGCTGAAGTATTTCATGGGACTCTTCCGGCACCTGGCCTATCCACAAGACGCGTTTTCTCTTGCTGGTTTCTTTGCCAGCTAATTGCATGGCTTCTTCATATAAAACCTTACAAATTCGGGCATTTTCCTTCACTCCGAAGTAGTTCATCCCAAATATCTCCTGCAGTTCCCGCGATACGTCTGGAAGACTGTTGGATCGCAAGAGTTGCACCGTTTTATTATAATATTCTCTCGCCTGATTTGAGTACTCGACGACGGATTTCAGAGAGTCGGGACCAACTTCAATCCCAAGGTCTTCTTCCATCCGGGACATCATATGTTCCATTTGTTTGACAAGATAACTCAGAGAGTCCTCATCAATACTGTTAGGCGCATGTAAGGCTAAAACGGGAGCCTTGTATCCCTTTCCAGATATTAACCCGACCTTCGACAACCCTTCGCAAGGTTGGGTATTGGTCAGTACGAAGTCCGGGGTCGGATAACAATTTTCCATCATCATCCCGTAAGGTCCACGCAAAAAAGAACATATATCCCTAGACAGTTGATGCTCCTGCGTCAGTTTAAAAACCCTGTCGACATCCACAGATTGGGCAAGCATGATCGCCATGGACTCCAGGTTCCAAGGGATCATATCAAAGGCAAATGCTATTTCTGACGGAAACTGTTCCGAGACATAGGCAACCCTTGATCCCTCCCTGTAGGCCTGCATCATACGATGTGAATTGATGATTGATCGCATCTGGGATGCCTTGAGCAATGGCTTATCTTCATCTGTATCCTGGCGTTGATCACCAACCAGGTTTAAGAGATTCTGGTATTGAATCTGACGTTCTTGTCCTATTGTTTCTTGTAACATGTTACCTCCTCAAAACATCCGTGCTTCCAGAAAGGTCTGAATACGGGTTTTCGTTCCACCAAAATTTGTTGTGTTACGCTCCCCCTCAATAAATAAGACGGGGATTTTCTCCTCTTTCAGCTTCTCTTTCACGTAAGGGAAGTCGTGTAAATTTGTGTCGCAAAACTTCAAAGCGTAATAAATTACCGAGTCCACCTGGTACTCTTCCACTAAGTCAAGTAAGTGCTCTACCCGAACATCGGTATCCAGCCTGTAAGCGCTGGTATTTTTCTCAAGATAATAGTCAGCAATCGCTGTGACAGGGTCCGAATTGAGATCGATATTCCCTTCAAAATATTTGACTCCATTGCTGATATCGCCACAAACAAAGTCAGCCCCGGCTCCTTCAATTGTTTCAATAATTTCACTGTGGTCAAAATAACTTCCACATATCATCACGCGATGCCTATCACGGGCTGGGGGTTGTTCTGCCGTCTCCAAAACGTCAATCAGTGCTGATATTTTTGTATTGAAGGACTCCTTCATTCCAGTAGACGCAGCTTTGACAACCTGTATCGATTCCGGCCCTGACAAAGCTAGTCGCTCCCCTTTCTTGTTTTTGAAGAGTCGTTGCATGAGTGTCCTGGACTCATTGCAAACCTTAATTGACTGTCGTAGAGCCTCACCGGTGATTTCACACTCGTATTCACGCTCTAATATTTTGATTAATTTACGTAATTGTGAAGCAAAATACTCTTTGGAAATATCACTTGCATCATTTGGAAATTCTAGAAAATAGCTTTTATTCGATGGAATTTCCCGTGCCCAAGCTTCCCAAAGTCTCTTTCGCATGTCACAAGCATCCGCGAAAATAATGCCATCAGCAAAATCATACACACCGGCCAGACCTTCGCCCAGACACGACAAAACATAAGAACAGTAATTGTTGCCAAGAATAGCACTCGGCTCAGTTGAGTTTAATCCAACCTCTCCAGTCAATCGAAACGGAATCACGCCAGCAGCAAGGAGGATTTCCTCCGGTGTATAAATTGTTACCCAGCCGATCTTGGGTTTTTTGGCTTCTTTCAAAAGAGTAAAACGGTTCCGATGTAGGTCTACGACATCCTCAATAGCCCTGTTAACGGCATCTTCCTGGTTCATGATAACCTCAATTCAGACGCTCTCGGAGCGACGTTATTTAACTGTAATATGTGGTTGTGTATTGTCTCCGACAGGCTATGTGAAATCTCTAATATCGTTGGGTTCATCAATACCTGGCAAACGTTGGGGCTGGTCCCAAAAACATCATTAATTTGGGTGATAAGATTCATCGCCTTCAAGGAGTCCATCCCCAGATCAAAAAGGTTGGCTGCTGGATTAATTTGCTCTTTATCGAGCAGGTCTTCGACAATCGACGTTATCGTCTCAGAGACCGTCGATTGCGGCAGTAATTTTTCTTCGTGTTGTGGTGAGGTTTCTGTTCTATCTGTCTGGCGGTCCGGACTTGGCAGACGTCCATATTGGACACTTCCTTTCGCATCCCGAGGTATCATACCCACCTTCACATAAGCTTCAGGTATCATGAAGTTGGGCAACCATTGTCCAAGATGGAACTTTAGCTCCTGAACAAAGGATTGATACGGCATCTGCACATCACCTCTTAGCACAAGGAATGCAACTAGGCGTTGGTAGAGTGGATCGTCATCCTCAAATACAACAACAGCATCCTTAATACTTTTATGGAATTGGAGATGTTGCTCGATCTCAACGAGGTATACCCGGTGGCCATCAACATTCACTTCTCTGTCTTGACCGGTTAGCTCAATACGACCATCGGCAAGCCATCGGGCAGAAATTCCCGTGCGATACATCATGCCGCCAACAACATAAGGGTCCGGAGCAAATTCAGATGAAATAGCCTCGTCACCACCTAAATTACCTTTGGCAAGACCACTACCTGCAATACACATTTCACCGCTGACCCCAATTGGCTGCAAACCGCCGTCATGAGCGAATATGTAGATTTTTGAATTTGTTACTGGTTTGCCGACAATGTTAGCGACATCACCACCACGTACGGGGCAATAAGTCGTCACTTCCGTATTCTCAACTGGTCCAAAGCACCTGACTAACTCGTAGGCTCCCCTTCTAGCTGCCCCAACATTTCGCCCAGCAGTAATTAACACACGCAGTGTTGGGTTTACTTGAGATGCTAATCGCTTACATAGGGGTGCAGGTAGCCAGCCAATGGTCACATTCTCGTTTTTGAGATGCTCGTTCAGTAATTCAACGTTATGGCCGATCTGTTCAGGCAGGACACAAATTGACGCACCGACACACAAGAATGGAAACAGTTCCATAATGGTCGCACTCGTCGTCAGATCACTATATTTTGCACTTCGATCATCAGGCGTCACAGAGAACGTCTCAATGTACCACTGACAGCGATCAAACAATGAGCGATGCTCAACCATCACTTTCTTTAAACCACCAACCTGATCTACGGCGTAGGTTACATAAGCAACCCTTGCAACTTCCTTCTGTGAATTGAGGTCAGAGCCATCCAGGTCGTAGTTCTTTTCATCCTTGAGGTTGATAAGGGGAGTTTCAAACTGGGTTTTATCAGGTAGTGAATTACATAGGAGCTGCTTCACTCCACTATCTGCCAGAAAATACTTAATCCGCTTCAGCGGTAAATTCTCACTTAATGGCAGATACGAGGCCCCAGACTTCAAAACGGCCAGAACCCCAACAATCATTTCAAAAGACGATGACACCATGATGCCGATAACATCACCAACCCCGACCCCTTCCCCACGCAGGTAACGAGCCAACTGGTTTGAACGGCGATTTAGCTCATGATAGGTGACAATATCACCTTCATAGACCATCGCCACACGGGTCGGAAACTCGCAAGCCTGATGCTCAAAAGCTCTCACAACATTTTGGTCAATCCCGCTCTCTGTAACCTCACTATTAAACTTATGTAGTATCTTGCCTCTTTCCTGAGGAGACATAACTTCGAAGTGTCTTAACTCCTTACGCGGTTCAGCAACAAGCTGTTCAAGTATATTTTGGAAATGTCCTGCAACACGTTTAGCCGTGCTCCGCCGAAACAGGTCAGTATTGTACTCCAGTTCAAATTCGAGACCTGCTGCCCTTTCAATTGCACCCAAAGTCAGGTCAAACTTCGATACATGATAGGGAACATCTATCTCTTCGACATTCAGACCAGGAATCTCCATAGCCTCAAAAGCTTGGTCCTGAACAACAAACACCGTACTAAATAGGCTTTCACCGCCAGTTTCCTTAGAATAACTCAGCATTAAATCCCAGAGCTGATATTCTTGATTTTCTAGCGTGCCGCGGACAGCAATTTTCACCTGTTCGAGATAGTCATCAAAACAAAGGTCAGCTTTCGGCTGACTTCTGACAGCATGTGTGCTGACGAATGTTCCTACAACATCCTGAATATCAGCAATGTACCTGCCGACTGTCGGGACACCGACAATGATATCTTCTTGACCGCTATATTTTGACAACATGATATTATAGGCAGCGAGAAGGATCATATAAAGTGTAACGCCCTTCTCCACACATAGAGCTTTTAACCCGTCCTGGACCCCAGGCCTCGCACCAAAGCTTATCCTACCGCCCGCAAACGAATATTTCTCCGGGTTGGGATAATCCGTATCAAGTGTGAGTGTGGGAGGTGGATTATTGAAAACATTCAACCAATATCTCTCTTGATCACGAACTTTTTCAGTTTGTAGGTGATCACCCAGCCATTTTGCATAATCTTTATATGTCACCTCGAGGGAAGGTAACTTTTCACCAGCGTAGAGTGCCGTCATTTCCTGAAATAAAATACCTACCGACGTACCATCACTTATTAAGTGGTGGTGATCCATCAGTAAAATATGTTGATCTTTGCCTTTAGGCATCAACGCAACACGCATCAATGGAACCATAGTTAAATCGAAAGGCCGAATGAAATCATGAACGAGTTCATCTAAGGTTTCTTCATCATTTTCTTCCAAAATATCGATCGTAAAGTCAGCAACAGGTATCACTGTCTGCATGAGTTGTCCGTCCACCTTTACTAAGGACGTACGCAGTGATTCATGTCGCTCAATCAATTGTCGGAAGACACCCTCCAGCCTGGCAATATCCAGGTCACCTTGAAGCTCAAACGCCATGGGAAGGTTGTATTCTATCCCCTTTCTGGACATACAGATCGCGTGTAGCAGTTTCTGTATCGGCGTTGTGGAATAATACAAGCGGTTGTCAACCTGTTTCAGCACTGGCGCTTCATGTCGTACAGCGCCTTCAAAGCACAAAGCCAACGAAGCAATGGTCGGATTGTCGAAGACAGAACTCAGTGCGACAACGGTACTAAATATCTTATTCGCTTTCGCCAGCATTATTGTCGCACGAAGAGAATGGCCGCCAATTTCAAAAAAATTATCCTGAACACTTACCTGCCCTCGACCCAATATCTCACACCACAGATCGACAAGCTTTTTTTCCGTTTCATTTCGAGCCGTTAATTGACCTTGTCCATCTGGCAAAGCAATGTCTGGTTCCGGCAACGCATTATTGTCAACTTTGCCATTCACATTCAGTGGAAACTTATCAACGGCAAGTAGAAATGCTGGCACCATATAGTCTGGAAGGTGCTTGGCTAAGTAGGACTGTAGCTCGGCAAATTTTTCGGTCTTGTGCCAAATAATATAGGCACAAAGATAGTTATTATTTTGACAATCCTCACGCGCCACGACCACAGCATCTTTTACCGCTTCGTATGCCAGGATCGTTGTCTCAACCTCTCGGGGCTCAGTTCTACATCCCCTTATCTTAACTTGTTCATCCGTCCGACCGATAAACTCTATACGACCATCAGGAAGCCATTTCGCCAGGTCTCCTGTTCGATACATTTTGGTTCCTGGCTCAAAAGGGTTGGGAACAAATTTCTCATCTGTCCGAACACTGTCATTCAGATAGCCCCGTGCCAATCCTACACCGGCGACACATAATTCTCCCGGTATCCCAATGGGTACGAGCTTATTATCCTGTCCTAAGAGATAGATGTGTGTGTTAAATACTGGTCTGCCGATTGGAATTCCTTCCTCTTCGGCATTGAGTCTGCAACTGGTTGTTACAACTGTATTTTCCGTGGGCCCATAGTTATTCACCACATGGTAGTTCGTGGGTTCCAGTCGGCGCAAACGATCACCACCCGTTAACAGAACTCGAAGGGATTCATTGTCCAACTCCATGAAGAGTTCACATACCTGGGTGGGAAGGAAACTGATGGTTATTCCGTTTTGATTGAAATAATTGTTGAGCCGGGGCAGATCTAACAACATTTCATCATCAAGAATATGTAAGGCCGCCCCTACCTGCAGATAGGGAAATATTTCCATGACAGAAGCATCGAAGTTGAAGCGGGCGTACTTTGTAGCGCGATCTGCTGCTGTCATCTCAAATTCTTCATTATACCAAGTGCACAGGTTATTAACCGAATGGTGCTCAATCATCACCCCTTTGGGTTTTCCAGTCGTGCCCGAAGTGTAAATTACGTAAGCTAAATCCTTACCTCTTACGGTTGTTCTGAGATTTGAGTCGTCTCCTTGAAACAAATTTTCATCATATAACTTCAAGATAGTACGCGACTTGTCCTGACATGATGCACCATGCCCCGTTTCAAGCACAATCCTCGCACCACTGTCATCCAGCATTGCCTTCACCCGATCTTCGGGACAACCTTGGTCGATCGGTAAAAAGGCACAACCTGCCTTCAAGATACCCAAAGTAGCCACAATCATATCAATCGACGGCTCGGCTATTATCGCGACGATCTCTTCCTTTACTACACCTTCATCCAACAACGTTCTGCCAATTTGGTTGGCCCGCTGGTTTAGCTCGAGGTAGGAAAGAGATTTTTTCCCGAAAACGACGGCAATATTATCTGGTTGTTTGGCGACCTGTTTTTCAAACAGCTCATGGATACTTTGATCTTTAGGATATGGATGTTCTGTACGATTAAATTCAACCAAAATCTGTTGCCGCTCAGTATCGGTCAATAGCTTGATATCATTAATCTTTCGATCAGGGTGGCGCGCAATTTGTTGCAAAATGTGAGTGTAGTGCGTTCCAAATTTCTCAATGGTGCTCTTGCGGAAAAGCTTTGTGCAGAATTCCAGCTCACAGGCGAGGCCCTGTTCCTGCTCTGAGACAAGCAACGTAACCGCATACTTGGAAATCTTCCACTCGAGGTCGAGAAGTTCAATATCCAGCTCGTCAATTTTAATTTTCTTATTACTATCATCCAGATATGCAAAAACCGTATCAAACAATGGACTTCTACTGAGATTTCTCTCTATTTCCAGGTCATTGACTAGATCTTCGAACTGGTATTCCTGATTGCTGTAGGCATCTAGCGCATTCCCTCTCACCTGATGAAGGAAATCATGGAAAGAAAGAGTACCCTTTGGCTGATTGCGCATCGCCAGCGGATTGACGAACATTCCTACAATCTTTTGAAGTGATGCGTGGGTACGCCCTGCGATCGGGGTTCCGACGACAATATCTTCTTGATCAGCGTATTTTGACAACAGTATCGTATATGCAGCAAGCAATGTCATATTCATCGTCGCGCCGCAATTTTGGCTCACTTTTCTGAGGCTTTCGACCGTCGCCTGGTCGACCTTAAATGACACAAGGTCCCCTTCAAAGGATTGAACGGCTCCATATGGAAAATCTATGGGTAAATTCAGTATCGGCAACTCACCTTCAAATGTCTTTTTCCAATAGTTACCCTGCTCCTTGACCCTTTCTGTATTCGAATTTTCATATTGCCACGATGCGTAATCTTTATATTGAATGACAATGGCATCCAGTGTTTTCCCTTGATACAAAGTACAGAGTTCATTGAGAATAATCTCCACCGATATACCGTCAGAAACAATATGATGCATATCAACGATAAGGGTATGCTCTTCCTCACTTACTCCTATTATTCTACCTCTTATGAGGGGGGCTTTACCCAAATCAAAAGGCTGAACAAAAGAGGCAATTTCTCTCGATAAATCGACACCTGTCTTTGAAGAGCGGTTCTCAAACTCAAAGTTGATGTGGGGATGCACCTTCTGGACAATCTCATCATTGATAAGAGCAAAGGAAGTCCTCAAGGTCTCATGTCTCGCGATGAGAGAACAAAAGGCTTTCTCCCATCTTTCAGCATCAAACTGCCCGGTAATTTTGATCGCCCAAGGCACGTTGTACTGTACATCCCTCGGGGCAAGTTGGTTCAAGATGAACAGACGCTTCTGAGCAGATGACGCCAGATAATACTCTTGCTTACCGACAGGGTCGATAGCAACCAATGGATCATCTCCAACTTGTTCGACAAGAACCGCCAGTTCTCGAATTACTGGATAGGTGAAGACGTCACGCAACGAGAGGTTCGCACGAAGTTCCCTGTTAACCCTGGCAATCATGAAAGTTGCTTTTAATGATTGCCCGCCAAGCTCAAAGAAATTATCGTCGACCCCAACGGCCTGGAGCCCCAAAACCTCTTCCCAAATTTTCGCTATTTCAGCTTCCGCTTTAGTCCTGGGAGCTGCATAGGGATGGTTACGCGTCATAAATTCAGAAGGATTAGGGAGCGCACTTTTGTCAAGCTTACCTCCCCGCCCAACCGGAAAGCGCTCAAGCGGTACAAACCAGGTTGGTACCATATACTCAGGAAAATGCTCGGTGAGTTGAGTTCGCAAATCCGCAGTTGAAACCTCTTTATTCATCAGCACGACATAAGCACAGAGATAGGGATCACCTGCGGCATCTAACGCCCTCAATACAACAGCGTCCTTTACCTCTGTTAAATGTTTGAGGCTGGCCTCAATTTCTCCCAGTTCAATTCTGTATCCACGGATTTTGACTTGATCATCATTTCGCCCTAGGAACTCAATCAATCCATTTGGTAGCATTCGGGCCAAGTCACCCGTTTTATACATGCGCAGTTGAGCATCACCGACTTGATTTATGACAAAACAATCATCCGTTAGCTTGGGGTTGTTCAGATAACCCTCCGCCAAACCCGCTCCAGCCACGTACAATTCTCCTGTCACGCCTGCTGGAACCGGATTGCCATACCGGTTCAATAAAAAAATTCCGGTATTGTCGATTGCTTTCCCAATCGGGACAGATAAACAAGTGTCCTTTTCAGGATGGTACTTATGAATCATACATCCAACACACGCCTCTGTAGGCCCGTATTCATTGAATATTTCAACTTGACCGTCAAAACTCGCTTCGATATCAGCAGCAAGGTTCGTCGTTAAATCTTCCCCACCAACGATAAGACCACGAAGCTTACTTGCAGCTCGATCGCCCTTCCTTTTAACCTCGTTCAACAGGCTAAGGTGGGTCGGCGTAAATTTGATCAATTGGACCTGATTATCTCTGACAATTTCCTTAATCAGGCCAAGTGCATCTTCATTCTGATAAATTACAATTCGGTTGCCCGACACCAAAGGCACAAATACAGATGTTACCGTCAGGTCGACCGATAGGGGCGAATGCAATGCAAATGAAATTTTCTCTTCATTGACATAGGTTTTTGTTGCCCAAGTGACGTAATTCGCAAGGGCACCGTGGGATACCATCACCCCCTTAGGTGTGCCGGTGGAACCAGAAGTGTAGATGACGTAAGCCAAATCACCGGGTTTAATGGCAGAAGGCACCAAGGCCCCTCCCCCCTCATTCCGGGCTTCATCATCAACTTGCATAGTTGTCAGATCGAGCGACGAGTAATGCTCTTGATCACCCCTGATCAGGAGCATTGAAATACCGGAGTCTGATACAATTTTCTTAACCCGCTCTATAGGGGTTGTGGGGGCGATTGGAAGGTACGCCGCACCAAGTTTGAGCACTGCCAAGACGGCAACAATCATTTCAATGGATGGAGAAATTCCCACACCGACAAGATCGCCATGGACAATACCCTGATTTTGAAGTCTTACACCAAGTTCGTTTGAACGTTTATCCAGATCACCAAAGGTCAGTTTTTTCTCACCAAACATCACGGCGGGCGCAGCTGGATGTTTCTGAGCCTGGTCACAAAAGAGTTCCATAACGCTCTTTGAGTTTTGCTCCTGCTCCGCCTGATGCACCATAGGGTTGACTGCAGCGAGTTTCTCTTCAACAGTCAGTATATTTATATCTAATAACTTGGAACAGGGATTGGCGATTACTTCTTTCAGTATACTCAAATAGTGAGAAGATAGCCTTTCGATCGTCTCTTTGCGGTACAACTCGGTACAATACTCAAATTCAAGCGCAAGCCCTTGGTCTCGCTGCTCAATAGCCGTCAAACTAAGATCAAATTTTGATATTTCATAGTCGAGTTCGTAACGACTGAATTTGACGCCGCCGTACCAAGCAGGTTCCTCATCACAGGTGAGAAGTCCAAATGACGTATCAAATAACGGATTGCGCCCTAGGTCCCGAGTGGGGCTGATCCACTCTACCAAATCTTCGAACTGATAGTCCTGGTTTTCAAAGGCATCCAGGCATTCCCCGCGCACCTGTTTTAAATATTCAGTAAATTCCAGATCACCTCGCGGTTGGCTTCTTAATAACAGGGTGTTGACGAACAGGCCTGCTACGTCCCGAAATTCTTCAGCTCCCCTCCCGGCAACCAGCGTACCGACAATAATATCTTCCTGAGAGGAATACTTTGATAGCAAAACATAGTACGCTGAAAGCAAGACCATATACAGCGAGACACGGTTGCTTGCAGCGAATGAACGTAGCTCTGTGCAGAATTTTTTGTCCGGGCACACAAACACCCGGTCACCCTCAAAGGATTGAGTTCGTTTCCTCGGAAAGTCTGTCGGAAGGTTCAATGTAGGCCTGTCACCACCCAGGAGAGTATGCCAATATTTCTCCTGATCTTTGGCTTCTTCTGTCTTGGCAAAACGTCTTTGCCATTGAACAAAATCCTTATACTCACCTTGAGGTTTTTTTAGCGATTGTCCATCATAAAACTGGGCAAGTTCCTCAAGTAAAATATCAATTGATACGCCATCACATATGATGTGATGCATATCTAGTAAAAAGACGTATTCATCCGATTTCACCCTAATCAAACAGGCTCGAAACAACGGTGCACAGCACAGATCGAAGGGTCGAACAAAGTCCCTCTTAACTTCTTCAACTTCAGTTTTATTACTTGCCTGGCGACGAGCCAAAGTAACCTTGCATCGTTTATCAACCTTTTGAACGACATTCTTTCCATCAAGTTTAAAAGAAGTTCTCAAGCTTGCATGTCGTTCAACCAGTGTTTCCAAGGCTGTCCTCAATCGACGGGTGTCAACTTTTCCTACCAGCTTCAAGGCAACTGGAACGTTGTATTCAGTACCGTCGGGTGATAACTGGTTGAGGACAAACATCCGCTTTTGATTCGCAGACGCAGGATATAATGCCTCATTGCGGGAAGTCATCAAACAACCCTCTTCTCTGCGCTTTTCCCCTCGTCATTGCCGACCAATGTCGCCAATTCAGCAACCGTTGGTGAATCAAAGATTGTTCTAAGTGATACTTTTACACCGAATTCCATACTTAGCCGACGAGCCAGCCAGCTAGCAGTCATGGAATGACCACCCACATCAAAGAAGTTGTCATGTGCACCGATATTCGATGTTCCCAACAATTCTTCCCATATACGAGCAATGCTCGTTTCTGTGGCACTCTCCCAATCGGTTTGTATCTTTTCCTGCCCCGTGTTCATCTGCGGCACTGGGAGCATTTTCTGATCGATTTTTCCGCTCTCAGTCAAAGGCATTTGCTCCACCTGACAAAAATAAGACGGCACCATATAACCTGGCAGCAAATCTGCGAGATGTTTGCGCAATTCTGTTTTAGTGAGCGTCGAACCGGCGACATAATAAGCACAAATAAACTTGTTTCCATCTTCCCCGGTAGACGAAGTCGCAATCGCTTCTTTTATATTTTCATGGTCAAGTAATCGATTTTCAATCTCACCTAATTCAATCCTGAACCCTCTGATTTTGACCTGATTATCAGCTCGACCAATAAACTCTATGTTTCCATCAGGACGCCGTCGTGTCAGGTCTCCCGTCTTATAAACCCTCTCTCCAGGCAAGAAGGGGTCTGGAATAAATTTTTCCCTAGTTAACTCCGGTCGGTTTAGGTAACCACGTGCCAAACCATCGCCACCAACATAGAGTTCTCCTATGGCCCCAATCGGCGAAGGTTTCATTTCCCTGTCCAGGATATAGGCCCTTGAGTTAGGTATTGGCGTGCCAATAGGGATCGTTCTTTTCTCTGCTTCAACAACAGTGTAACATGTTGAAAATGTTGTATTTTCCGTTGGTCCATATCCGTTAATAATTGTAAGGGAGGGGTTTGCTTTTCTTGCCAATTCAACATGCTTCACCGACAGCACATCCCCACCAACAATCAGATACCTCAAAGATTTAAACAGGGAGTTGTTGACCTCAACCGACTGATGAAACAACGGCGGGGTCATAAACATGATACTGATTTGGTTTTCTTCCAGATATTTCCCTAATGCTTCTGCATCCAGCAGAACCTCTTCACCGACGACATAAAGCCGCAGGCCGTTAAGTAGAGCACCCCATACCTCAAATGTCGTTGCATCAAATGCAGGAGCACCGGTTTGTAGTATTCGGTCATCAGAACGGAACTCTACATATTCCGCATTTATCGCTAAATTGACAACACTACGCTGCTCCACCATAACCCCTTTAGGTACCCCAGTAGACCCAGATGTATAAAGGACGTAGGCGAGATTTGAAGGTCCGGTCAAGTTGGCAAGGTTGGCCTCATCAGCCTCATTCACAACGGCATCACCAAGCCTAAGCACTGGCCCGTCAAATTCGATATCGTCATCAAAACTATCGGGAAGGATCAATACTCGCGGAGCGGCATCACGCAACATTTCATGAATACGTTTTTTAGGACTATTGGCAACAATCGGCAAATAGGCTCCGCCAGCTTTCAAAATCCCGAGCTGCCCTAGAACCATATCAGCTGTTCGTTCACCGATAATGGCGACGATGCTGTCAGGCACGACCCCCATACCTCTTAGAACCCTGGCTAAGCGGTTAGTTTTTTTGTTCGCCTCTTCATATGTATAGATGCAATCACCATCCACAATGGCGATATCTTCCGGCCTTTTGTTAGCTTGTTCTTCGAACAACTCGTGGACACATTTATCGTGTGCATAGGGAACGCTTTCTGGGTTTACACCCTCAATGAGTTGTTGTTTCTCTTCATCAGTCACAAGTTCAAGTTCACTCAATCCAACGTCCCAACCTGAACCTAGTTGTTCAAGAAGCGTGATGTAATGTTCCGCCAGCCGAGAAACTGTACTTGTTTTGAAGATATCCGTATTATGCTCAATCCTGATTTCAGCACCTTTAGCCCCCCAATGGATATCAAAAATTAGATCAACCTGAACTGCGTTTGTCTGTGTCGCAACATCGACCCAACTCTCCTTCTCCATTCCAGCGAACATGCATTCATCATCAGCATTCGACACCACGTTGAACATTGTTCGAACCAAGGGCATCCTGCCATCATCTCTATTGGGTGCCAATTTTTGCACAAGGCGCTCGAATGGGTAATCCTGCATGGAATACGCCATCTCAACTTTCTCATGAACCTGCTCCACGAGTTGATCAAACGTGCAATCCCAACCGACATTGACCCGCACAGCAGCCATATTCACAAAGAACCCGACCACTTCCTGGAGGTCAGGACTATAATGGCGCCCGGAAAACAACGCGCCGACCGTGATATCCTCTTGTTGACAGAATTTTTGGAGAAGCACGAAATAAGCTGAAAAAAGACTGGAAAACAGCAGTACTCTCTTTTTCCAACTGAGTACCTGAAGCTTTTCAATCAATTCCTTGGGCATCTCAACAATTTCAAGCCCGCCTTTGAAAGAAAGCTCTGCCGATGAGGAAAAATCTGTTGGCAAATCGAGGGCAGGAACTTCGTCTGAAAATTGAGCAAGCCAGTATTCTTCTTGCTCACGCGTTTGCTCTACATCAAATTGACGACGCTGCCATATTGCATAATCCGAATACTTCAGAGTTTTCGGAGGCAATTCCCCTTTAGCTCCGGAAACTAATTGGTTGTAGATATCGGCAAGGTCACGCCACAAGACATCGACAGAAGCCGCATCGGAAATGATATGGTGGATACGGAAAAGGAGGACGTGATTTACCGGAGTAAGGGTGAACGCGACAACTTCAAAAAGCAGATCATCAAAGGTCCATTTGGAAATTGGTTTTTGGCATATTTCTGTAATTCGTAATGACAGAGCGTTTTCAACATTTTGCGCTGCTTCATTCGTCATATCGATATGACGAAACGCCTCGCTTGTATCCTGATCAAACGATTGCTTGGGGTCACCATCAGTTTTAAATATCCTCGTTTTTAAAATCTGGTGACCGCCGACCAACCGCTCAACGGCCTTACCCAATTTGTTAATATCCAGTTTTCCCGTCAGGCGTTTGCAAGTATTGATGTCCCATATGGAACTATCTGGATCGAGTTCACAAAAATAGATCACCCTTTCCTGTTGGAAAGTCAGCGGGTAACAAGTTTCCTCTACATTTGACGGTATCCGCGGATATGTTCGAATGCTGACCGCAGTCATATTTTTGCGCCTTCGAAGTTGTCCTGGACAACTTTATTTGCACCAACGATACCCTCTTTTCTTTTAAGCACCACTTCTGAGGACACTTCTACATATGAATCCGAATTCTCAATGAGTTTTGCTATTTCAGAAATTGTCGGCAACTCAAGAAAATCCATAACCGACAAACTTGTGCCCAAAGTTTCATCAAGCGCGGCAATAAAACGAAGGGTCAACAATGAGTTCCCCCCCAATTGGAAAAAATTGCTATCCGGATCAAGATCGGAGGTATTGAGCAATTTTTCAGCTATCCCGATAACAATCTGCTCTAGCTCTGTTGCTGCAACTTGTGTCTCTGTTGAGGGAGCGTTGCTCCATTCGAGTTCCAGGAGAGCGTGGATGTTAATCTTGCCACTAGGCAACCTAGGCAATTCCTCTAGGTCCTTAATAAAATCTGGAATCATGTAACAAGGTAACCAAGCAGCCAGTTCCTTACGAATATCCACCGTTGACAATTTTTGTCCTTGTTTAGTGGTGACATAGGCGACAAGACCTACCTGTCCAAATTGATCAGCCCTTGTGGTCACCACCGCTTCAGCAATATCGCGGCATCCAAGAAGTTTCCTTTCAACTTCCCCAATTTCAACCCGAAAGCCCCTTATCTTGAGTTGGCCATCTCCTCTGCCGAGGAATTGTATCAACCCCTCATCATCCCACTTCGCTAAATCACCTGTTCTATAAATCCTTTCGCCTTCCCAATGTGGATTACGGCAAAATTTTTCATCCGTTAACTCAGGGTTGTTCATATACCCCCGAGCAAGTCCTGCACCTGACAGGCAGAGTTCCCCAACCACACCGACCGGCAATAACTCTAGATTTTCATCAAGAACATATGACCTCGTATTGGTTAGCGGTTTGCCGATGGAAACCTGTTTTAGCTCTTCTTTTCGCGGTAAGGGGTACCATGTCGCATAGATCGCGGCTTCTGTAGGGCCATACAAATTTTCAAGCTTTACAGTGTTAATCATCCTATAGAAGCGGTTGACTAAATCTGGCTTAAGAGCCTCACCTGCCACAAAAACATATTCTAGCTTTTCAATTGTCGGAATGTCATTTTCCTTCAATCCGGCCAAAAAGGCATCCAGCATTGAGGGTACAAAATCAATATGAGTAGCCCCAAATTTACCTATCGCCCCTATTAGGCTGGACGGGTCCTTTTCAGCCCCTTTATCTAGTAGGGCAAGCCGCCCACTATCATATAGCCAGCCAAACAACTCTGTGCAGGAAACATCGAATGTGAAATTCGTTTTTAGCAGGATCGTCTTTTCAGTTAATGGATACTTGGCTTCCATAAACTGCAGGGTATTCATTAGAGCACTGTGTTCAACAATGACGCCCTTTGGTTTACCTGTCGATCCCGAGGTATAGATCACATAGGCTGGGTTCGAACCATCCAGCCGCTTGCCTATATTATTTCCATTCCCGCTATATGAACTCTCTTGATCAATTGGAATGTACTTGAGGGAAAGGTCCGTATCACTCTGTTCTAAGGTTTGCCCGGCGTCTTCCTGGGAAAGCAGACATTTAGCGCCACTATCTTGCAAAATGTATTCTATACGTTGCTGAGGAAATGTAGGGTCGATGGGCAGGTAAGCGGCCCCCACTTTCAAAATGGCAAACAAGCCAATCATCATTTCAGGAGACCGGTCTACCATGATCGCTACGATATCAGTGTCGGCAACTCCGGTATCGATCAGCGTCGCAGCCAGTTGATTTACTTTCTTATTAAATTGGCCATTGCTCATCATCTGATCAGCAAATAACAGTGCCGTCTGCTCTGGTGTTTGCTCGGCACGTTCTTCCAACAGTCCAACCACGCCTTGGTCGAAATTCCAAGAAACTGTTTCGCCCTCACTAAAGGATAAAACTTTCTGCTTCTCAACTTCATTAAGCATGCCCAACTCCCCAATATTTGTATTCGGAGAGTCCATTATTTTTTCGACGATGACGATGTAATGGCGCAACATGCGCTGGATTGTCGCCTTGGAAAAGATATCGGCGTTGTACTCAATGCGCAGATCCGACTCTTCAGCATTCATATGAAAATCAAGGAAAAAATCTACTTGCGTGGCACTAATTTCAGGTTCTAACCATCCTTCCTGCTGTATCCCCTTAAATGTATGCTTCTCCTCATGCCCAGTAACCATGTTAAACAATGCGCGGAAAAGAGGATTTCGTTGATGTTCCCGATCCAGATCGAGTTTATCTACAAGCCTCTCCAGAGGGTAATCCTGCATTTCATGTGCAGCGGTAACCTTGGTATGCACATATTTGACAAACTCTTCGACCGTTTGAGTTTTCTCAAGTTGAGCCCGTAGTGCGACGGTGTTTGCAAAAAAACCTGCCAGACGTTTGACCTGTGGATTGTAATGGCGGCCTAAAAACACCGAACCAATAACGATATCGTCTTGGTGACAATAATTATGCAGCAGTAAATAATAGGCACTCAGCATTGTCGAAAAGGGGATTACCCTCTTTTTAAAGCTAAATGACTGAAGACGTTTTATTAGTTCCTTCGGGAGCAGTTGCTTTTCTACAGCCCCTTTAAACGTCAAATTTGGCGGTTCTGAGAAATCTGTTGGTAAATCTAACCTCGGAATCTCACCACTAAACTGGTCAAGCCAGTAGGCTTCCTGTTCTTTCGTGTTTTCTTCTCCGAATTGTTTTCTAAGCCAATAGGAGTAGTCAGAGTATTCGATATCGAGTGGCGGTAGCGTTTCAGCTTCACCAGACTGAGAATTATACAATAATTTTAGATCATCCCATAAAATCCGGAATGTCGTCGCATCTGAAATAATGTGATGTAACTTAAGAATCAGCCATGTCTCAGTCTCACTGCATTGCACAAGTATGGCTTTAAAAAGTTCACCATTCTCCAGAGGTAACAACTCCTGGTATTCACGATTCAATATCGCTCTAGCCTTCTCTTCCAAATCGGCCTCAGGTTGAGCGGAAATATCAATATACTGGAATGCCCCTTCAAGCCTCTCGTGCTGCGACTGACGAGGTTCTCCGCCAACAATACTTACTTTGGTTTTAAGAACGGTATGTCTTTCAATGAGGGCTTCAATCACCTTTTTCAAGGACGGAATATCTATATCCCCTAGCATTTTTTTGCAGGAAATTCGGTTCCACAACGCCCCTTCCGATGACAGCTTGTGTAGATAAAGAACCCGCTCCTGCTGAAATGAAAGAGGTGAGAACTGTTTATTCCCACTAGGTTTTATTTCGGGATATGTTGTTTTTTGGGTGTCCGTTTCCTGCCGCATAAAGATCTATCTCCTCTTACAAAGCCAGTGCATTATTTCGGGAATGGGATCGTGCTTTGATCATCTCATCAGCAATAATCAATCGCTGGATTTCAGAGGTTCCGTCTCCGATTTCTGTCAGCTTGGCATCTCTGAAAAACCGTTCAATCGGCAAATCCCTGCAATACCCATAAGCACCGTGAATCTGAATCGCATCTTTGGTAATTTCCACTGCCATTTCAGAAGCAAACAGCTTTGCTTCAGCAGCTTCTTTTGTAAAATTCTTTCCTTGATCACGTAGCCACACACTCTTTTTCAAGAGCAAGTCCGCAGCACTGATTTTCATTTCCATATCTGCCAACATGCTCTTGATCATTTGAAAGCGGTGTAGAGGTTTTCCTTGCTGCTTTCTTTGCATGGCATAATCGATAGAAAAATCCCTGGCACCTTCAGATATGCCGATAGCAATAGCTGCCATACCCAACCTAGCTGTCGCCAGTGTTTGCTGCAGAACCTTGAAGCCTCTGTTCTTGCCGCCAATCAGATTCTCTTTGGGGACACGTACATCATTAAAAACTAGTTCACCCGTATCGGAGGCTCGCATGCCGAGTTTTCGTTCCCGACGTCCGGTTGCTGAAAAACCCGGCATCCCTTTCTCAACAACAAACAGGCTTAGTCCCAACAAACCCGCCTGGGGAGAGGTACTTGCAACAACAACGGCGACATCGGCCACATTAGCGTTTGTGATATACATCTTGGAACCGTTGAGGATGTAGTCATCTCCCGACAACTTAGCGCGCGTGCCAATCGATGAAACATCTGATCCGCTCTCCGCTTCAGTCATTGCAAAAGAGCCGATTTTCTCACCGCTTATAAGTGGTAAAAGGAACCTCTCTTTGAGTTGCTCCCCCCCATGGGTAAATATTGGACCACATGTCAATGTCGCATGGGACAAAGCTGTCATAGCCGTTGAGGCACAAACCTTGGCAATCTCGCGGATAAGTCCGGTGAAGGACATATAATCGAGACCCATCCCGCCATATTGTTCTGGATAGGGTACCCCAAACAATCCAAACTCCCCCATTTGCCGGAATGCATCAAAGGGGAATTCTTCCTTTTCGTCCATCTCACTCGCGATCGGTGCGATAACCCTTTTGACAAAATCTCTACCATTCGAAATTAGGCGGTCATCATAATCAATCATGCCGCAACCCCGAACGCTCTATGCCAGTGATCAAGGGCAATCAACGTGTGTGATGTCCTGTAAATAGCGAGATCATCGGTCGAGGCATACTGCGCCTTTTTTTTGAAAAAGTTATCCACGTTCTTTTTATCAAAGTACCCCCCAATCGCTGAGTCTCCGGATTGTACCAATTCGTTGGCCCTATTTCGTTGTTTGAGCAGTGTCATCGGATCGACCGGGATTGGAACAGGTCGTTTTTTTCTGTTTACAACACCTTTTGGCAGCATGTCAGTTGCGATATTTTTGAGAAGGATCTTTGAGTCACTTGCCTTTGATTTATATGAGGAAGGCATGTTGACTACGTATTCAACCAATCTGTGATCTAGGAAAGGAACCCGAGATTCAACACCCCAAGCCATACTCGTTTTGTCCAGACGCTCCAGCATATCAACCAGATAATATTTCATGAACAGATAGAGCTGCTTATTGAGTCCGTCATCGCTCTCAAGAGCATTCATCTCTTTGTTCAGGGTCGTACTAACCGTCTCTTGATATCCTGTTTCCTTTTCTATTGCGGGGTCCAGAAGGGTAGAAACTTCAGCTAGGTAAGGAGCCCACGGAAATTCACTCAATTGCTCTGCCTGATTATTGTTAAGAAAGAAATCATAGCCCGCAAATAGTTCATCTGCCCCCTCACCCGACGTCACAACAGTCACATTTGGCTTCACCCCTTTATATAGGAGGAATAGAGAGGGAGAGGTCAGATCAACAGGTTTCTCAACATGCCATGTCACGCTCTTCATTACGTCGAAATAATCTTCGGATTGAAACAGCAATTCCATATGATCAGTGTCATAAGCGCTTGCCACCTGAGCTGCGTAGTAGGCATCCGTGCCTTCGGGCCTCAGCTCCTTATTTTTATGATATCCCATCGAAAAAGTCTTGAGAGGGCCGTCAATATGCCTTGTTGCCATGGCTGACACGAGGCTTGAGTCCAATCCCCCACTCAATAATGTCCCGAAAGGCACATCGCTCCGAACTCTCATTTTGATAGAAGAATCCAGAAGGGCTTGGACTTCTTCACAACAGACATCAAATGAAGTATTTCGTTGGCCAGCACTACTATGCTCCATCGACCAGTAACAATGTTTTTTGATATCACCGTTTGCGATCACCATTGTATTACCAGGCGGCACGGAATGGATATTTTTAAACATCGTCTTTGAATTAAGGAGCGAGGTACATAAAATATATTCTGGAATAGCAGCGAGTTCGACTTCAGCACTTACCGCCGGATGCTCCAAAATGGCCTTAATCTCTGAGGCAAATATAAAATCAGAACCATAAACCCCAAAATAAAGCGGCTTAATGCCCAAACGGTCCCTCGCAATAAAGAGAGAGTTCTTTTTTTTGTCCCATAACGCGAAGGAAAACATCCCATTGAATTTCGACACGCATTCTCGGCCGTATTCCTCATAGGCGTGCACGATTACTTCGGTGTCACAGTTAGTGACAAAGCGGTGCCCTTTTTTCACAAGCTCCTGTCTCAATTCAACGTGATTGTAAATCTCACCGTTGTAAGAAAGCCATACCGTACCGTCATGATTGCTGAATGGCTGCTGACCATTGCCAGGATCAATTACAGATAGACGGCGGTGCCCAAGGCCAATGGAGCGGTCGAGATAGAGACCACTGTCATCCGGACCACGATGAGATAACGTCTCATTCATCTTCCCGAGCACAGCCCGTGAAACGGATTTGTCACTGCTCATATCAAAGACACCGCAAATCCCACACATCAACTATACGACCTTTCTTTGACCAGCACAGGACCCACAAAACATATCCTTTTCAACCCCTGCCGCTATGTCTCCAACCTTTCCTGCCACGTCCTCCAACTTCTCCAGCGCAGCTTCTCTGCTCATTGAGCCCAGTCGAACCAGTTCGCTCATCTCGTAGTCATAAGGATGAAATTTGTATTGATTTTTGTGTCTGATAATACCGAATGCGTTTAAACGACAATTCGTGGAATTTGGATCAACATCTTCTGGCTTCAACCAGCCAAGGTCCGCAATAGTGCGGTAAATTTCAGCTTCGTCGTATCCGACGATTGGAAGGGGGCTAATGGTTTGTGGGAAAGGTTTGGTGCCGTATTCTTCTTTCGTCAGCATCAGGTAATTATATATCCAGGAACCTCGTTTTTCAGCTAATTTGGAGAAGAGTTGTCGCCGAAGGGCGTAAGGAATTTTATTGTCTTGGTAAATGAGTTCATCCTCAGACTGCAACAACTGTCCTGGACTGTTGCCCAGCATAACCATGGGTATCTGCTTCTCAATCGCCGTTCTCAAAGTGGCGGTCATGACCATGCGAATACAAGAGATGCAAACACCACTGCCAAATTTCGTCAGATGATCCGGATAGATTTGGGAAAGTGCGCTTTCCAAAAAGATTCCGTTCAAATGATCTTGGCGATATTTTATGAATAAGTGATCCACGTTCAGCGCATTGACGACCTTGCGTATATTTGTGGAACAAGCTTCAGACAAAAAACCATTATCAAAAGTGACAGCCAGAAGCTTCAAATCAAATGTCTCCCTCAGCATATGCATGAGGAAGGTGCTGTCTTTCCCACCACTAAAGGCAACAACAGCATCATATTGCCGGTTCTGAGATTTGGCCGCTTCAATGGCTTTCGAGAGAGTACTATTTAGGTTCTTTGCCGGACCTATTGAGGCCTTACGTTCAGCAAAATCACTGCAGATCGAACAAACACCGTCTTCAGAGAAGGAAATACCGGGAAATGTTGAGGGAAGAACACATTGTATACAGCGCTTCATGGACTGGCCTCCGTCAATAATTGAGCCCGGTCCACCTTGTATGTGCCCGTCTTGGGCATTGAAGGACGAAACGTAATACTGTCGGGCATCATGTAGTAGGGTAAGTGCTGTTTGCAGTGTTTTTTAACGACATCCAAGGCAACGTCGCTACCTTGATCTCGCACCAGAAAGGCATTCAATTGGTGACCGCCGCTGGGTTTTGGCACGCATACCGTAGCTGCAGTTGCGATACCATCCAGGCTTTGTAAACACGCCTCAATCTCTTCCGGGTATACCTGAAATCCCAAACGTTTGATCATTGTATCTTTGCGCCCGACGAAATAGAGGTAACCATCTTCGTCAAACATCCCAAGGTCACCAGTGTAAACCTTACCTCCTCGGAACGTGACGCCGCCATCACGCTTCCAATAACCGGGAGACACGAATGCACCTTTGTGTACGATCTCCCCAACTTCTCCAGCTCGACAGCTATTGCCATTTTTGTCGATAATGGTGATTTCTACACCGGGTAATGGCTTGCCAACGGAGGAAGTTTTCACATCGAAATCACAAGGTGCCAAGAAAGTAGATCGGAACGCTTCAGTCGTCCCATACATCATAAAAAACTCTGTAGAATGTAGAGTGCTCTTCAATTTCGCTAACGCATCTTTCGGGAAAGCCTCACCAATCAGCGAGACATATCGAAGATGTGGAAATTCAAAATCTGCGAAGGAGGGACAACGCTCGAGTATCATCAACCAAAAAGACGGCACGGCATGAATGCCTGTGATTTTCTCTGAGATCAGAGTCTTAATAATATCTTTTGGAAAATGGGAGTCTTGCAAGATAAGCGTTCCGCCAACGAACACTGTCGTGAACAACTGGCTCAGTGCTCCGTCAAATGAAAACGGTGTAACACTGATGATCCGGTCGGTCGTCTTATTCTCTAGAACCCGCGCAGAGACAAGAGTGGATTCTGACAATATACGGTGTGTTACGGTGATCCCTTTTGCGCTAGCGGTCGTCCCTGAAGTGTATAAAATCGCCGCAAGATCATCACCATCAATTGTTGTGGAAATACGATGTTGAGCAGCATCATAAGGCTTCTTCAAAATTGTTTCCAAATTGTATGTTGGAAGTGAAAGCACTTGTTCAGCACTCTGGGCCAAGCAAATCAGTAAAGAAGGTAAAACCCCGATTTGCTTGGTTCGTTCAATAGTAGACTTCTTGCTCTGATGAAAGAATAGTGCAGCCGGTTCACATTCCGCCAGAACATGCTGCAGTTTTTCATCCCGGAAAGAAGGATTGATGTGAACAAGAACACATCCAGCTTTGGCTATTCCAAAAATCACCGCCACTTCGTCGATACATTTTGACGAAAAGATTGCAATACGCATTCCTTTCTTCACACCTGTCGAGATAAGGAAGTCAGCAATTTTCGTCGAGGCTTCCTCTAATTCCGAGAACGAAATTCGGCGTCCTCGACAGGTGATGGCCTCCTTATCAGGTTGATCCCTTGCGGTTTTAGCCAGCATTTCATGGATCAACAGCATTATGCACCTTCTCTGAGTTTATATTTGCGTCAACCATGGCAACAAGACCATCAACCGTCCCAAAACTCTCCATATCCACGTCGTCACCGGAAATTTCCAAGGTGAAAGTATCCTCAATAAATACAACGAGAGAGAGGACATCTAACGATGTCAACAGACCACATTCGAAAAGGTTGGCCGAATGATCAAAGCCCTGCTCATTGGAGACCTCTTCGATATAACCTGCTATCGCGCTTCGAATTTCCATGCAGCGTACCCACTTCAATTAATTGAATATTTTAACTACTCATAATTTTGCTGCAGTCTGCCTGCACACCTTTTTAGGCAGCTTCGACAGCCGGAAGAACTTCCATCCATGTACCCATGGAGGCGAGTAACGGTGCAGGAACGGGGACACGTTGGTGCAATACGCTATTACCCTTTACGGTAATCAACGCCATGCGTGGACCGGTTTTATCTGAGTCAGTTTTGCCTTTAGCACTACCTTTAGCTTTTGCACTTCCCTTGGCTTCACCGCTATCGGCGGCATCTTGATCTGACGTGTTTTTTTGGAAACCTTCGTCAATATCAACCACATCACTTGATGCGATTTCATACAGCATCCCGTTAATTCCGATGCAGCAAGAATCGCCTTTGATCGACTCAACTGTACCAATAAGAACCACGTCCTCTTGTTCTTCTTGATTTTCTTGGATTTCATCACCGCCTTTATCTTGTGGGTTCTGAAAACTGGCTGCGAATTTATCGAAATTCATGGGTCTACCTCCATTTACTCAGGACAACATTTTGGTTTACTGCTTCACTAATAATTAACATCAACATACAAAGCCTATCCCCATTAGTTGTATTTAAGCAAGCGGTTTAGATATAAAAATTATTATTTTCCCGTTATGATATAATTTATTATTTTCTATCAATACGTGTCAGAGACTCTTAAAATGATTCAAAAGAACATTTACCAGCAAAAACCAATTCACAGAAAAATAGAATAGTTCAAAATAAAGATTCTCTGCCGCAACTTGTGTCATTAAAATAATAATTCACCAAAAATCTCTTTTGTTACGCGACGTAATTTAACTGAATCTATAATTATGAAAATAAATATTTAAATATAAAATTATACTCGCATAGAACTCTCATTAGGCGTATATATTTTACCATTACAAAACCAAGAGTTATGTTTTAGTAAAATCAAAAAAGTAATTATTAATTCAATTTAATTTATGTGAAAATTTTAAATAATAGTTTTACTCGTTTTTATAGTATTATTGAAAGAAACGAACCTACTAGCGCATCTATTTTTTTCTACTTTAAGTTTTTTTTAAAAAAAACTAACGACTCACAGGTATACTCGCTATAATTGTCTTTTTTAAATCACCTTCCCTGAACCAATCAAACAGACAAGTCTATGATTCAATAGAGCGTTTTTTGGTCATATTTACGGTGGAGCGGAAAAGCCATTATGAACAAAGCATGCCCCCCCCCAATAGAAACTAATGTTGGCGGAACACAGGACGTTTATTACGCAAACTCGATGATCGTGCCCTTGCCCATGATGGATCACGCTGCCGGAATTTATATGTGGGACGAAGACGGCAAGGAGTATATAGATGCATCTTCAGGTCCCATGGTTAGTGCTTTGGGACACGGCAACAAACGCATCATCAGCGCGATGACAGAGCAGGCCAACAAGTTGGATTATGCCTATACTCGCGTAGCCAGGTCTAGACCCAACCTTGAATATGCTGAACGCTTAGCAACTTTGGCCGGCCCCGGTTTTGAGCGTGTACACTTTGCCTCTGGAGGCAGTGAGGTCGTCGACAATGCTCTTAAATTTCTTCGTCAATTTTCAATTGCAACGGGTCAAGAAAAACGTCGTCATGTTATATCCTTAATGCCATCTTACCACGGCGCAACAATAGGGAGCCTTGCAGTTGGTGGTAATGAGGATTTGGCACCTTTTTTTGATGGTTTTGCCATTACATCTGAAACAATTCCCGCCCCTTTCAGTTATCGCTTACCCAAGGGGCATTCTCCTGAAAGTTATGCCGCCAAAAGCGCAGAAGCACTAGAAATAAAAATTCAAGAGCTTGGTCCCGAAAACGTCTTGGCGTTCATTATCGAACCCATCGGCGGGCTCTCAACAGGCGCAATCGTGCCACCAGATCAGTATTTTAGAGATATACGAAATATATGTACCCGCTATGGGGTTTATTTGGTATTTGATGAAATCCTCTGTGGAGCAGGTCGTAGCGGCAAATTTATAACCGCTCACCATTGGCCCGATGCGTTGCCGGATATTATTGTCAAAGCGAAGGGATTGGGGGCTGGGTACAGCCCCTTGGGGGCTATGTTCGCTCCAGCCGCAATGGTCGATAAACTCGCCAACCTTACAGGATGCGAATTTAGCTACTCCTATAACGCCAATCCTGTTTCATGCGCCGTCGGACTCGCTGTCCTGGATGAATTTGAGCGCCAAAACATCTCAGAGCGCGTGGGCGATGTGGGCAATATGCTGCGGGCGGAACTAGAGGCGATCAAAGAACGCAACCAGATCATCGGGGACATTCGTGGAAAGGGGTTGTTACTCGCCGTAGAAATGGTCTCTGATAAAAAAACAAAAAAATCATTACCCGACTCCTGCTCTCCGACAGACTCAATTCGAAAACACGGCCTCAAGTGTGGTGTCATGCTTTACGCTCGACCCATAACCGGCAATCGGTTCGGACACTGGTTTATGGTGGCCCCACCCTTGAACATCACTAAAGAAGAATGCAGTGAACTACTACGCCGTACAGAGGCTTCAATTATCGCTTTCCAAAATCAATTGATAGCAAATGGGATAATTTGAAAATGGATTACAAGCAGGGGTAAAAAAATATGTCACAGGACAGGGCTATACCGACAAAATTTCGAGCTTACACACCGGCTCAATTCAAAGACACAAAGTATTGGAAACATCTCGATCAAAATTATCACAAAACCTTTGAAAATACCGTTGAAGTCTTACCCTTCCGAGTAAATGACTACGTTCTTGAAAACTTAATCGACTGGAGCCAGTGGCAAGACGATCCCATGTTTAAACTTCTCTTTCCCCAGAAAGGTATGCTGACGCAAGAGCAATTTCATAAAATCAACACAGCTAGAGCAGCGGGAAACAAAAGTTTAACTGAGGCTGTCAAGGATATACGGTCAGCACTCAATCCGCATCCTGCTAGTCAAACAACCCAAAACATCCCCCTTCTGAATGGCGAGTATCTTGATGGAGTCCAACACAAATACGAACAGACCGCCCTACTCTTCCCATGTGCAGGACAATCCTGCCACGCCTATTGCAGCTTTTGTTTCCGCTGGCCCCAGTTTATTTCTGACCCATCATTAAAAATTCAAGCAAAAGAAGCCGATAGATTAGCGGACTACCTCAAAACTCATCCAGAGATCAGCGATATTTTGATTACGGGCGGCGACCCTATGATCATGAAGGCAAAAGCTCTGGCTCGATATTTAACGCCCCTGCTTGAAATACCTACTGTTAAGAATATTCGGATCGGCTCCAAATCACTGACCTATTGGCCAAACCGTTTCACCACAGACAGAGATGCTGGGCAAATGCTACATCTATTTGAAAAGATAGTAAATTCAGGCCGACATTTATCCTTTATGGCACACCTGAATCACTGGCGAGAACTAATGCCCCAACCTGTCGAGAAGGCTATCCAGGCCGTTTGCTCGACTGGGGCAATTATCCGAACCCAAGGACCATTACTGCGACATATCAACAATAGCCCTGACATTTGGGAACGTCTGTGGGAAGAGTCTGTCAAACTGAACATGATCCCCTACTATATGTTTGTAGAGCGCGATACTGGCCCCAGTGCATATTTCCGCATCCCATTGGCTGAAGCCCACGAAATTTACCGCCGAGCTTATCAGCGTGTCTCAGGTTTGGCCCGTTCCGCTAGAGGCCCGGTAATGTCCACTAAGGCAGGTAAAATCCAAGTGGAAGGTGTTCTGGAGCAAAAAGGTGAAAAGATGTTCATACTAAAAATGCTCCAGGCTCGTGAAAGCAATCTTACCCAAACACCTTTTGCCGCAAAATACTCAGACAGCGCAGCCTGGATAGATGAACTCCAACCATATGATAACGCCCCATTTCCTTTTGAAAAAACAGAGCCTTTTCAAGCAGCCTGTTGAACTGGCATGGAAAGGCTATCTTCAGCAAGATTGATCATTGTTTCTTAAAAGGGAATATTTCTTTGAAATCCTTTTTCATACTAACAATTGCCCACTTATATTTTTTAGCTTGTTTGAGAAGGTTTTCATCTGCGTATTTATATTCCCTTTTTGCATCGTCGTGATTAACAATCAGACTAAACCCTGTCAGCGCTGTATTATTTTTTTGGGTTGTACTTAAGAGCATTTCAAAATCTCCCATCGTATTCCCGGCTGAAAAAATGGGCATTTTGCCTATTACTTCTTTAATGAGTTCAGGTTTACCATTCCCGCCTGATTGAGGGGTCATATAGCTATTATCTCTAATAAATTCAGCCCCACCCGTGTCTCCCTGCTTATAAGAAAACTTAATTGTTGAACCGATAACCTTGTTTGACCCAAGGGAGAGTTCAGAGCCTTCAGCCATAACGCGCAAAAAGGCTGTTTGTGACCCTGAAACAACATAGATTGTGAATTGGTTCTTCAGTAAATAATGAACCAGCTGAACCATGGGTGCGTAAACAAGTTTTTTATAAGGCTGCTTCCAGGTTGGATCATTCGTTGTAGACAAAAAATTCTCGGCAAAGATTTGATAGCTGGTTAGTGTCTGACCATCGAACGCATCCAATATGATTTGAATAGTGTAATCAAAATTACTGTTTATAAGTTCCCAGTTTTTAGCGCATGCCGCTTTATAGGGTTGTTTGTCTCTTAAATTTTTATTTTCTTTTGCGATGTCGCACATCTTTTTAGACGACACGATAACTTCCATATAGGTGGGTTTTTCAACGCCGATAGTACCGTCAAAATCAAACGTCGCAATTCGATCTTTTATTGGTATATTTTTCTTATTAACTTTCTGAACAAAATTGACTATCGACGTTTTGTTATCTGTATCATTCCAAAAAGAAAGAGGGTCTTCTGCTGCTGAAGCAATTGGAACAGCAATACTTGAACAGAACAAGCCAAGGCTTAGCAACATGACCAATGGTCGGGTTTTTTTCATGTCATTACTCCCCTGCAATGATGAAATCGGCAACCCTTTGGCCGATCATAAATGCTGGCGCTTGTGTGTGTCCGGAAGTGATTTCCGGCATGATTGAAGTATCTGCAACACGGAGATTTTTAACGCCATAGACCTTTAGGGTGCAATCAACAACAGAGTCCGTACCACTCGGCCCCATTTTACAAGTACAGGATGGGTGACTGTATGACATGCTATTCTCAAGAAGCCATTTCTTTATTTGCTCAGGTGTAGATATCGAACTTCCCGGTGTAGTTTCCTCCTTTCTCAAGCTCGATAAGGCCTGAGAATTACCAATGGACCTTGCAATCTCAAATGATTCAAACGCCAATTCCATATCATCGGGGTTTTCAAAAAGATTTATATTAATTTCAGGAGGAACAGTGGGGTCCGCAGAAGCCAAATTAACCCATCCCCGACTTTTTAAACGCATAGCGCCACCAGTAATACTATAATTATTAACCAAAGTGCTATGTGATTGGTGCGGCTCGTACAGACCCGGCATCATCTCAATACATGTTTGAGGTTGTTGTTCGTCATTCAGGTTTGTCCAGGTGATTGCATAGCCTTCATTTCGACGATTGCCGTTTGGTGCGTCTGGGGGAACGTTAAGAGGGCTGGAAGTCGACCAATTTAAAGAAAATATAATTGCGTCTTGCAAATTTTTCCCAACGGACGGCGAGTCAACGATTACGGGTATACCAAACTTATCTAATTGCGCTTTTTCACCAATACCAGAGAGCATTAAAATTTTAGGTGAGTTTATCGCACCTGCCGAGAGAATAATTTCGCCGTTGCAATATACTTCATAAATGGCGTCACCAACTGAATATTCAACGCCAACAGCGCAGTCATTTTTAAAAATAATTTTGTTAACTAACGCACCGCCAACAAATGTCAGATTAGATTCATTACCATCGTCAGTATAAGTGCGATAGCTTGTTTCTCGGACAGTGCTACTCGAAATGGTTGAGCACAATGGACTCACGCCATCTAAAGGAAGACCCGCATTATAGTCGGGTACAAATTTGAGACCCATATCTTCACAGGCTGTAACAAAGGCTGCACCAAATTCATCTTTGGGCCCGGTCGTAGGAGCGAGGCCCTCCTGTATACGATCAAAAGCACTGGCAACATCATTGTAGCTCCATCCGGTACAGCCGTATACGTTAACCCATAGGTCAAAATCAGCCGGGGCACCGCGCGTAAAAACCATATCATTTACAGCGGTACACCCGCCAAAAAGCTTCGATCTCGGGACACCTACCATAGTAGATGATCCAGAATATTTCGGCGTTTTATAACCCCGCCACCAAATATCCTTCATTCCATATAGGTTGTTGTTATCATAAGGGTCCCAAACATCTGCAATATCGTCAGGTGAGGTACCCGCATCAATAAGCAATACAGCTACATCCGTATTTTTCGCCAATTCTGCGGCGGCTATTGAGCCTGCAGAACCGCCGCCGATAACGATGTAATTATATGATTTAGTATTCATTTTTGGCCCCTTCTCTGATTAATCACGCAATAGATACGCTGCGTTGTATTTAAACAAATGCAAGGTGCTTTACTCTCAAGCCACCTGCATTTTCGAACGCCACTTATTGCTCTTGAAGAAAATACTACACCACTACCTTTTATTGCTTTTTTTATTTTTTTGCAATCTTATGTATGTTTTTTTCTACTTTATTATGAATTTATAATTATTTTTCTCTGATAATTAGAAATTTACTTTGAGGCCAAAGAGCTATTCTTCATTGGCAGTATTTGAAAAAACATACGGTATGTTAGTTATAAAATTTCTCTGTTAGGAAAAAGATAGTTCAGAGAGCGCCCAACAGGGGAGAAGTAACGCCGGATGCGAGGGAGGGTATTACAGGAAAACGGCAATAGGTTGAATTTATCTCCCCACATAACTGAGTATTTTTCTGGCCGCCACGATCCATAAATGGGGCAGGCACTCGGGTTATTAGGCAATCCAGAGAACAACTAGTTGCAAATGCCGTGATTGAAAAAGCGAGGCGTCAGTTGGCTGGAGATGCCCTGATAATGCCAGGGGCTTCCTTATTTTTCATTCTCTTCTTGGGTTTTGATAGGGATTTGAAGAGTAAATATTGATCCGACATCCAATGTGCTTTGGGCTGAAATATCCCCGCCCATTAATTCTGCAAAACGACGGCTAATCGCAAGGCCTAAGCCACTGCCATCTGCTGCTTGAATTGAATTTAACCCCCCTTGGGTAAATTCATGAAAGAGGTTTTTCATATTCTCTGGAGCAATGCCAACACCATTATCTTTAACTGTAAAGACCATGCGGGGGTGGCCTTTAAATTCTTCTTGCTCAACTGTGAGAGAAATTTCGCCTTTCTTGGTAAATTTGCACGCGTTTCCTAACAGGTTGAGCAAAATTTGGTTAAGGCGCCTGTAATCAGTGATAATAGCGCCAACATTTTCATGACAGATCAGTTCAAGCGAATTGTTATTTTTTTCTGCTAATGGCTGAACAGTTGAGCAAACATTCTCGACAAGAATTTTAGTGTTTACGTTCTCCCAATTCATCACCATTTTGCCAGCTTCAATTTTTGAAAGATCAAGAATATCATCGATCAACTCAAGGAGATGCTTTCCAGAATCATAAATATGAATGGGGTACTTTGAATATTTTTCATTACCTATAGGGCCAAAAACTTCACAGCGCATGGCATCAGAAAAACCTATGATGGCGTTCATTGGTGTTCGAAACTCATGGCTCATTTTTGCTAAAAAATCTGATTTAGCTGCGTTGGCTTGGTCAGCAGATGATATTGCTTCTTGCAGAGCTGCTTCTGTTCGCTTGATCGTATCAATATCGTAGATCCATGCTAAAATACATTCCTCGGAATCTATTATTATTGAATTCCAGGAAAGCATTATCCATTTCGGCTTGCCGTCAGACCCAAATATTTGTGATTCTTCTGTTTTGACATAACCTTGCTTCTTAAACTTTTCTAGAAACCTTACTCGCTCATCAAGGTTGACCCATGAATCAAGGATTGAGGCACCTGCCGCCTTACCTGTAAGACGGGAGAACTCATCGTTACCAAAAAGGATTGTCCCATCAAAACGAGTTATAAGGACACCAATTGGAGCAAGAGAGAGCATCCCTCTCAGGCGTTCTTCATTTTCCTTTAAGGCACCAATCGCCTCAACTTCTTTGGTTACCTCTTTGCCAGTCCCCCGATACCCAAGAAAGTTATTTTCCTTATCAAAAACAGGGTTCCCATTGACACGGATATGGATGATTTTTCCACTTTTAGTTAGATACCGATATTGAAAATTTTCAAATTTTTTATGAGCACTAAGAGTTTCTCTATGTTGCTCCCATTTCTCAGGTTCATTCTCAATTTCTATAGGTGGTTGATTATCAAACCTATTTTGACCGTAAACTGACTCAGGTTTATTTTCAGTAATTTCTTCGATCTGGCCTGACAAAAAGATAAATTTATGGTCCTTATCGGTTTCCCAAATCCAGTCAGAGCCAACTTCAGAAAAATCCTTAAAGCGCTTCTCGCTTATCTCTAATGCACGAGTACGAGCTTTAACTCTTTCTTCTAGGTTATCACGCGCCTGATATAGCTCTTGTTCTAGTTTTTTACGGTCTGTGATATCCAGGGCAATTGTTAGAATTCTTTGGCGTCCATCAAAGTTTATCGTCTCTGCAAATGTTAGTAGAGTATGAAGGCGCTTATCTTTTGTAATTACCCTAACCTCACGTTCCTTAACGCATCCATTTTCTTTTAACTCTCTGACAAAATCATCGCGATCACCAAGTGTTTCCCAATTGCCAAGTTTTAAAGAACTTTTCCCAATGGCCTCTTCTCTCTTGTATCCATAAAATTTCAGCCAGGCATCATTAACAGCGAGATACACCCCTGTATCAATATTTGAAATAGCCATCAAATTTGGTGTTAAGTTAAAAATCCGTGCTAACCGGTTCTCAGATTCCCTTAAACTTTCCTCAGCCTTCAGTCTTTCAGAAATATCACGGGTATTAACGATGATCTTTATTTTATCCTGAAGTTTTGTAGCAGTAGCTGAAGATTCCACTTCAACCCAGTGACCTTTTTTATGACGAGCCCGGTAAGTTGTAGAAATTGGCTTGTGACTATTTATCCCTTCCGCAAAATCAGATTTGATTTTATTAAGATCATCAGGATGGATCACATCAAAAGAGGTTTTCCCCAAACACTCGGTTTGGTTATAACCTAGAATTGACTCAAAGGAGGGAGAGGTAAATTCTAACGTTCCATCGAAGTCTAATATAGCAAGGATATCTTGGGAATTTTCAACAGCAAGCTGAAGCAAAGTCCCTTGCTGATCGTCATTCTTTTCTAAAGAAGCAACACGGTTTTCAAGAACTTCGATCTCGGCTATGAGCTGTGCTTTGGTTTTTAAGCTTTTTTTAGACTTGGGGTTACCCGGCATTAGGTCCCTTTAAATTAACAGTACTTGTGTAACTATCGCATACTATAAGGTTAATTCAAGTTAACACAAATTAATCAAAAGTGTTTAAAAACAAAAAACCGGATTCCACGTAACTGGAAATCCGGCTTTTGAAAAATTGATTATTTTAAGGTGCTTATAACTTAAGCACCACCCCGCCATGCAGATGTACTTTTGCAAGGTTGGCAGACACGGTGGCCTGTGTGCTCAGAAACAAAAGGCTGTGAACACATTAGACATTTACGTTTTTTCCGATCTTCCTTACGGTCAGATTGGGGTTTCTTATTGTTTTCAGACTTTGATGCCATGGTTTTATGCCGCTAATTTTGTGTGTGTTTCAACAGTAACCTTGCTGGCAACGCGAGCTGCAAGGTAATTCAATTCACTTGCCTCAAGTAGCATTTCGCTAGCAACTGCGCTTGGGGCACTTTGTGCTTTTTCTACCAGCTCAGAGGCCGTCTCGGTCAAATATTTGACGAGAGAGGTATCCATATCTTCCCTCCTAATTTTAGCGACCTTTAGTCGCAAAACCTATCAAACGTACGTAACGTACGACAATGGTTATTTGTTTTTACGGAAAGCAGGTTTGTACTTCCCAGCGGACAAGCGATTAAAATACCTCTGGCAATCCAGAGTATTTTGCCACTCATTAACCCCTGCAAAATTTGAAATCCACAGGGCTCATAAATTAGATTTTTATGGCTTCGCGCATAAAGAAAACGGCCTGAATTCTCTTCAGCCGTTCAGCGTTCAAGCCAACAGATAAGAATATAACCGAATTAGGCAAAAATATCAACATTATTGTGCACTGCAGCAATAAAAATGTCTTATTACCCTGATACGATACTAGATTTTCAGCTAAAGCAGCAAAAAAACCCACTATTTACACTTTCTATTTTTTTAATAATTTTAACTTGCAACTATTCTTGCCGCGACTCGGAGTTTTACTCTAGAGGTGCAAATTCTGAACTTATGGTTATTCCCTTACTTACTTGCACTCAACCCATCAATTTGGGTTTTCAAACGCATCCATGGCATTGTCTCAGGGGTGAGTTTTGAGAGCAAGCGTTCCCAATATTTTCTAGCCCCTTCAGGATGATCATTCTGTTTTTCCCATAGCCCTAAATACCACATAACATTGCCGTCTTCTGGATCAATGTCTTCAATGCGCTTAATGATATCGATCATTTCCTTTTCCAAAATTTTTGGGTTAGGGGCTGCAGTAAGAATTGATGAGGCATATTCGGTTAGGACGGCCGGGTCTTTAGGGGCGAGACGTGCTGCATTGGCAAAAGCTTCTTTGGCTTCAACAAATTGATTGAGTTGTAAACGTGACCGACCAAGACGGAGCCAACCTTGAAGGTCATCTGGTGACTGCTTCAGTTTTTCAGCTAACCCATCAACCATTGAACGTATCATCGCTTGGCGTTCTGCTGGTGTCATAGCAGCGGCAGCACTCATATCTGCTTGAGTTGGTCCTTTCGGAGCTTCTGTCGAAGCAGAAGGGGGCACAGGCGCTTGTGTCATCTGCTCAATGGTCGGCTTTAAGGATTTGGGATCAATGCCAATTTCTCTTGAAACCGTTTGAATACGCTCCTGAACTTGAGGGAGCCATCCAGCATCTGGTCCAGCTGTTGAAGCCATATTGACCCATTCCTGAAGCGCCTCTTTTTTATCACCTCGTTCACCGAGAGCAACGGCATAGTAAAACCATGCCTTAGGATTATCAGGTTCGTTTTTATGAGCTTGTAGGAAAGCGTTAAAAACTTCTTCACTCACTTTGCCTTGAGCGGCGAACATGACCATTTCGCCGTAGTTGGTTAAATCTTCAGCAGACCCCTTTGAAAGGTCAACCGCTTTTTTAAAAGCGTCTGCGGCTTCTTGAAAACGGTCCATAGCCCGATAAGAGCGACCAAGCATTTGCCAACCTTCATGATTTTCAGGCTCACTCTTAAGCTTCTCAGCCAAAGTCGCGATCATCTCCTTCATCTGATCGATTTGCGCGTTATCTTGCTCTTTTTCAACATTACGCATCGCCATAGGCAAATCAGGTCGACCAGGAGAACCAACCACCCAATAGAAGCCAATAGAAGTGACAAAGATAAAAGCAGCAACAGCCACAAACATACCTTTAGCTGGCATCGAGGCTGATTGAGCACTCACTTCATCAGCGGCTTCAGCCGCCAGCAAACGCCTTTGCAATTCAGCTCGTGCACCTCTGGCTTGTTCTTCGTTGATCTGGCCCTGTTCCATGTCCCGATCAATCTCGGCTAACTGGTCTCTATAAAGGGAAAGATCAAAATCTTTACGGGTGGGCTCGTTTTCGTCTTCATTTCTCAGCAAAGGAATCGCAATAATTCCCAGAACAACAATGAAAAGTAGGATCGACGCTACTATGAAAAAACTCATTTGGACTCTTCGCTCCCCAACAAGGCTTTAAGTCGTTTTTCTTCTTCAGCAGACAGGGGGTCTGCGAGAGAGTTAATGCTATCTGCTTTCCTTTTAAAGAAAGTAATAATAGCGAAAATACCAAGGAATAGAATAAAGACCGGGCTAAGCCACAGAAAATAGGTGCTGGCCTGAAAAGGCGGTCTTAGAAGAACAAAGTCTCCGTAACGGGTAACCAAAAACTCTATGACCTGGTCATCGCTATCGCCCTCAACCAAACGTTCCCTTACCACAATTCGAAGGTCTCGAGCTAGTTCGGCATCTGAGTCATCAATAGATTGGTTTTGACAAACCACACAACGAATTTCTTTACTCAGTTCTCGAGCTCGGTTTTCTAAAACCGGATCTTTGAGCACTTCATCAGGATTTAAGGCAAAGGCCGGAAAGGCAATGGCCACAAATAAGAGGGACAGGAAAAGCTTTCTCATGGTTTTCATTCTTTTCTTAAGGCCTCAACAATAGGCAATAACGTTTTTTCCCAGATATCTGGATAGATTGGTCCAACATGTTTGTAACGAACCGTTCCTTGCTTATCGACAATGAAACTTTCCGGTGCACCCGTAACCCCAAAGTCAATCGCCACTCGGCTATCGGCATCATTACCAATCAAGGTATAAGGGTCCCCATGACGCTTCAGCCATTTTATTGCAGCATCAGGAGAGGTTTCTCTCCAATTTAACCCATAAATCGGAATGGCTTTGGTCTCCTTTAGCTCTATGAGGAACGGGTGTTCTGCTAAACAGGCAACACACCAAGAGCCAAATACATTGACCAGAGAAACCTGCCCTAAAAGGTCTGTGCTTTTAAAGCCTCGGTCATGGCCTTGAATTGGTTCCAGATCGAAAGCGGGTACAGCCCGATCAATCAAAGCCGAAGGCAGTCTGCGCGGGTCCTTGGTCAAACCCACGGCAAAATAAATCGCCAGAATCAGAAAAACACTGAGGGGGAGCAAGTAAAAAATACGTTGCTTCATAAGCTTACTTCGCCCCCTCTGCAGCTTTTTTCTTTGGTGTGCCAACCCTGAGGCGGCGGTCAGTAAGACTGATTACCCCACCAAGAACCATGAAAACGGTACCAATCCACATCCAAACGACCAAGGGATTAAAGTAAAGGCGCGTAACAAAACCGCCTTCATCACCCGATGGATCACCAACAACCGCATAGAGGTCGCCCGAGAACATGGTATGAATTCCGGCTTCAGTGGTAGGTTGTTTACTAACCGTATAAACACGTTTTTCAGGACGGAGGGTAACGATAGTTTCACCGTCACGAGTTACCGTAAAGCTGCCTCGTAAAGCTGAGTAGTTAGGCCCCATGACATCCCGAACACCATCAAAGGTATAGGTATAGCCAGAAACGTCTACGGTATCGCCAGGCTTCATCACTTGGATCGATTCAATCTTCCAAGACGAAGCCCCAACCATCCCAACAATGCCAATTGCTAGACTAAAGTGGGCGATGGACATCCCCCAACTGGCTCGGGGCATCTGCCCCAAACGACGCAAGCTCTCACCAAGTGGCGCTTTAAAAAGTTTAATCCGTCCGGCGAACTCAGTAAGGGTTCCAAACCCAAGCCAAACAGCCAAGCCAATACCAAAGGCTGCGAGGAACGTTGAATCTGGGCGAGCATATAATGTCCCTGCAACCGCAAGAGCAAATAAAACAAAAGTAAGAGCGAGTTTACGCAAAGTTACTTTTAAATCAGCCCGTTTCCATGACATGAAAGGCCCGGCTGCCATGACAACAACCAAGGGAATCATTATCGGAATAAAAGCTGCTTCAAAGAAAGGGGCTCCGACAGAAACTTTACCTAGCTCCAAGGCATCAATGAACAGAGGATATAAAGTCCCCAGCAACACGACAAAGGTCGCTGTGGTCAGCAATAAGTTGTTAACCAACAACCCGCCTTCACGAGAAACTGGTTTGAACAAACCTCCAGATTTAATCGAAGGTCCACGCCAAGCGAACAAAGCAAATGACCCACCAATGGTAATGATTAGCAGAATCAAAATAAACACACCCCGACTAGGATCAGTGGCAAAGGCATGAACTGAAGTCAGCACCCCGGAACGTACGAGGAAAGTCCCGAGGAGACTCAGAGAGAAAGCCATAATCGCCAGGAAAATAGTCCAAGATTTCATGGTATCGCGCTTTTCAGCCACGATGGCTGAGTGCAGCAACGCGGTTCCTGCTAACCAAGGCAAGAAGGAAGCGTTCTCAACCGGATCCCAGAACCACCAGCCACCCCAACCAAGTTCATAGTAGGCCCACCAGGAACCAAGAACGATTCCCACCGTAAGGAAAGACCAAGCAGCAAGTGCCCAAGGCCGAACCCATCTTGCCCAAGCTGCATCAACACGACCTTCCAGCAAAGCCGCAATAGCAAAGGAGAAAGATATTGAAAAACCAACATAGCCGAGATAGAGGAAAGGTGGATGGAAGGCGAGACCGGGGTCTTGCAACATCGGATTAAGGCTTTCTCCATCAATCGGCGGAGACATAACCCGATCAAATGGATTAGAAGTCAGCAGGATAAACAGATAAAAGCCGACAGTAACCAGCGCTTGAACACCGAGCACCCGAGATTTCAGAGATTTTGGTAAATTACGACCAAACAAAGCAACGGCATAGCCAAACAAGGCAAGAATAAGAACCCACAGCAACATGGAGCCTTCATGGTTCCCCCAAACGCCAGAAACCTTATACAGCGTAGGCTTAGAAGTATGGGAGTTCTGGATCACGTTAAGAACTGAGAAGTCCGAGACAAGATAAGCGTAGGTCAAAGCAGCAAAGGCCACGGTGACACAAAGCAATTGGCCAAGAGAAGCGGGGCCAGCTAAGGCCATCCACCGGTTATTGCCGTTCGCTGCCCCGACCAAAGGAACAGTGCCTTGCACTATGGCGATTACAAATCCTAGAACGAGAGCGAAATGGCCTAATTCAACAATCATGATTATTCAGCCTTACTATCTTGCATTTTCTCTTTCCAATGTTCCGCATCTTTAAGTGCCTGAGCAACTTCTGGCGGCATGTAGTTCTCATCGTGCTTGGCAAGGACTTCATCGGCCTTAAAGACGCCGTTGATCAACCTACCTTCACAGACAACCCCTTGGCCTTCTCTAAACAGGTCAGGCAAAATGCCTCTGAATTCTACAGGAATTGTATTCACTGTATCGGTTACGACGAATTGAACCGTCACCCCGTCAGCAGCTTTCGTAATAGACCCTTCTTCAACCAACCCTCCAAGGCGGAGGCGTTGAGTTGGGTCGACTTCCTTTTGGCCCATTTCTGTCGGACTGAAGAAGAAAACAATATTTTCTTCAAAGGCAGCCATAACCAAAGCCACAGCAGCCCCAAGAGCAAGCAGGGCGAGGGCAACAAAACTTAGTCGGCGATGCTTGCGCTTCATGAGGCGTCTTCCTGATCAGATTTATCGGTTTCTTCAGCAGATGGTGCTGGACGACGGCGACGTCCTCCATTATCCGCTTGTAAAAGCTTTAAGGTATTTTCGTCGGCTTTAAGGCCACGAATGCTAGTTACGAGCAAAGCCACCATTACGAGAAGAGTTGCTCCATAAGCAGGCCAAATATACCCGCCATGACCGCCCATATTTATATACTCAGATATACTTTCCATACCGTCACCCATTCACTTGCCGTAGCCGAATAGCTCGAATTTTATTTGCAATAATTTCTTGCCTGATACGCAACAAGGCAACCCAGATATAGAAAGTGGTAAAGCCTATAGCCATTAACAAGAGGGGCCAAAGCATATCCGGATGAATAGCAGGGCCATCCATTTTCACCACGGAGGCAGGTTGGTGAAGGGTATTCCACCAATCAACAGACCATTTGATGATCGGGATATTGATCACACCGACCAACGCCAAGATCGAAGCTGCGCGCATGGCGCGGGTTTGGTCATCAAAGGCATTCAGCAGGGCCATGTGCCCTAAATATAAGAAGAGCAAGATCAACATAGAGGTCAGACGCGCATCCCATACCCACCAAGTCCCCCACATAGGCTTGCCCCACAGGGACCCTGTAAGCAATGCTAAGAAACAGAAAGCAGCTCCTACAGGTGAGGTAGCTTTTGCCGCCAAGTCCGCAAGCGGATGTTTCCAGATCAATCCGACTGCACTTGAAACCGCCACACCTACATAACAAAACATTGCCATCCAAGCTGAGGGCACATGCACATACATCATGCGAACAGTCTCACCTTGTTGATAATCAGCAGGGGAATCAAACAAGCCTAAATAAAGTCCAGCAGCAAGGAATCCCACAGTCGACCAGGCAGCCCAAGGGGTAATGGCCTTGGCCAGTTTCATAAACTTATTGGGGTTAGCAAAGCGATCTATACGTTTCATAGCGGTCCACGAGTTAATTGCGCGGCTGTTTTAGCGGCAAGACGGCAAAGTATCCAATGATTGTGGTCAAGATATGAACAAATGTGTTTTCCCATCTTCACCCTCTTTATTCCAACGACTGACGGAGGGCTGCAGCGGCCCCCCAAGGGGCTAGCGGAAGAGTACCCATAAGCAACCCTCCAAGAATGAAAAGTTGGGCTTTATATTCAAAGCCCCCAATGGCGGCATCAACCGCACTCACGCCAAAAATCAGCACAGGGACATAGAGCGGTAAGACCAAGAGAGAGATCAAAACCCCACCTCGGCGCGCGCCAAGTATAAGAGCTGCACCGACTGCCCCAATCAAGCTAAGGGTCGGTGTTCCTAATAACAAAGCCAATAGAAGGACCCCATATCCATCGGAGTCCATATTTAATAGAACAGCTAACAAAGGCGAGGCTAAGATAAGAGGCAGACCCGTGGTCAACCAATGAGCGGCAACTTTAGCCAAAACCAATATTTCAAGGGGTGCAGGGGTCAGAGCCATTAACTCCAAACTGCCATCTTCATAGTCGGTCTGGAAAAGACGCTCTAAGGAAAGCATTGAGGCCAACAAAGCCCCAACCCAAATAACCCCGGCGCTAATACGTTCTAAAATGCCGAGCTCTGGTCCCACGCCAAAGGGGAACAGCACTGCACAAAGGACAAAGAACATAACGACCATAACATTATCGCTGCTTTGCCTAAGCGCGAGGCGCAAGTCCCGGCGCACCATGAAGAGGAAGCTGTTCAAAACACTAAATCCTCTTCATCATCGTCATAAAAGCCTTCGCCAAAACCAATAGCAAAATCTGCTAAATCAAGAATTTTAGGGTTTTCCAGAGTGATTTCAGAATGGGTAGACAGAACAATCATGCCACCATTTTGACGATGGTCTGCCATAGTGCGCTCTAGCTTAGTGATGGACTCTTTATCCAAGGCCGTAATCGGTTCATCCAAGAGCCAGAGGGGGGCGTCAGCGGCCATGATTCGTGCTAAGTTCGCCCGACGCTTTTGCCCTGCTGATAAAAAACGTCCTGGGACATCCGCCAAATGAGAGATCGACAAGGTATCAAGGGCCGAAGCAACTTTAGCTTCAGCATCAACGTTTTTGTCATGCATCCGGGCCCAGAAAGTCAGATTCTCTTCCACGGTCAGCACAGCTTTCACACAATCATGGTGGCCCACATAATGGAGTCGGCCTCGGTGCTGCTCGGGTTCTTCCCCCACACTTTCACTATCCCAGGTCATATCGCCACCATAGGGCTTAAGCAAACCAGCTAGCATCCGCAGTAAACTTGACTTACCACTACCGTTGGGTCCGATCAGAACAAGCGCATCTCCGGCTTCGATTGAAAAATCGAGTCCCTTAAAGACGAGGCGTTCGCCACGTAAACAGGTTAAGTTATGGCCGGAAAAATTTGTCATGTGGAAGAGAAATTACCAATTTATTCCCGAAGAGCAATCCTAATAACAAAAAACGAAGCGACCGGGTGGGGGGGGACCCGGTCGCTGGATTTAACATCCGTCGTTATCAGAACATCAGCTGTCATTTGATGAATGTCCTCAATCCTGGTACCTAAGGGGGGGCATCGGCCCAGATTGATTAACATCTACTCCAGTAATATTGGAACTCTGATGGTCCTTATTATCAACATGAATGTGGCGACTTTATGCCCTAATGCGTTGCCATAATTATTTTCTAAAAGTGCAACTTGAAAACAGCTTCCTCTGGACATATCAGAGGCCAAGGGCCATCTTTGGGTTTAAGATTAACTTATTGGTGAAAAGGCGTTATGGCTGAAGTTGACGTACTCGTAATTGGGGGTGGTATGGTGGGGATGAGTCTCTCTGTCGCCTTGGCTGATGCTGGCATCAAAACTGCCGTAGTTGAACGCCATGCCCCTGGGAAAGATTTAGACCAAGATTTTGATGGGCGGACCTGCTCCTTAGCCCATGCCTCAGCCATGATCTTTGAAGGGCTTGGTGTTTGGCCTTTTTTGGCAGCTGATGCCGGACCAATTTATGACATCCGAGTAGTAGACGGAAATTTCAAAGACGGCATTTCATCTTTATTTTTGCACTATAATCACGAAGACGTTGGCGATGATCCCTTCGGCTATATTGTTGAAAACAGAGTGATTCGCTCTGGCCTCGCCCAACGGGCAGCTGCGCTCAAACCTCTCAAAGTATATGCGCCCGCCGCCGTAGAAGAGCTTGTTCACGACTCCCACGGGGTTGAAGCAAAACTTAATGACGGCAAAACGATAAAGGCTCGACTTGCCGTTGCCGCTGAAGGCAAGTTTTCTCCGACCCGCGACAATGCTGGAATTAGCACCCGCCAGTATGATTACAAGCAAACCGCCATCGTCTGTTCTGTTGGACATCAAGAACCTCATGACGGAGTTGCCGTTGAGCTTTTCCTACCCAGCGGACCCTTCGCTATGCTGCCTATGACCGGCAACCGGATGAATTTGGTTTGGACTGAAACCACTGAATTGGCTCAAAACTATTTAAGCTTGGATGACGGCCCCTTCTTACAGGAAGTCAAAAAACGGTTTGGAGATTGGCTGGGTGATTTAGAACTTCTCGGCCCTCGTTTTTCTTATCCCTTAAGCTTACAGACCTCAAACGCCTATACAGATACTCGCCTCGCTCTCATCGGTGATGCAGCCCATGTTATTCACCCGATCGCAGGACAAGGTTTAAACTTAGGTTTGCGTGACGTAGCAGTATTGGCCGAGGTTATTGTTGATGCCCATCGCTTAGGGCTGGATGTTGGGAGCGGAACAGTTCTGGAAAATTATGAGAACTGGCGACGCCCAGATGTGTTTGCCATGGCGACCGTTACCCACAGCTTAAACAAGCTATTTTCAAACGATATCGCGCCTTTACGGTTAGCCCGTGACTTAGGCCTTGCCGCTGTTGATAAGGCAGGGCCCTTGAAACGTTTATTCATGCGCCATGCTATGGGCGTAGTCGGAAACCTCCCTCGTCTCGTGGCAGGAGACCCTCTTTGAGTAACAATCCTAGAAAACATAAAATGAGCCTAGGGTTTATCTTCGGCTGGCTTTTTGTCGCTCTCGCTTTCATTGGAGCGGCGAATGAAGCGAGCCTTGGCTCTCGCGGATTGGTTTCTGCTGAAGAACTTTGGTATGCCAAAGACCCTGGCAGTTTAATTGTTTCCCAAATAAGAGTTGAAAAGCTTTTGGGGCCCGAGTTTTGGAGCTACTCTTTTGGGCTCTTTTTGGCCTTTCCTATCTGGGTTATTTTTGGTGTTCCTGCTGCATTATTACTATGGGTTTTCCGCCCTCACAAAGAGCATGTCGATTTTCAACAAGCCGAAGCAGCTCATGAATATGCCGACATGCTTGCCCGGATGGCGAAGGAAGAAGGTGCTGAAGACGATTCTCCTGGTTGGGTGAATTTGGATGAAATGGATAAATCAGAGCACCCTGAAATAACCAACCTCAACAAAAGCCCTCTGGACCACTACATGGACCAATGGGTCCCCGAAGAAGTGGACGATGAAGATTTAGAAGGTCTCATCCAAGGAGATTCAAAAGATATAAGGCGTCCTGGAGAATTAGGCCACGAACCTCCGGGGATTCATGACCTAGGAGATTTAAAACTCGGCGACGGTAAAGGACGGCGCACCCCCGGGGACATGCCCGACGGCGGGCATGATGACAAGTAGGTTTTGATCAACCTAAACCTTATCTAATGATCATTACCGAGTTATAGGCTTTTTCAACAATTTCAAAGGCGACTGAGCCTGAGAAGAAACGCTCAATAGCCCCTTTCCCTGTATCGGCAACCACAAGCAGAGAATAATCTGGACCAACATCAATAACCTGGTCCACGGGATCACCGATTCTCACGACTTGATCAATTGGGGTTACCCCCAATTCTTTAAGTATCTCAGCCGCCTCTTTTAAGCTCTCTTCAGCTCGGGATTTCTCCCGCTCATGCCTAGCCACAGAAATTAGGGAAATATCGCAATCACAACGGCTTGCAATGTAAGCATCCCGTCGGACCGCATCTAGAGAATGGGGCGAGCCGTCAACACAGATCAGATGACCGTTACCAACCGCCAATTCACGGGCAACGATAACTGAACAAGGGGCATTTTTAGCCACTTTTTCAGCCACAGCCGGATCCGTAAAGCTTTTGGTGGTACGTTCCCGCCAGCGCTCAGAAGCACCAAGGATGATTAGGTCATATTCACCCAATTCCCACTGGTCGAGAATCCCTGTTACAATGTTGGGTGCAACTTTCAATTTAAGAACAATTTTTTGCCCGGTCTCAGACAGATAATCAATTTTATTATCACCGAGAGACGTGCCAGCCACATCTGTATGAACATGGCTTTCTTGCCAATCTAAAGACATGGCCCCCATTTCTACCAGCATATCGCGGCCTGTTTTCAGGTATGTAAGTCCGGGAAGTTCTAAACCCCACTTGAGCATATTTTCCCGGGCAACACTGACTTGCAGGCCACCTGAACGTAAACCTTGGTCATGTGGGCGAACATAGAGAAGAACAATATCAGCATTAACACCACCGCCAAGTTTGACAGCGTATTTCAAGCCCCGATACCCTTCATCGGAACCATCAATGCAGACGAGGATTCTAAATCGATCGTCTACTCTTTTTTCCTGTTGCTCGGACATGTTTTCCCTCTAAGTAGCCCCTACTCAATTTACCCTAGCCTGTTAAAAGCGGCCAGTAAATGCTTGCGGCAAGCAACATGAGAATTGTTGACATAATGACCATCTTCCATCCGACCACAAGAAAGTCAGTGGCTTTAAGATAGCCTGACGCATAAACAATTGTACATGCAGGTGTTCCAACCACCGTAAGATAAGCAAAGGCAGAAGAAACAGAGGTAATAAAGCCAAGAATAATTGGGCTTTCATTCGCAACAACGGCAAGTTTAAGCACAATCGGCCCCAACACGGCGACAGCAGCACCGTTAGACATTGTATTGGTCACAGATGTTGTAAGAAGAGAAACAGCTGCCCAAAGACCCACACCACTATCTGCACCTAAGGGGGTCAAAATAGATAAGAAACTTTCAGCCACCCATATGGCTGCCCCCGTATCTTTCATCTGGACACCCAGAGAAATCGCGGCGGCATAAAGCAGCACGACCCCCCAGTTAACTCCAGAATTCACGTCTTCCCATTTGACCAATCCAGCGATAAGGAACGCTGCCGCCCCAAGCAAGGCAATGGTCCCCATCCCTAAGTCTGACGAGAGAAAAATCCACCCCAGTAAGGTCAGGAAGAAAATGACAATGGCGAGATAATCGCCCCCCTTCATGCTTCCTTCGCTTTGCACTTGGGCGCGGAGCTTAACTACAGCGCGGGAAAGGTCATTATGTTCTGGCTTAAATGTGAGAAGCAAAATAGCCGTCACAAAAGGCAACTGGATCAAGAACATGGGATAGGCATAGGCCATCCAAGTCATATAATCGATAATAAACTTAAAGGTTTCTGGGTTTGTCGGGTCATAGAAAAATTCTTTCCAATACCCGATCATAATCGCGTTACGTGCCCCTCCTGAAGGGGTACCAATCCCAGCAACAGAACACCCGTATGAGATTGAGAAAAGAAGAACCGCAGCTAAATTGCGAACTTTCTTAGGGTCATCTGAGGTCAAGGTAATTAAGGTAATACCGACAGGCAGCATCATGGCTGCAACCGTGTGCTCACCAATAATTGAAGCCAATAAGCCTGAAACCACAGAAATACCGAAGGCAATGCGCGAGGTCTTGGTCCCGGTAATGCGGACAATAAAATAGGCGAGTCGTTTATCAAGTTTTTGCTTAACCACCGCAACGGCTAGCATCAATGAGCCCATGATAAACAAGACAGAATCCTTCATCAGGCTTCTGGCAACTTCAGAAGAATCTATCCCAAGAAGGATGACTTGCCCAACAATGATCAGCAAAGCCACTGTCGGCAAAGGGATTGGTTCGGTGATAAACAGAATTGTTGCCATAACAGACATGGCAAGAACCGCCATTCCCGCGCTACTCAAGCCATCTGGCAAAGGAAGTTGCAACATGATAGCGCCAACAATCATAGCAATAATGAACCAGCGCTTATCCCAGAAGAAGATAAGCTTGCGCCGGAAACGCAATGCTATTAACCGCTGAGCCCTAACAGATGGAAGCCTGCTCCGAAAGCTGTGTACCTGGAGGTTAGGTTTCACCTTGCTCGATTTTTGGGTGGTCGTTGGAATAACGCCCCCCTTTCACTATTGAAAGTCTACCCTGTATATATTCAATTTTATTATATTATTGTTTCCTTATTTACAGGGAAGCCTCTGTTTTTGCAACCATATTCTTATAAATTATACATAGTTAACAAATCCCCTCAAAAACAACATTTTTTTCTTGGGATTTAAATTAAAATCATATTCGGTAATTATATATTGAAACTCATCAAACCAAGACTTCCGATTAACGGCTAGTCTTTTATAAAGGCAGGGAGGGAACACAACCGATGGCAAATCAGCCACTCTTTATTCTATTATGCTCAGGCACACATGAAAAAATCCAAATAGCAGGAATGACCGCAGCAGTGGCTGCTGTATCTGAACGGCCTGTCTATGTGCTCGTTACTATGAATGCTATACTTTCTTTTAAAAAGGGAGCAGAGTCTCCCAGGCGTTATACAGGAGGGGCATTTTCAAAATTACTTCTGGATAAAAAAGCACCTGATGCCATCGAGCTATTTGGTCAAGGAAAAATGCTAGGCGACCTCACCATGTATGCTTGCACCATGGCCCTTGATCTCCTTGAGTGGGACATGAACAATCTGACAGAAGACCTCTTTGATGAGGCCCTTGGATTAACTAAGTTTTTATCAGATGCCGAAGACGGCCAATTGATGACGCTTTAAAAATACAACAAAATTTCTACCAACGAAGGATGACCCTTTATTATGAGCCAAAGAAAAACCATAGATGCCCGTGGCGCTTTTTGTCCCGGCCCCCTAATGGAAGTCATCGCTGCACTGAAACTGATTGAAATTGGTGATGAAGTAGAGGTCTGGTCTACTGATCAAGGCACCGTCAAAGATCTTCCAATTTGGGTCGATAAAGTTGGACACAAACTTATCGAAACCAATGAATGCGATGGTTACTGGAGCTTAGTAGTCGAAAAAACCAAATAACTAAGCCACCTATTACTGATTGGAAAACGGCCCCGCTTAAAGAGGGCCGCTTATCAAAAAAATTCATGCGGAAATATAAATCCAGGGAGGATATCAATGACCAAGAAGATACTTATTGTGGGCGGTGGATTAGCTGGCACAATTATCGCTAACGGCCTCTGTCGCCAGCTCACCAAACAAATCAAGTCCGGCGACGTTGCCATTACAATGCTTGGTACCTCGGATCAACATATGTACCAACCAGGACTGCTCTACATTCCTTTTGGTAAAATGCGCGAAGCTGAATTGTTTAGGGATCAACGCAAGGTTCTTGATAAACGGGTTCCTTACTTTATTGACCCGGCTAAAAATATCGACACCGACAAAAAAGAAGTCACCACCGACTCTGGCAAGACCTATACCTATGATTACCTTGTCCTGGCAACGGGCTCTCGCATCATGCCACAAAGCATTCCCGGCATGGCGGAAAGCGCTCATTGGTTCTATGACCTTGAAGGTGCACGCAAAATGCGCAGCGCCCTGGATGATTTTGAAGGCGGTAAAATCGTTGTTAACGTTAACGTCCCTCACAAATGCCCTGTGGCTCCTCTTGAGATCACCTTCATGCTTTATGATTACTTAACCGAAAAAGGCGTGATGGACAAAACTGAAATCACCTACACTTATCCAATTGGGCGTCTTCACGGTTTGGAGCCTGTCGCACTTTGGGCCCAGCCTGAAATGGATAAGTTCGGCATTAAGTACGAGACCTTCTTCAACACTAAAGAAGTAGACCCAGATAATAAAACCATCACTTCAGAAGAAGGCGAAACTCTTTCTTACGATATGTTGGTCACCATCCCTCCTCACTCTGGTGCTGAAGTTATTTCTAGTTCAGGACTTGGTGACGGCGGCTGGGTTCCGACTGACAAAAAGAAGCTACTCATGGATGGCACGACGGATATCTTTGTTTGCGGCGATACCACCAACATTCCAATTTCAAAAGCAGGTTCCACGGCTCACTTTGAAGCAGACGTCGTCATAGACAACCTCACCTCCATCCTGACTGAAAACCGTTGGGCCAGAGATTATGACGGTAAGGTCTATTGCTTTATTGAAACGGGCATGGACGAAGGTACCTATGTGTGGTTCAACTACACCACCCCGCCAAATCCAGGCCCTCCATCACAAATGATTCACTGGTTCAAGCTGGCATACAACCGCCTCTATTGGTTGTCCGCTCGCGGTCTACTTTAGGGAGGGCGATAAATGTCAGATACAGCGACAGAATCCGGTGCCATGCGATTGGCCCAGGCTGCCTCGGATTCATTGACCGATGGTATGGTGGAACGCTTAAGCATTACAGGGGCCAATGCCCTTGAAGTGGTTGACCTGCTGAATGATGAAGACACCAAGGACGCCGTGATTGATTTAATCGGCAAGCTAACCGAGGCCCATAAAACAGGCGCTTTGGATACCGCCTTCCAATTGGTTGATCTTATTCATGGGGCGCGAGCTGCCGCCACTGATAATATGATTGAACGGCTTTTCATCTTTGTTGAGCATATGATGAATAATCTCGCCAATGAAGAAATGGCCGATTTAGCCCACAACACTAAAGAAGCTATGGCTGCCGCAGCAGAAGAAGCCTCCTCCCATCAATCCTCGGGCGGGCTCTTCTCAACCATCTCAATGCTGAGCAAACCTGAATCACAGCAAGCTCTGCAATTCCTTATGTCCTTTGCCTGTCAAATGCGTTCCCGGACTGTCGAAGACAAATAAGTAAATAAAGCCGACGCTCCCTCAAGCGAAGAAGTGTCGGCTTTATTTAAACATTCGATATCCTGTGCTTTTGGCGAATACTCCGTATATGAGAGGCAAGCTGAGATTGTTTTTATTGAGGCGATTGTAAGTATGTTGAAAGAGCCTACAAGCTCCTACTTTTATCCCCCCTCTAATTTCCTTTTCGCTCTGTCCCATCGCCAAATATTTCCTGCCTTAAGATGAGTGCCGCCCCAGCAGCGATTAATATTATTCTTCACCGCATGGTCAAACATCCCACCAAGAGTGGCTTGACCAGCTTCAGTCAAAGAAACAGAGGCTGAAAAATATTTTTGGGGGTCTTTTTGAGTTACCGCAGACCAGAATGAGGAGGTGCCAAGTCCTTGGATCAGAGGAATTTTTGATCCTGCAAGGTTTTCAAGGAGGTTAAAGAAAGTGCCATCCCCCATGAATTTAGCTTCTTCCTTGCTTTGGCAAGCGCGAAATAACTCAACAGGCGTATTTTCTTTTTGACTCAAGTGTCGGAGGATTTGTTCTTCGCTGCGGGAAAGACCGTTCTTCACATCAGGAAGTTCTTCAAGCATACGAAGGATAGCTGAAGTTAAGTATGGCAGTTGCTCAATTGAGTTTTCAAGCAATGCCACCCATGAATGGGGATCCGGTTGACGAAATGAAGCCCAAGCTTTGCTGGCTAACCGCAGCAGCCCGACATCTATTTTAAGAGGTGAGAGGGCCATTCTCTCTATCGACTGGATATTTTGTTCTCCCAGATAATCATCTGCTTGAAAAAGGTAGAGTCCATTATCTCGACCAACAGCGGCAAAATAATCAAGCGCTTGTATTAGCTGAAGTTGATCATAAAGATCATGCTCAAACCAAAACTCAATCTGGGAGAAATCTTCATGGGACTTCAGAACCTCATCACGAAGATTTAATTTTGAGGGGCCTTCTGGCTCTCCCACAGGGAAGGCTTGGCTCAAATATTCATCGCGAATGACTGTTAAAGCCTCAAGAGTCTCCGTTTGGGGTACAGGTCCTTCATGAAGCACATCGTGCCAAGGCAAAATTGTTGCTGCAGGGAAAACAGATTTCAAAAGGCCTGCGGCTGAATCCCCGTTCGTAACAATCAATTTTGTCATTAAGACCCCTATTCTTTACGCAACGTCACTGCCAAATCAGCAAGCTCTTTGCGTAAAGAGACTATTTCCAGGCGTAAATTTTCCATATCAGCATCAACGTGGCTCTGAATTTCTTCAGCTTCTTGGATGTGCTGGGTTTGCATAGCATCGACAATAACACCAATGAACAGGTTGATAACCGCAAAGCTGGTGATCATGATGAAAGGAACGAAGAAGGCCCAGGCGGAAGGATGCTGCTCCATAACAGGGCGCACAATCCCCATGGACCAACTTTCCAAGGTCATAATCTGGAACAAAGTGTACATGGAAGCACCAATGGAGCCGAACCACTCTTGGAAGGTGTCGCTATAGAAGTTGGTGGCCAATACAGCGGAAACGTAGAAGATCAGCGAAATCAATCCGATGATTGAGATCATCCCTGGAATAGCGGTGATTAATGCCTGAATAACCGACCGCATTTGCGGCACCACCGACATAAGCCGTAAGGTCCGCAACACTCGTAAGGCACGAAGGACAGAAAGAGGGCCTGAAGTCGGAACAAGGGCAATGCCGACAATGACGAAATCAAAAACATTCCAACCACTTTTAAAGAATGTCCAGCCTCGACCAAAAATTTTTGCAGCGATTTCGATAACAAAAACACTCAGGACGAAAGTGTCAAAAACATGGAATATCGCTCCATATTTTTCCATCAGAAAAGCAGACGTCTCCATGCCAAGAGTAATCGCATTCAAAACGATGAGCGCCGTAATGAAAAACTGAACGTTCCGATTTTCAATAAATCCTGCAACTCGCAAACGAGCCGTCATTTCTCTACCCTATCATTCTGGAGGTATTTGAGCGGAAAATAGGGCTATAAAATGATAATTTCAATGGCCTTCTCCCCAGTTCATGAAATAGGCCCCTCAATAAGTATTAAGATAGTCGTGAAATTCTCTTCCAGGTTCACGTGGAAAAACATCTCCCGTCTCCTCAATAATTTCTATACGGTCGACACGAAAATTACGAAAATCACTTTTGCTCTCGCACCAAGCCGTGAGCAGCCAAACTTTGTCAAAAACAGTAAGCCCAAGTGGTCTAATATTTCGAGTGGTCTTCTGTTCTTTGAGGTCTTGATACGTCATGCGAAGTCTTAAGCGTTTACGAATTGCTATACGTGTCTGACTCAAGAACGGGTTAGTAATAATAGCTTCTTCTTCGATTGGACATGCAAGTAGTGGCGACATTGCAAAACGGTCCTGGTCTCCTTCCAAAAGGGCTGCCTTTATTTTTGACGACGCCCGTATAGCTGCGTCAGCTAATTGTTCATCACCACGGACCGAAATTAATTGCATACCAAGAACAATGGCATCCAGCTCATCTGGGTCAAAGTGCAAAGGAGGAAGGAAATAGCCTTTTTCTAATTGATAACCAACGCCCCCCTCCCCCCGAACAGGCGCGCCCATTGACTGTAAAGTCGCCATATCTCGGTAGATGGTACGCACTGATACATCCAAAGAAGATGCTAATTTCTCAGCAGATATTGGGAGCCTGTTAATCCTTAAATGGTCAAGAATTTTAAAGAGTCGTAGAATTCGCATGACATACCCTGACATAAATTGTCAGGGTATGTCCAGTATACCTATTCAATAGTTACCTGTAAAAATTCAACAGATAAAAAGGAAAGACGATGATTGCTTATGTAACCCTTGGAACAAATGACCTCGAAAAAGCTGTAAAGTTCTATGATGCTTTGCTTGCAGAGATTGGCGCAAAACGAATACTAGAAGAGGAAGGTCACTTTGTTGCCTGGGGCCATTCACTTGAGAGCCCAAGTCTTTCTGTCATCACCCCCTTTGACGGTAAACCCGCCAGTGTCGGAAACGGTAACATGGTTGCCTTGTTCTTAGAGAACCCTGACAAAATTGATGCCTTTTATAAGAAAGCAATTGAGCTTGGAGCAACCGATGAAGGTAAACCAGGGCCACGTACCAACGGTTCTTTTTACGCGGCTTATTTTCGAGATTTAGATGGCAATAAACTAAATGGAGTCTGTATGTTAGAAAATAACTGATCAGATAAGGATACGTCCTTATCTTGGCTAAAAGACTGAATCTTAACGCAAAAACTGAACATCAAATATCATGGAACCATTCAAAGAAAACTTCAACGAAGCTGCAATTTGTTCCATGGCAAAAAACTTGGTACGGGTCGCTCAAAATTTTGACGGTGATGGTTTTATCACCTTTGCTACTAAAGGCCTTGATAAGCTTGAACTTAAGCAACGCTCTGAGCGTATTACTGACGCTCTTGAAAAATATCTACCAAACGATTTTTCAACAGCCACAAATATCTTACTGGCAAGTTTAGAGCCCCAACTTGACCCAACAATAGACCATGAAAAGAGTGATAATTCAGAACAGGGAATCAAGGGTTGGCCTATCATGCCAATGGCCGAATACATCGCTCGTCGTGGTCAACAGAATGTAAAACTCTCCCTTGATGTCCTTAAGAAGATGACGCCTCTTTTTTCATCAGAGTTTGCCATTCGTCCCTTCCTACAAAACCATCAGGAATTAACACTTAAAACTATTACCCCGTGGACCAAAGACCAAGACGAACACGTGCGCCGTCTTGTCTCTGAAGGTACCCGCCCTCGTCTACCTTGGGGAATAAGATTAACGACATTTGTAAAAGACCCAAAACCTGTTGTCCAATTATTGGAAACCTTGAAAGATGACCCTTCTGAATATGTACGCCGCTCCGTTGCTAACAATTTGAACGACATTTCTAAAGACCACCCAGAGCTAGCCGTCACTGTTGCCCAATCCTGGATGAAAGACGCCTCACATGAACGCAAAAGACTTATTCGTCATGGCCTCCGTAGCTTAATTAAAGCAGGAAATTCTGGTGCCCTTAAGGTACTTGGCTATGGCCCTGTGAAGGTAAACTTACAGGATTTCACTCTCAAAACCCCTTCTGTCACGCTAGGCGGCGCCCTAGAGTTTAGTCTCTCTATTTCTTCATACACACAAGAGAAACAGCCGATAATCATTGATTATAAGGTGTATCACATGCGCGCGAATGGGAAATTGTCACCAAAAGTATTTAAGTGGAAAACCATAACGATACAAAAAGACAAACCTCTCTGCTTTTCTCGACGACATAGCATAAAACCAATCACGACCCGTCGATATTATCCAGGAAATCACCGTGTAGAAATCATGATTAATGGGGAAACTATTTGTGGAGAAGATTTTACGTTAAAGACCGATTAGGCTGTTTTCTCTAAGGTTATCTGCTGTTTATTAGCTTTAACAAACTCAACAAACCGCTCAGCCCAGCGGTTGCCAGCCACTTGTCGATGATGGGAGAATCCGGCAACCAAGTTGCCAAGAATCAGTCCATCGTTCTGGCCATCAATTCCATGACCACGTTTGACTGCAAAGGCATAATCCATATTAGGGGGCAAGTCTTCCATGGAGGCATAATGGAATTCATGAACGGGCAATGGAACTTCACCATTGCCAATAATTCCCCAAGGGCTTTTCCCCGTTTCTTCGAGTTTTACATACCCACGGCCAACGGGTTTTTCATGCATCAACATATTACCAGGAACGACCCCAACCATCTCGTGGGTTTCCCCGTTCCAGGTCAGGCTTTTTGATAGGTACATCAAGCCACCGCACTCAGCATAGGTAGGAAGTCCCTGTTCAATAGCCCCTTTAATCTCAGTACGTAATTGCGTGTTATCGGCAAGAGCTTTGGCATGGGTCTCGGGGAAACCACCACCGATAAACAAGCCATCTACCTGAGGCAACTTATCATCACTCATGGTGTTAAACGGCACCAATGTCGCTCCGGCATTTTCCAAGGCTTGCAGGTCGTCAGGATAGTAGAACCCAAAGGCTGAATCTCTGGCAACTCCAATCCGAACAGCTCGTGAACTATTGATGGTCGGAGCTGGCACAGTCGATGTGGCGGTAAAGGCAGGGGCAGCTTCAGCGATTTGTCGAAAGCGTGCCACATCCACATTCTCTTCCATCACCTTGGCAATTTCAGTGATCATCCCCGTGACTTTGGAAGCTTCATTGGCCGGGGTCAGCCCCAAATGCCGCTCTTTGATTTCTAATTGAGGGTACCGTCCCAAAGCACCAATTACCGGCACATCCGTATAGCGCTCCAGGGCAGCACGAAGTTTACCTTCATGGCGAGGACCGCCCACATGATTGAGGATAATTCCGGCAAAGATTAAGCCTTGCCCAAAAGACTGATAGCCTTGGATAACAGGTGCAACGCCTCGAGTCATACCACGGGTATCAAGCACCAAAACAACAGGGGTTTGCAGCATAGCGGCAAGGGCAGCGTTACTGTCGCTGCCTTCAACATCAACACCATCAAACAGGCCTTTGTTACCTTCAACAATTGAAAGATCAGCGCCTTGAGCATGGCGGTTAAAAGCCTCAACCATTTCACCATGGCCCATGGTATGAAAATCTAAATTAATGCAATCTCTGCCCGTCGCCTTTCCCAGCCACATAGGGTCGATATAGTCAGGACCTTTTTTAAAAGGCTGAACTTTCTGCCCACGCGCCGTTAAAGCCGCCGACAAGCCAATCGAAACCGTTGTCTTGCCAGAAGATTTATGCAGGGCAGAAATGAATAGTCTGTTCATAGGGCTCATTCAGTGTAATGAGGGTCGATAGCCTTATCGCTTAGGTCTTCAGGCAAAATCCGCATGGCCCGCATACCTGCCATCAGCAGTACGCCAGCAATACCAAAGCCCCCAACGCCTAACAGAACTTCCGGCAGGCTGGGAGTATAGCCATTCACCACACCATCAAAGAAACTACTGGTAACTTCCATCCCTGGGAAAAGAACCAAGGGGAATGCCTGTCCACCAATGATGATGATATATACTTGGGCAAGGCCACCGACAATAACAAGCATTGAAGCGAGTTGAATCCGTCCCCGAGTTAAACCACCGCCCATGGGAAAGAGCAAGCCTAGAGGCACCAAGCCACCCGCAACGACCTGAACAATCCAGAAAAGGGCGGTAAAAATACCACCGTCTACAAGGATAAACATCTCGACGGCACTATGTTCTGCCGCATAAAGGTTGGTGATATGCTGAACAATGGTGAAGTACAATACGGCAGCAACAAAAAGACCAAGCAACCGACCCATCTTGAACATTAAGAAGTCGCCAAAGGCTTTGCTTTCATAAATGGTCGACAAAACCAAAAGGAAGATCGCCATCCCGAAAGAAAAAGACATAGCAATAAACAATGGGGCAAACACAGCCGCATCATACCCTTGACGCGCGACGAGAAAGCCAAAGATCAAGCCCGTACCTGTGGTCAAAGCCAAACGCCACAGGAAGGCAACCATGCCAGCTTGTTTGCTGTAGGAATTCATCTTCCTTTCCATCATGGTCCACAAGTAAACTCCGGTTATGACCATAAACCCGGTATAGAGGAAGATGTTCCAGGCAAAGATAGATTTGAAGTTATAGCTGGTCATAGCGACAATCAAACGATCAGGACGACCAAGATCAAGCACCAAGACAGCGAGACCGCCCGCAAGAAGAGAAACCGCCATGAGGCCAGAAAGACGAGCCAAGGGTTTGTAAGGGGTTTTGCCAAAGACCGAGCCAAGAGAAGCAATATTGAGTGCGCCGGAAGCCGCTACAATGAGAAACACAGCAAATACGTGAGGCATGCCCCAAACGATTTGGTTGTTCATGCCTGTAACCCAATGGCCATGATGTTCCATGTACCAGGCAGACAAAAGCCCAACCACAGCAACTGCAGCAACGGCAACTAGTTTACCAAAAAAGGCATCCGAAGGGTTACCCGGTGTGTAGTCTTTCCATTCTTTAAAAACGACTGGTTTCATGACCCTTATATCCCCCTGTACCGAACACCAAGATCAAGACCAAGATCAGCGCGAATTTGTGTGGTTGGATATTTAGCCAACTGCTGAGAGATTTCGCTCTTAGGATCATTCATATCCCCAAAAGTCATCGCCCCTTCTTTGGCAGCACAGGCTTCAACACATGCTGGTGATTTACCTTGATCCACCCGATGAACACAGAAAGAGCAGCTTTCAACCGTGCCTTTCCCCCTTGGAATATCTGGCTTTTGATCGGTAACGGCTTCATGGACAAAGGACCGAGCTTTATAGGGGCAGGCCATCATGCAGTAACGGCAACCAATACAAATATGACGATCCACCAACACAATGCCATCCACCCGTTTAAACGACGCCCCGGTGGGGCAAACATCAACACAAGGGGGTTCTGCACAATGTTGACACATCATGGGTAGCGAAGTTTCTTTGCCGGTTTTTTTATCCTTAAGGTCAACCTTGCGAATCCATTGCGGGTCCGTCGTGGGGCGGCCGTTATCAACCAACCCGTTTTCTTTAGAACAAGCGGTGACACAAGCATTGCAATCTTTACTACATTTGTTGGCATCCACCAGCAAACCCCAGCGCACTGCAGAGGAAACCCCTTCAACAGCTGCTTTGGCTTGGGTGGTATAAAGCAGCACCCCTGGTGCAATTGCTATACCTGCTGTTGTTGAAGCCAAACCTTCTAAAAATTTACGCCGATTGATCTCACTCATTTGCTCACACCTCCCGGTTTGGAGGTATGGCACTGGAAGCAATCCATCGTCACCGCCGCATAATCATGACAGGTGCGGCAGAAGTGACGGGAATCATCGGCCCCAACTGGCTTGCCGTGGTCGTCGGGGATGGCATGACAGGTCACGCAATCTTTGAGGCCATCATTCCCGCTCCGCACCCCTTGGTACACGGTGTCATCTCGTTTGTGTTTGAGCAGGTTCATGTGGTTAGCACGCATAAAAGCGGCATCACGAACACATTCTTTGCCTTTGGGTGTTACCGGCTGCGGCACATCAGCAGCAACCACGAGGGATGCCCCCCCAAAGGCCAGAGCCATGACGAAAACGAAAAAGGCGATGATGGTCCGAATTTTACCCTTGGTCCCCATGGCGCGACCCTACTCTCCCAATCCCATTTGGATATAACCGGTGGGACAAACATCTTTGCAAATATGACAACCAATGCATTTTGTATAATCGGTATCGACAAACCGCCCAACAGCCCGTTCAGATTTTTTAATTTGGAAAACAGCATCTTGGGGGCAGTAAACATTACAAGCATTGCACTCAAAACACATACCACAGCTCATGCAACGTTTGCCTTCATTCTGAGCCTGCTCTTCGGTGTAGGTTTGGATGCGTTCTTCAAAATTACCAAGAACCTCTTCTTCCCCAATATGAACCTCATCACGTTTGTTCCGTGCCTCGTAACCAAAGTGTCCAAGGAACAGTTCTTCGTGAGCAATAATTTGGGTGGCTGAACGATCTTCATAGTTATGAATAGCGAAGTCTTGTTCAGCGGTACCCCGAGTAGGTTGATGGTCATACGCTTTGGGTTCGAGTTTACGATCACGCAGTTCGTCAAGCAAACTGAAGTGATGGACATCCACTTTCGGGCGCTTGTCGACATCTTTACCTGAGAGATAACGATCAATACCATCAGCGCCAATATTACCATGGCCAATCGCCGTGGTCAGCAAATGAGGACGGATGATGTCACCGCCAGCGAAGTGATTATCCTGGCCTTCAACCTTAAAAGTGGCATCTGCACCAATATAGCCGTTGCCGCCATCAAGAACTTCAAGGCCATCAAGATCACCCATTTGACCAATAGCAGACACGATCAAGTCGCACTCAATTTCAAATTCAGTGCCCTCTTGAGGAATAGGACGCATCCCGTCCATATCGCATTTACACATCTTGAGTGCTTTGGCGCGACCATCGTCGTCTTTGATCACTTCCAAAGGCATCACGCCACATTGGAGATCAACACCTTCACGAATAGCGTCTTCTCTTTCGTGCTCTGCCGCCATCATTTCGTCCATGGGGAATAAGGAGGTCAGAACAGCCTGGACACCAAGACGTTTAGCTGTACCTGCTACATCATGGGCCGTGTCCCCAAGAATGATATTCTCTGGGCGGTCTTTCTCATGCGGGGTTTCGATATGACCAATCCGACGGGCAACAGAGGCCACGTCGATGGAGGTATCACCACCACCGACAACCACAACTTTGTTAGCTGCAAACTGGAGACGACCTTTGTTAAAGGCATCGAGGAAAGCCACACCACTTAAGCAGTTTGGAGCATCAAAACCTGGAACCGGAAGCGGCCGACCTTTTTGAGCGCCAAGACCCCAGAAAATCGCATCGAACTGGTTGTCGAGATCATCAATGGAAATATCTTTACCAACACGAACCCCAGTTTTGACTTCAACACCTGTATCTAAAATACGACCGATTTCAGCATCCAGCATAGCCCGAGGCGTCCGATAGCCAGGGATGCCATACCGCATCATGCCACCAAGCTCATCATTTAATTCAAAGATGGTTACGCCGTGACCTTTTTTGCGCAAAGCATAAGCCGCAGCCAACCCAGCAGGGCCGCCGCCAATAACTGCAACCTTCTTGCCCGTCTCTTTTTCAGGCTTGGGTAAGCTCAGCTTGTTTTCAATGGCCCAGTCACCGACATATTGCTCTACCGCATTGATGCCGACATAGTCCTCGACCTCATTACGGTTACAGCCATCTTCACAAGGAGCCGGGCAGACCCGCCCCATGGTAGCGGGGAAAGGATTGGCTTCAACCATGCGCAAAAAGGCATATTCCTGCCAGACCATACCCTCAACAGGCGGTTTATCCATACCACGGGCAATGGCGAGCCAGCCCCGAATGTCATGGCCTGAAGGACAACTACCCTGGCAAGGAGGTGTCCGATGCACATAGGTCGGGCATTTATGGGAATGACTAGCGGTAAAAATCTTTTCTACCCAACGAGTGGGCTTGTGATCCCCATCTTTATAACGGCGCTTGGTGATTAGGGTCTTATCTGACATTTCATTCATGGCTTAAGCCTCTTCCCGTTCTTCAATTTGTTCGTCGGATGGGCCATTATTATCAGCCTCTTCCTCATCTTCTTCCACTTCGTCCGGCTCAATAACGATGGCATTGCTCACCAATTGGTGGACACTGACAACACCGTCCATTTCAAAGCCGTACTTGGGCATAACTTTAGAAAATTGGCTTTTGCAAATTGCGCAAATTGCCGCCATGTGGGTTACACCATTATTCTCGGTAACTTGGTTCAACGCTTCCATGCGAGGCTTGGCCCCTTTAACGCGAAGCTCCATCAGATCATCGGTCAACAAGCCACCACCGCCACCACAACAATAAGTGTGTTCATGGATGGTATCAGGAGCCATATCGATATAATTGTTGCAGACCGCCTTGATCACGGCACGGGGATAAAAGAACTGTCCACCAGGATCATCCCCAATGCGCGAAGCTCGCGCAACATTACAAGAATCATGGAAGGTTAAAGTCATATGGTCGTTCTGGGATTTGTCCAGCTTTAACTTGCCTTCTTCAATCAGCTTGTAGGTGAACTCGGTGATATGCATGGGGGAGGGCACTGATTGATCTAAGAAATCAAATGGCCCTGCAAGCGTATTCCAGAAATTGTAAGCCACCCGCCAGGCGTGGCCACATTCTCCAACAACAATCCGCTTTACCCCCAAATCTTGAGCCGCTTTACGAATGCGCTCGGCAATTTGTTTCATCTGGTCATAGGAACCAATGAACATAGCAAAGTTAGCGGCTTCTGAAGCATAAGAACTTAAAGTCCAACTGGTGTTTGATTGGTGAAAAACTTTTGCATAGCCAATCAAGCCATCAATATGAGGTTCAGCAAAGAAGTCCGCACTTGGTGTCACCAGAAGAACATCTGCGCCTTTAACATCCAAAGGCAGTTTTACTTCCACCTCAATATCATCGAAGATATCTTCTTCTAGGTCATCCAAAGTGGCCCGAAGGGCCTTGGCAGGCAATCCAAGATTGTTGCCCAGCACATGGACCTTGCCTATGATCTCGTTGCAGTACTTCTGACCTTGGCCGATGTGATCCATGATCTCACGTGCCGCCATAGAAATTTCAGCGGTGTCGATACCATAAGGGCAATAAACGGAACAACGACGGCATTGGGAACACTGATGGAAGTATGTGTACCACTCGTCGAGAACCTCTTTGGTCAGGTCTTCAGCGCCAACGAGCCAGGGGAAATATTTCCCGGCAAAAGTAAAATAACGGCGATAGACTTTGCGCATCAAATCCTGGCGAGCAACGGGCATATTTTTGGGATCACCCGTACCGAGGAAATAGTGGCATTTATCGGTACAGGCGCCGCATTTAACACAGCCATCCATATAAACTCTGAGGGAGCGGTACTTCGTTAAGAGCTCACCAAATTTCTCAATGGCCTTTTCTTGCCAGTTATCAACTAATTCTCCTGGGAAACCCAAGTCTTCCTGATGGTTGGGAGCGGCAATAAAAGGCTGACTGTGGGCCATAGAGCAAGGCGCTAATTCCGGCGTCTTGGCGTAGTCATCCATTTCAGGAGTTTCATATTCACCCATAATCTTACTCCCCAGCTTTCGTTTCTAGCTTTGCGGCCCAGGGAGCCAGATGACGTTTTTCCCGTGGATTGTCCACTTGGTTCCGGGTCGGGCTAAAGAATACGCCGGGGGCGTGCAGGAGTTTGCTAAATGGAAAGATTATCATTAACAAAGCAACCAAACCAAGGTGTATCAACAGAGCGGGATGAGTGGGCAAAGGTTGCCAATCAAAAGTCACCAAACCCATAGTAAAGGCTTTGACCGCAACGATATCGGTCTTAGAAACAAACTTCATCGCCAATCCGCTGACCCCGATGGCTATCAACATTGCCAGCATCAGATGATCAGAAAGACCGCTTATATATCGCACCCGATCAACAGCAAACCTTCGGAACCACAGGCCGGCCAAAGCGCCTACCATCGCCAGACCTGCGTAAATTCCGAAGGGCTGAGCCAGGACAACCCAAGTCCATACAGGCTCAATAAAATATCGTAAGTGGCGAATAATCACCAAAGCTAAGGCCGCGTGGAAAACGTAGCCGAAAAGCCAAATCCACTTGTTGGATTTAAACAGGCTTTCAAACAGGGCCACTTCCCGCGCCATACGGAAGACCACGCCCCCGGTTGTTGTGGGGGCTGGTGTGGTCGCAATCTTCAAAGGAGCAGGGGTCACGAAATAGGTCCGAATCTTATAGGCCAACCCACCGACAAAAATCAGTGTGGCGACATAAAAAAGGATTGCATAGATCGTCGTTAACATAGCGGTTCCCTTGACTTACTCCCTTAAGGTCCCTCTTTCTCTCCCAAGCCTCCCGCTTTTATCAAGCGGGAGCGGAGGAACCTTGAGGCTCTTAGATGCAACCCGTTGGCTTAGGCAAACCGGCAATTTTACAAGCCTGTTTAGCTGGACCATAGGGGAACAGCTCATAGAGATATTTGCTGTTGCCTTTGTCGGCACCAAGTTTTTTCTTTACGGCTTTGGTCAGAACGCGAATAGCTGGAGCGATTTGGTACTCTTCATAGTACTCACGCAGGAAGTTAACTACTTCCCAGTGATCATTAGCCATTTCAATTTTTTCGTCTTCAGCGATTAAAACGGCAAGTTCTTCGTTCCATTGACTGAGGTCGGTCAGGTAACCTTCTTCATCAGCGGCAAATGTTGCGCCATTAAGTGTATATTCCATGGTTATTTCCTCCGTTAAGGATATTTATATTTTAAAGCCAAGATTGCACGGCATCGTGCTCGGCAGCTAAGTCAACAAACCCACCGTAATCGACAACAGTAACGCCATCAATAAGAGGTTTATCAGCCACGCCACGCGCTTCTAAATCTGGGCCAAGTACATAGAGTTTAAAATCGCCATTGCGCTCTGCCAGCTTCTTGCCCTCAGCATTATCAGCCAAGGCCCCATAGACAGCATCCTCAATCAAAAGGATACCGCTGCCTTTCTTGGCAAGGCGGAGGCAACTTGAAAGAGCATTACGCTCAAAGGGCGATTTGTTTACTGTGTGTAACATCATAATTTAGTCGCCCCCTTTAAGATGAAATCACGACGTCTTGAGCATCCATCAGGTCACTCAATTCAGCCGCAGATAAGACTTCAACATCAACGATCAGGTCATCCTCGGTTAGCCCGCGCGCTTCCATGGATTCCTTCTCAACATAAAGCTTCTCCACATCGTAACCATCAAGGGCGCGATAGGTTTTTGAGAAGTTCTTCATGTTAACGTTGGTGGTATCCCAATCTTTTTTAATTTGATAAACACCATCATCAATGAACACCATGCTCACGTCTTGATCAAAGGCCGCAGCAATCAATACTGTTTCCAGTGTTTCCAGAGCATAAATGGTCCCGTGTGGTGCTTTACGGTTCACATAGAGGAAGCGTTTTACTTCACCTTCGAATTCGTCATCATCTTCCATAATCTTAATCCCCAAAAACCATCAAACGGTCACCTTCAATGCCAGCTTCAACAAGCTGACCAAGACCGGAAATTCTGAAACCCTCAGGGATCAATTCATCTTTGATTCCCCGACGAAGTGCCGCAGCGACACAAACAACCAAATCAAGTTTATGCTCAACAGCAAGCTCTGACCAAAGCTTGACCAAATTGCGGTCATCAGCTTGGGGCTCAGAGAGTTTATTGGCATTGTTGACACCGTCGTTATAGAAGAACACACGATTAATCTCGTGGCCCTTCGCTAAGGCGTTTTTGGCGAAATGATAGGCCGTATCAGATGCCTGATGGGTAAACGGCCCCTCATTGACGAGTATTCCAAACTTCATCTTCTTCACATCCCCCCTAGGATTTAAAAGTGAATATGTGCTGAGGTGTTGAGGTTACGCCGTCCACCGCGGTAGTCATCAATGTGGTGGCGGGTAAAGGGCGTCTCTGTCATCTCGAAGAAACGAGGCCAACCGATGCGGTCAATCCACTCACCAATCCGTTCCCAATCTTTGGCATCTTCTTTGTAAGCCATAAGAATTTTGCGAACCACTTCAGCCACTTCAGGCCAGCGTGGGGCATTATTAGGTAGATTGGAAACAACCAATTTATGGAAGGTTGGCTTGCTTCGGGCGTTAGAGTGCTTACCACCAACCCAAACGGCGATTTTAGTAGACTCGTCGCTGTTGATTTGCATGGGTGGGCATGGAGGATAACAGGCACCACAGCAAACACATTTCTTTTCATCAACTTCTAGCGATGCCTTACCGTTAACCATGGCAGGGCGAATAGCCGCAACTGGACAACGAGCAACAACAGCCGGACGTTCACAAACGTTAGCCACCAAGTCGTGGTTGATCACAGGTGGTTTGGTATATTGTACGTTGATAGCAATATCACCTTGCCCACCACAGTTGATTTGGCAACAAGAGGTGGTGATACGAACCCGGTTTGGCATATCTTCGTTGATGAATTCTTCGTACATCATATCCATCAAAGATTTCACCACACCCGAAGCGTCGGTGCCGGGGATATCACAGTGCAGCCACCCTTGGGTGTGGGAGATCATGGAAACAGAGTTTCCTGTTCCGCCAACCGGGAAGCCTTCTGCTTGAAGTTTCGCCACCAAAGGGTCTACTTTATCAACCGTGCTCACCATATATTCGATGTTGCTGCGGGTGGTAAAGCGCACGTGGCCTTCGGCAAATTCATCCCCGATATCGCAAAGCTTGCGAATGGTGTGAATGTCCATTTGGCGTTGGGTACCTGCGCGAACTGTCCAGACTTCTACGCCATCTTTTGACACGTGGCGCAAAACGCCGGGGCGAGGACGGTCGTGATAATCCCAATTACCAAAATTGGCCTTTAAGACTGGGTGCATAAAGGGAAAAGGGTCGGGAACACCGTGTTCATCCGGGCGCCGTGGCATTGCATCTGCTTCACTCATATTACTATTCCTCCCCTACTCTGCTGCATCAGCGGATTGAGACTTGATCTCTTCCCACTTCTCAGCTTGTTCGTCCCAGTCATCCATGCGGACGTATGAATTAGTCCGTGGTTGAGCAATCATGTTTGGATCAACGTCAACATCCAAGGCATCGAGGAAGTTAGACAGACCAATGCGGTCAATGGTTTCACCGATACGTTCATGCTCCAGAGCATTTTCAGCAAAGAAGTCGATAACTTCTTCAGCGAATTCGGTCAGGGCCGCAAAATCTTCATCCGTATCAAGTTTCATAAATGGTTTGATCACAGAACCCATTTGATCGCCAATTTTGAGCGAACGCTTACCGCCGATGAGAACTGTAATGCCTTTGTCATCCCCAGGAGACAGAGCTTTATTCATGACGTTTAGACAGTGCATACAACGGACACAGCTTTTGTTGTCCACATCCAAGGTATCATCGTCGTTAAGGCTCAACGCATTGGTTGGGCAACGGGTGATCACGTTGTCGATGGTATACTTACGACCCGCTTCAGCGACATACTTCTTAACTTCATCCTGATTGACCTTCATGTCGTCACGCCAGGTCCCGAGCACAGCAAAGTCAGCACGATGAATGGCGTTAACGCAATCGTTCGGGCAACCAGAGAATTTGAATTTCATTTTGTAAGGCAGAGCCGGGCGATGCATTTCATCAAGGAATTCATTGATGATGGTGCGATGGGCGCGTTGCTCATCAAAACATGACATCTCACAACGGGCCTGACCGACGCAGCTCATGGCGGTCCTGAGCGCAGGGCCAGCGCCCCCCATGTCAAAACCCATTTCGTTGATCTTATCAAAGGCCGGCTGCACTTGGTCCGTGGAGCACCCCTGGAACATAATATCACCAGATTGACCATGGAAAGCAATCAGACCAGAACCGTGCTCTTCCCATATATCGCACATTTTGCGCAAGGTATTGGTGTCATAGTGGTTTCCAGCAGGAGGCATAATCCGCAAAGTATGAAACTCAGAAGATTCAGGGAATTTCTCCGCAACTTCAGAAAAACGGGGAATAACACCACCGCCGTAACCGAAGACACTAACCGTCCCCCCTTTCCAATAACCGCGCCTGGTCTCATAAGAGTGCTCCAGCTGGCCAAGCAAATCTTTTACCTGCCCTGAATATTGCTGGTCCTCATCCTGGGACAAACGTTTCAAACCGTTGACGAAGCTCGGCCATGGGCCTTCTTTAAGCTCGTCAAGCAAAGGGGTATCGTGGTCTTTTTTGGTCACGGTCACACTCCAATCGCCTATGGTATTTCACCTTCAGAGGGATACTCTACCTATATGTGGGGTCAAACTTGTTTAAGCCCCGCCCTGTATTCACACCAAAAAGCCAGTTATTGGTTTTATTCTGGCTTTCATTTTCAATTTTTCATCGGTCTTTTAAACGCCGACTGGACAAATCATATTCAAAAAATATAAATTATCAAGCAAGTTATATTCAATTTTTGTAATATTACGAAAAAATAGGGATTCCCAAGGCAATGAATGATCAAAAAAATCCATTTGATTTAAAAAATATCGATGCTTTCAAGGCCTGGAGGGATCAAAAGCTCGAATCGCACCCTCAGGCAGTGGGTGACTTAGTGGTTGAGATTAAGGATCCGGATAATATTACACTTGCCGAATCAGATGCCATGTTAGATAGGATCAGAAAAGCAAACATGGCGGTCTATGCCACCACCACGCGCAAAGGCATCGACACTCCGGTAAATATTGGCCAGCATTTTGGTATATCAGCTCTTGATCAACCCTTGCTAACTGGCGAAGACGCGGTAACGGCTTTGACGGTTTCATGCGACGGAGAACGCCGCGCGGGATACATCCCCTACACCACTCGACCAATCAGTTGGCACACGGATGGTTATTACAATGAGCTGGACAAACAAATCAGGGCCCTGATCCTTCATTGTGAATGCCCCGCCAAAGAAGGGGGGCGAAACTCCCTAATGGATCATGAAATGGCCTATCTGTTGCTTAGGGATGAGAACCCTGACTATATCGAGGCTCTAATGCAACCCGAGGTCATGACCATTCCGCCAAATGAAGAAAGTGGTGAGTTCATCCGAGGGTCACGCACCGGGCCAATTTTCTCGGTCATCAACGGCAACCTCCATATGCGCTACACCATCCGTAAGCGCCATGTCATCTGGAGTGAAGCCCCACTTGTTGAACAAGCCAGACAACGGTTATTAGACATTCTCCACAGTGACAGCCCATATATCTTTGAACATACCCTAGAATCCGGCCAAGGCTTGATCGGAAATAATGTGCTTCACACGCGCACCGGATTCGAAGATGATGATGACCCAAGCAAAAAACGCCTGATGTATCGTGCGAGATATTTTGACAGAATTAATGGAGATTAAATTATGCCCTCAATTGCCGGATGGGGTCTTTGACCCCTTGGGCTTACGGCGAAATGATTCGCCGGGGCCTCAATGTCCCAAAAAATTTGGGCTGCGACTGCGGGCCCGCCCGACTATTCGGGCGTGAGCCCAGGGTTTTAGGGATACTCCCTACACCTAAGTGACGCATGAATGCAGCGAAGCGCAAAAAAGGAGCTACCCCATGACGACGCCTCTTAACCTCAGCGATATCATTATCCGCCATAAAGAAGTCCAAACTTTTAAAGACCTGCTCATCTTAATCGGACAAGTTGGCAAAGAAGGGGGCGTCTTGCTTAGTATGGACATTAAACCCGACTTCCCCGACACGCCGCGCGATTGGGAACTCAAAGTCGAAACCGCCTTTTCCTGGGGCGGCTAGGAATGGAAGACGTAAAATCTCTCGACAAATTTACCGCCCCCTTTAATCAGCAAATTGAACTCCTCGAAGTCACTTTTGAGGGCGATACAAAACTCCTGCGCCTGCGCATCAAAGAAGGCAAACGCTTTACCATTTTTGACATGGATGTTGAGACCGCAGAACGTTGGGGAAAGGGGATGATGGATTGGGCTACTTCTTCAAAGTAAAAATTGACTAAACTTTTCTATCCACATGAGGCAGAAACTCTTCGACCTTTAAACCGCAGATACCTGAATGGGTTATCTTTATATTCTTTTTTAAAAGGAGTCTTAAATTGGACACAGCTAGCTGTTCCATATTTTTGACCAGGATTAAGATGCACATTATCTAAATGGCTCATTGAGCCTGCAGGTTTACCATCTACTTCTAAATATGCAGCATCAAACCAAGTATCAACGATGATGCCATCACAACTGGTTTTCGTATTAGTATAGTAAGCACATACGCCTAGCTTACCATCGCTATCAAAAACCCTAAATTTGACGGGTACATTAAACTTTCCAGCAACATTTGTTTGAAATGGAAAATCAAGCTGTTGATAACTTGAATCTGCTTTCTCTAGCATCACAAATTTAGGCTGATCAATTGTCTGGCATGCCGCAAGTGAAAAGAATATCGCACAATAAGCTAAAAAACGAAACATAGGTTACCTACCAATTAAGACGAACACCCTTACAACTTCTCTTTTAGATTGAATTAACTATATATTCAATCGCTTTAAACACTGGTTCACCAAAGAAAAAGGGCAGCTACCGTTTTATCGGTAACCACCCTCTTTAGCCCCCCCGAATATTCAGGAGATTTTTTAGTGTTTTCGCAGGCTTCCTGTTTTATTTAACAGGAACGCCTTTGAAGACGTTTTCTACCAGAGGCTTCGCAACTGTTTGGCCTACGTGGCATTGAGTGCAGAAATAGCGACTCATATTGATGGTTTTGCCTTCTTTACCGTCTTTAGTCATGTAGTGAGACTTGCCGGTCAAAGGAGCTTCTTCTTCTTTGTAATTGTCTTTGTCATGACAACTAAGGCAACGGTTGTTTTTTAGGTTGATCTGATACTTTTTCACTTTATGAGGAATAAGTGGTGGTTGTTCCTTAAAGTTTCTCTTAAAGCTTTCTTGGTCGAGCTGAAGCTTGGGAATATCAGGGTTAGTAGATGCTGCAGAAAGCTCTTTATCGCCCCGAAGGGACATGGAGCCAGCTTGGGCAATCTGTGGTAAGGCAAGGGCAACGACCATAAACAGGGCCGCTGTCGCTAGGATGAACTTTTTCATAGTGGAACCTCCTTCTAAGAATAGGTCTTTATCTGTTCCGTTATCGGTTCTCGAAGCGCTCAAGTTCAACATCTAAGCAGCCTCTTTTAAAGCGGGAGCCGAAGGTTCGACTTCGCCATTGAACCGATTGGTAAATTCAAAAACATCTGGTGCACATACGTCGATGCATCTTCCGCAGTTGGTGCAGTCAGAAGACAGGATGATCGGTCCCACTTCTTTTTCTTCACCCTTCAACGCGGGTGAAATCACCTGCGGCTCGGGGCATACTGCGTAACAGTCCATACAATTGTTGCAAGCGCTGCGTCGTACCGCACTTACGCGGGTTAAACTCAACAAGCCGATCAGGGAGTAAAACGCCCCCACCGGACAAAGATGTGAACACCACCCACGGCGACTGACAAATAAATCGAAGAGGAAGACTGCCAGGACAACCGCCCAAGCAAACCCCACACCGAAGATAAGTCCTCGCTGCAAAATGGTGATGGGATTAACCATTTCCCAAACGATGGCCCCGGTAGCTGCAGAAGCAACCACACACATGGCAAGCACCCAGTACCGGGCCTTACGAGAGAGCTGAACGCCCCCTTTAAGTCCCATTCTTTGGCGTAGCCAGTTAGACGCATCGGTAACGACGTTGATTGGGCAGACCCAAGAACAATAGGTCCGTCCTCCTAAGAGTGCATAAGCAACGATCACAATGGCAGCCCCAATGAGGGCGTCCGTGGCAATCGAGTGCCCGGCAAAGAAGGATTGCACAAGCATGAGTGGATCAGTCAAAGGTAAGAAGTCGAGGGTTAGGGACCCTGCCAAATTACCTTTTACCAGCCAAAAACCGGTTAACGGCCCTACAAAGAATAAGCTTAAGAAAAAGATTTGAGAAACTCGGCGCAGAATCAGCCACTTGTGTGACCCGAACCAGCCTTTTTCCTTCAGAGCGTCTTCACCGAGACGGTGGTTAGTAACTACAGTCATTGTCCACCCCCTCCTACGCCATTGGGAAGCGTGCTTGGCAGTCGGTCTGGTGTATCAACGATACCTTTAACCAATGCCTCGCCTTTCTTCTCTTTCTCTTTCCAGCCAAGCCTATAGTGCTCGCCGATCTTTCCCTTGGCCAACTTATGGGGCAATACGCGAATTGCCGCCGTGGGGAGGACACAAGAGCGCTCACATTTCCCGCAGCCAGTGCAATGGTCAGAATGCACTGTTGGGATGAACATGGTGTGCTTATTGGTTCTAAAATTGTGAAGGCGTTCCAGGGTAATTGCCTTATCAATGACAGGGCAAACCCGGTAACAAACATCACAACGAAGGCCCAAAAAGTTCAAACATGCTTCCTGGTCGATTAACACGGCCAGTCCCATACGGGCGTCGTCAATATTCGTTAGAGCCTGATCAAGGGCTCCAGTTGGGCAGGCAGGGACGCAAGGGATGTCATCACACATCTCACACGGCACCTCCCTGGCAACAAAGTATGGTGTCCCAACGGAAACATCGTCGCCTAACTCAGACAGACGCAACGTTCCCCAAGGACAGTCGCGGACACACAATCCACACCGGATACACGACCCGAGAAAATCTTTCTCAAGGCCGGCCCCGGGTGGGCGCAAGGCGGTCGCAGGTTTTGACTTGGCACTGTTTGCATACAGCCCAAGTCCCAACCCAAAGACCCCAACTCCGCAAGCGGTTCTGGCAGAATCTGCCAAGAATTGCCGCCTGCTAGAGCCTGATCCTTGCGCACGACTAGGGATGGACTTGCTCATTGGATACTCTTTCCTTTAAACACCAATGTGCTCCCCCCCATCACACTACTAGGCCTTTTCAACCTTGCATGCGCACTTCTTGTAATCCGTCTCTTTAGAGAGCGGATCGGTGGCATCGAGCGTCAGCTTGTTAACCAACTGACCAGCATCGAAGAAAGGAATGTAAACCAATCCTTTAGGTGGCTTGTTACGGCCACGAGTTTCAACACGGGTTTCGAGTTCACCACGACGGGTTGATAGCTTCACAGCATCGCCCCGTTTGAAGCCTTGTGCTTTCGCGTCATCTGGATGCATGTATAGTTTTGCATTTGGATAAGCGCGATGGAGCTCAGGCACCCGGTTGGTCATAGACCCTGTGTGCCAGTGCTCAAGAACACGACCTGTAGAAAGCCAGTATGGGAAGTCTTTGTCTGGAGACTCCGCAGCAGGCTCGTATGGGGCAAAGATGATATTCGCTTTGCCATCAGGCTTGCCGTAGAATTTGACACCTTCGCCTTTTTTGACGTGGGGGTCATAGCCTTCACGGAAACGCCACAAGGTCTCTTTACCGTCAATGACAGGCCAGCGTTGGCCACGTACTTTATGGTACGTGTCGAAGTCGGCCATTTCGTGCCCAGGTTTTGGACCTTCGAATTGGAAACGACGATATTCTTCATACATACCTTTTTGCAGGTAGAATCCGAATTTATCCATTTCCTCGTTGTCGTACTTGTTGCCAGAGCCATCAACAATATCCTGTTTAGGGAACTTATCGACTTGGCCGTTAGCAAAGAGTACTTCGTAAAGGCTCTTATCTGCTGGATAACCAGAAGCAGCAATATTCTCTTTAGACCAAACATCAGAAAGTTTGAAGCGTTTGGAGAATTCTACCAACTGCATAATATCTGATTTCGATTCGCCTTGTGGCTTAACTTGCTGACGCCAGAACTGAGTACGACGTTCTGCGTTACCGTAAGCACCTTCTTTTTCCATCCACATAGCGGTTGGAAGCACAAGATCAGCAGCTTGAGCCGTTACGGTGAAGTAAGGATCAGACACAACGATGAAGTTTTTAGGGTTACGATACCCTGGCAGACCTTCTTCGTTCATGTTTGGAGCAGCTTGCATGTTGTTAGTACACATAACCCAATAAGCGTTGAGTTTGCCGTCTTTTAACATACGGTGGTGCAGCACGGCGTGGTAGCCGGGCTTAGGTGGAATAACACCTACAGGAACTTTCCAGATTTTCTCAGCAGCAGCACGGTGCGCTTTGTTCTTAACCACCAAGTCGGCGGGAAGACGGTGAGCAAAGGTACCAACTTCACGAGCCGTACCACAAGCAGATGGCTGACCGGTGAGAGAGAATGGGCCGTTGCCAGGCTCAGAGATTTTACCCATCATAAGGTGGATGTTGTAAACAAGGCCATTGATCCAAACACCACGGGTGTGTTGGTTCATGCCCATTGTCCACAGAGACATCACTTTTTTCTTAGGATCGGCATAAACTTTAGCCAGACGTTCCAATTGAGCCGCAGGAACACCACTTAATTTAGTGGTATATTCAAGGGTGTATTTGGAAACAGCTTCTTTGTATTCAGCCATGGTAATCTTGGTAAGTTTACCGCCTTTACCTGTTTTGGCTTTTTCAAGTGGATGCTCTGGACGCAAACCATAACCAATGTCGGTTACTGTCTTGGTCAAGTTAACGTGTTTAGACAAGAAGTCATCACTTTGAGCATTGTTGGTAAGGATATAGTTAGCAATATAGTTAGCAATTGCCAAATCCGTTTGAGGGGTGAAGATCATCCCGTTATCAGCCAACTCAAAGCTACGGTGCTCGAAGGTGGAGAGAACGTGGACTTCACAACCTTTTTTGGTCAAACGCGTGTCGGTGAGACGGGACCACAAGATTGGGTGCATTTCTGCCATGTTAGCGCCCCAAAGGACGAACGCATCAGCATGCTCCAAATCGTCGTAGCAACCCATTGGCTCATCAATACCAAATGCGCGCATGAAAGCACCCACAGCAGAAGCCATGCAGTGACGAGCGTTAGGATCGATATTGTTTGAACGAAGTCCAGCTTTCATAAATTTGGAAGCAGCATAGCCTTCCCAAATAGTCCATTGCCCGGAACCGAACATACCAACTTTGGTGGCGCCTTTAGGATCGTTAGGATCAATAGCGGCTTTCCACTTTTCAGCCATGATGTCATAGGCTTGGTCCCAAGAAATTTCGGACCATTCGTTGGAAGCTTTGTCAAACTTGCCACCCTTGCCGCGAAGCAGAGGCTTGGTCAGACGGTCAGCGCCGTACATAATTTTGGAAAGGAAGTAACCTTTAATACAGTTAAGACCTTTGTTAACCGGAGCATCTGGATCACCTTGTGTGGCAACCATTTGACCGCCTTTAACGCCCAAAAGAACGCCACAGCCGGTGCCGCAGAAGCGACATACGCCTTTGTCCCAACGGATGCCGTCTTCGGCAGCGTTGGCACTGCTGACACCCGGTAGGGCAATACCAGCAGCAGCAGCCGCAGCAGTTGCTGCATTGGCCTTAATAAAATCACGTCTTGATAGTTTCATTGTAACTCCTCCTTGGCGGAATCTGATCCTTGGTCGAAGTAGTTGTAAACAAGGGCAGTATCCACCACCCCCTCTAGGTCTTTGATCTTAAAAAGAATATCAGCGGATGTTTTATCATCTAGCTGATCAACAGTGACGACCATGCGACCATCATCCATTGCAGCGTGGACTTCAACACCGGGGATATCTGTTAGTTGGGTTTTAACACCCGGAGCCTTTTCAGGCGTCGAGTGAACTACTAACCCTGATATACTCATGGGGCCTCCTTTCTCTCGATTTCCTCATGTTTAATTGAAATAGTCTTTGTGGGGCAGGGCACGACGCAAGCGCCGCATCCGTTACAATCGGTTAGCGTAAGTTCAGGGAATGCTTTCCCCCCGATGGCTAGTCGAAATTTGATAGCCCGACTGTCACAAATGTCTCCACAAACGCGGCAAGTAACCCCGCTAGCAGAAAGACAGCCGTCACCGATAACTGCCTTGTAAGTCCAAGGCGGCTGATCAGTGATTTCTTTTTTATAGGTAGCTTTTTTTAAAGCACCGCTTTTGCATGCATCAATACAGTCGTAACAGAAAGTACATTCCCCTTTTGAAAAATCAATTTCAGGAAATCCACCACTACCACGACCAATGATACCTTTTGGGCAAGCTTTTATACACTTGCCCGATCGGTCACAAATGTCGGTAAATGTCTCGGCATCAACAGCAAAAGGAGGACGCAAAACGCCTCCAATGTCACCGCGGAAACCGCGACGTAATAACTGAAAACGGCTAACCTTTTGGGTGGCGAGCACTGTTTTCCCCTACGCTGTCCCTTGGGGCTTTTTTGAGGCCCGTGGGAAGTCCACATAAATCAGAAATATTACCCCCACAGCAACACCCCTTATGCGGTCATCGGACATTACGCTTGAGGATATACCCAAACATTGACTTTGGTTAATAACCTTAGATTTATTGGGGTTTACCCTAATAGGATATTTTTAGGCAAAAAACCTATGTTTTTAGCCACTTACATTGGGCTGATACACCAAATCAGGGATTTTACCTTGTGGAAAAGCAACCATATGGCTCTTTTGGTCTTAAGGTTAAAGTGCTTCTGCGTTAGACAGAGTAATCTTCTTCTTCGAACCGCACCCCTTGAAGTTCAAGATCGGCTTTGCGCCACGCCCCGATTCCCCCCTCAAGGTTAAACATATTCTCATACCCTGCTTTGGCTAATTGTTTGTAGGCAGCCGCGGAACGTTTGCCTATGGCACAGATCATCACCAATTTCTTATCTTTCAAGGGTGGGAAAACGTCCGGATCAAGAAAAGACAACGGCAAAAGAAGCGAGCCTGGAATATGCTCATAATCATACTCGCTGGTTTCGCGGACATCGATCAATATAGCCTCGCCACTCTCCCGCCACTGATCTGCGGTTTGAGGAGTTACTTCAACGATTTCATCCGTCGCCATCTTATCGTTCCTATCTCGTGGCTCATTGCCATTGACATTATATAGTGTGCTAGTGGAAATATATACTTCCATATCGCACGTATTTCCGGGGAGTCAAACCCCTTGAAGCATTATTTACATAATCATATAGCATTTTTATTGTATTTAACGTTATTTTTTTGCGAAATATGATTTTTGGGCACCAAAAGCCCACGTTCTGAAAGGTTAAGGCCATGGCTATTATCGCTTCCCGCTTGTCACGAATCAAAGCTTCACCAACTGTTGCTGTCACCATGAAAGCGGCAGAATTACGCGCTGCGGGTCGTGATGTTATTGGCCTTGGCGCAGGGGAGCCTGATTTTGATACCCCCGAGCATATAAAAGAAGCCGCCAATCAAGCTATTAAAGCTGGAAAAACCAAATATACCGCAATCTCCGGAACCATCGAACTGCGTGAGGCCATCTGCGCCAAGCTCAAGCGCGATAATGATCTGACCTACACCCCTGACCAAATTTCTGTCGGTTGTGGCGGTAAACAGACCATCTATAACGCCTTCATGGCAACCCTTGACCCCGACGATGAAGTCATCATTCCCGCCCCTTATTGGGTGTCTTATCCTGATATCGTGCTCCTGGCGGAAGGTACCCCGGTTTTTGTCGATTGCCCCAGCACCAACAACTTCAAACTCAAACCAGAAGACCTGGAAAAAGCCATCACCCCCAAAACCAAATGGCTGGTGCTGAACTCCCCATCCAATCCAACCGGTTCTGCTTACACCCGAGATGAGATGAAAGCCCTCACCGATGTGCTGGTGCGCCATGAGCATGTCTGGGTCATGCCTGACGATATGTATGAATTCATCGTCTATGATGATTTTGAGTTCGTTACCCCAGCCCAAGTTGAACCGCGCCTCATGGACCGCACTCTGACCCTTAACGGGGTTTCAAAAGCCTACGCTATGACCGGCTGGCGAGTTGGCTATGCCGCCGGACCTGCCGAAGTGATCAAAGCCATGAACAAGGTCCAGTCTCAAAGCACGACGCACACCTCGTCTGTTTCTCAAGCCGCTGCTGTCGAAGCTCTTAACGGCCCGCATGATTTTATTAAAGAAAACAACAAAACTTTCAAAACTCGCCGTGATCTGGTGGTCAAAATGCTCAATGAGGCCGAAGGCATAGAATGCGCCACCCCGGAAGGCGCCTTCTACGTCTACCCCTCCTGCGCTGGTGTCATCGGCAAAATCACACCCGAAGGCAAAACACTCGAAACCGACGGTGACTTCGTTACCTACTTGCTCGAGTCCCAAGGTGTCGCCGCCGTCCAAGGTGAGGCCTTCGGCCTATCACCTTACTTTAGGGTGTCTTACGCCACTTCAAACGAGACCCTAACTGAAGCCTGCACCCGTATTCAAAAAGCTTGTGCGGCATTGAAGTAGGTTTAAAAACCGTGGGCCCTGCCCTAACCCACAAAGGGGTATCGTCCCTTTGAATCGATGCTTACAGGAAAAGAAATTTTTCCCTCTTCCTTCTAGGGGGAGCCGGAGGGGGTATAGATGGCAAACACTTATTTTTTCCTTTAACGCCTCGCCTTTACTCCTCCTAACCTCCCCTAAAAGTGGATGGATTAATTTTTCTGACAGTTTGCAAAAAAGGAGATATGATGAGCTAACCTGGGCTTAAGAAAAAAGATACACTGTCCCTGGATTTGCAAAAGAGTTCTATAATAAGCCATTGTATCCATAAGAACATACAATTAAAAATTCTATAGACTTCAATGCATATATGCAAACAAATAGAAGCATAATACATATTATAAGCAACTAAAAAGAGCACACTCAATGGGCACGATAAAGCACTTCAAAATAGAAAATTTATTTGGGTCCAGAAATATCAACTTACCTCTATCCCCTTCTGGTGTGATACTGATAGGCCCCAACGGAACTGGAAAAAGCACAGTAATAAACATTTTCTATTTTTTCATAACACAACAATGGGACCGTTTACTTCAATACCAATTTGACAGCATCGCTATCGAATTTAATAAGACCAAAATAGACTGCAACAGAGAAGATATCTCTCATCTTGGAGGAGTTTCCCGTTTTATCGCTGAATCCCGTCCAAGTTCAAAGGTTCACCGCCACCTTACAGCATTACAAAACAACAATCTTTTTGATGAGTTTATTTCAACGAAAAAAACTGACATTAAGCTAGCTTATTATGCTGACATATTATCCACGACTAGCTCAGATGTATCTCAATTTCATCGATTCATAACTAGGAGATTTTCAGATGAAGACCTTTTCTCAAGCTCAAGAAAAGAAATCTCAAAACAATTAAAAGAATTATATAACCACAAAACCATTTATCTACCTACATATCGTCGTATCGAAAAAGATATCAATGAAGTATTTCCTGATTTTGAGCAAAAAATGCGTCGCTACTTTGACGACAACCCATCGACAGCATTTACAAGAAATACAAGCCACTACATGGAACTTGTAAGTTTTGGTATGGACGATGTAAAAAAAATCATCAATCGCACATTAAAAGAATTAAAAGACTTCTCTCTTCACAGATACAATGAGTTATCTGCAAACTACCTGAAAGAAGTTATCCGAGGGGATGCCAATAAGTTTAAGGCCAGTGAAATCAAATCGCTAAAAGAAGATGATTTGTTAGATGTCCTAGCAAGGGTAAGTGAAGACGCACTCAGTACAGAAGACAAAGACCTGCTTAAAAAACGCATTCGAACACTTCAAGATAAAAGAAAAAAAGATTTCGAAACTGACGAACAGTATCTAGCCCACTACTTCACTAAATTAGTCTATATTTATAATGACTTAAAAGAAAAAGAGAGTGAAATTGTAAAGTTCATCAATGTTTGCAACAGATATTTAAGACCGGGAAAAGAAATTAAATATAAAGCAGATACCTACGATGTTGAGATCATTAATATCTATGGCGATCGATTGGATTTCAGTGATCTTTCTTCCGGTGAAAAACAAGTAATTTCAATATTTTCGCATCTATTTTTAGATGGGAATGGCTCAAAAGCAGTTATAATTGATGAGCCAGAATTATCTCTCTCTGTACCCTGGCAGAAGATTTTATTAGAAGACATCGTTAACTCAGGTCATTGCAGTCTCTTAGTAGGCGTAACCCATTCTCCATTCATTTACGACAATAGCCTCGACGACATAACTCATGATTTACGGCACTTTATTAAGTAGAGAATTAATTCAATGGATTATTATAGTGACTGGAAAGAGTACCTCAATGATAGCGCTGGTTCAAAGGCCGCAATTTTTCATGAGTTTCGAATAAATTACTCAAATGAAGACAACATTCACCATGTTTTTGTTGAAGGACATGAAGACCGACAAGTGTATGCTCCTATGTTAAATAATAAATCTCAAATACAAGACCTAAACTTCTATGTCTGCAAAGGTAAAAAAAGGGTTTCTCAAGTACGAGAAAAAATTGAAGAAGAAGGTGAGAAATACAAAAGATACCTTTTTTTATGTGATAGAGATTTTGATGACTTTAGTAAAACTCAAATAAGCCCTAGCATAAACACATATATAACAGATTATTATTCAATAGAATCTCAGTTCGTTAACAAAAAATCATTAAAAATCATACTCAAAGATTTGGTTGGGATGAACAAGAATACAAAATATTACAATGATATTTTACTTGATTTCCAAAAAGTTTATAAAAAATTTTGTGATTTTATTATGCCTTTCATGGCTTTTAGTATCTATATGAAAAGCAATAATATGAAACCTACCTTTAACAACGTAAAACTAAAAGAAATTTTCAAACTAGAAGATAATTTAGAAGTTTTACCACTTGATGATGCGCCAAATAAATATATCAAAATGTGTAATGTAGAAAAATTTAAAATTGAAGGAAATGACTTCGATAAAATACTGAATTTATTACAAAGAGAAGACCCACTTATATGGATTAGAGGAAAATTTTTGATTTACCTCTTTGAGCTATTTGTTTCAAACAAAGTAAATTTCATCCGGAAAAAATTGAAAAAAGCGCAAGATAAGGGAAAGCCATTACCATTAAAAATTCCCCGCAATTTAGAACCTTTTCATTGCATCGACACATTGTCAGCCAGAATAGAACCAGCTAAATCTTTCAATCAATTTCTTGATACATATATTGCGCATTTGCAAGGCTTCAAAACTTCAATGCACACTATTGCATAACCGTTACTATCCATACGGAATTACGGTGACAGTTTACTAATTCCGCAAAAGCCCGAGGATACCCGAGTCAAGTCCGGGCATAACATATGTAGCGAGAGGCTTTCAAAAAAACAGGTTCAAAGGATCAGCAGTCCTTTGCAGGTTTCGGTCGTTACTTCTTTTCCCATCAGCCGAAGCAGTTCAGCAAATTGATACCTCATCCCTGCACGACTCCACTCAGCCCACTGCGGTCCAGCAAAGTCACCATGCCTCGTTTTGTTTGCAGCAACCCTGCTTCAGCAAATTGAGCCATGAGTCTGCCGATCACCTCCCGCGAGGTGCCTATTTCTGAGGCGAGTTCTTGTTGAGTTTTTTGGACCTTTGCTTCGGAAGAAGCGCGCAACAACAAGTAATTCGCCAGCCGTTGTTCTACAGTTTGGGCCAGCCGTTGTTCGAGTTCAAACATCAGACCAAAGACAGCACTTGAGAGGGCACGAACGGTGATGTCCTGAATGATCATTTCTGTGGAAAATAACTGCCGATAGACAGCTCCGGGCAAGACGCCAATGGTCGTTTCCTCATCTGCGACAACCCACGCAGGATAGAGCACATCATTAAACAAGCTGTTGAGCGCCAACACACAGGTTTCACCCGGCTCAATTCGATAGAGCGTGGCAGCTTTTCCCTCAGGACTAAGTGTGAATACACGAAGAGCGCCGCTAATAACGAAATACGCACCGGAAACACTATCGCCTTTATCAATGGCCTGTTGCCCTTTGACAAAGGTTTTACTGACCATGCGCTCCATAAACATAGCACGCCCTTTTTCACTGAGCTTGTCGGTCAAATTTGTAATATTCTGCACCAAAATTCATCCCTTTAAAAAACGCCGACTTGCAAACATTAAAGAAACATTTGCAAGCCGACGTCAACGCTAGAGGATATTCGAGATAAAAGGCTTAGTAGCTGACACCCATCCTGTCGGCAGCAGCCTTCGTCATTGCTAAGTGATGCTCAAAACCAGGTAGAACTTTGACGACAAGAGCTTTGAACTTTTCGTTCTTAATAGACGGCAATAAAGTAGAATTAATCGCCGCAATAACGGCAGTGTGATAGCCGATTTCATAGCGAAGATAAGCTTCATCAAATGCTTTGCCAGAAAGCGCACTGAGATTTTTCAGAGCTTCTGCTTGTCCTGCCCAGGACTGATCCCCATCAGGTGGGGTGCCCAAAATACCCATCTCTTTAGCCACTTCACGCCCCATTTGTTGAACGGCACTATGATCCGTAACCACCATCTTGGCGAGTTTGCGGACTTCGTCACTTTGGCCTTTCTTCCAGCCAAGACGTCCGGTGGCAATATCAGCCATATTCGCCTGATCAAAGATCGCAAAAATGGTTTCGTCGTTAAGGCCCCCAGCAGAAGCTGGAGTTGCTGCAAAGGCCAATAAACTAAGGGCTGCAACAGCGCTTTTAATAAGGTATTTCATCAACTTTGTTCCTAATAAGTTATTGTTGTTAGGTAGAAAAATCAGGCCGCTTTGGGCTGAAAAAAGGTATCACCCGGCGTCGCGGTTTTGACTTCAGAAATGCTGTCAAATGGCAAGCCAACCCGCTCATGGGCCCGGCGAACACTTGCTTCGTCAGGAGCCATGGTAAAGCAAAAGGCACGACTATCCTCGTAGGCCACATGGACGCGGAGGATGACCACATTTTCTTCAGCACAGACCTGCATATATTGAGCGAAGAAACCTTCGGGCGTTAGACCCGCAGGAAAGGTGTCCTTGGCCGCATCGTGTGTATCAATGAAAAATTTCATGGACTGCATGTTTCAAATCCTTTTGTTGGCATGAACCGTTTGGCTCATCTCTCGGATCGAAACTTAAGCAACATTAGGCGACACTTATGTAACCTGAGCTACATAGGGGGAATTTCTGTTTTTTTTGGTGTGTTTAAAAACTCTTGTCCACGGCACCCCCCACGGCAACTTCAGCCATGAAGAAAAACACCTGCCCGAAAAAGGCTTCCACCACGTCGCCCATAATTGATCGTGTGAGCCGATTACCAAATCTACCTTGGGCCCCCGCCCAAACCCGCAAAGGGGCCCTGCCCCTTTGAACCCGGGCTGAACAATGTCATGCCCAGACTTGATCCGGCCGTCCACATTTAGATCATCTTAATTATGTTCTGCGCATCAGAAATTAATACTTAAAATTGTTATTTTATAGATTTTCCCACCATTTAATATATTTTGGTTAAAATAGTTGTTGATAAAAATACCTAGGGGGTAGGAATGAGCAGTACCAACTCAAATGCTGAAATTTTCGCCAAACAAGCAGAAAAACTTCCCAACTTTGCGGGCTTTTCTTTGATAGGGGTTAAGAACGAGGTAGCTAAACTCTTGTCCATGATTGGGCGAGTCGAAGGTATTTTCTCAACATATACCGCTCATGATATCAGTCACATTGATCAAATGCTAAAGTCATTGGACTGGATGATACCTCCTGAAACTAAAGGAAAAATGACTGCAATCGATTGGTTGATGATTGTCTTGGGAATTTATTTCCACGATTTAGGTATGGTTGTTACAGCCGAAGAATTTAAAAACCGGAGGCAAAATAGCAAATTTAACGAGTTTTATGATCTATTCGAGAACGAAGAGAGCGGAAGCGATTATCGTGAAAGAGTAAAGGAATTAGATGAGGGACAACTTGAAAGGTTTGTTTATCAAGAGTTTATTCGCACAGAACACGCCATTCGTATTCGCGAATGGATAACTGGTAAGGTTTCATATGACTGGGGGGAAGACATTTCTCCCATAACTGATGCTATTAAGAACGGATTAAAAAACCTTCCAAGCAGGTTCCTTACTAACCTTGGAGTTATCTGTGAAAGCCACCATTTGGAGGATATTGAAGATATTGAAAAGTACCCTCTTTGCCAGAGGTTTGGTAATGATTCTGAAGAAGTAGCAAATATTCAATTTTCTGCAATCATTCTACGTACTGCCGATTTACTACATGTAACTAAAGACCGAACTCCTTCTGTTTCTTTCCAAATTTTAGCTCTGTCCGACCCACTCGGCATTGAAGAGTGGAACAAGCAACAAGGTGTTATGTGTGTCGGGATGCTTAAGCGAAATTATGATCCAATAGACACAGAAAACCACGTAATTCAAATCGAAGCGGATTTCGACGAAGAAAGACCTTTCTTTTCGTTAACTGAATATATCACATATGCAAATGACCAAATACAGCGCTCAAAAAAGTGGGCTGATACAAGTCAGTTTCATGATGACGCTACTGGGTATTTTTTCCCCTGGCACACCGTACAAGGACATATTTTAGTAGAGGGCAATATACCTCGTCCTTTAAAATTTCAACTAGATAGGGGGCGCCTACTTGACCTTCTGGTTGGTCACACAATTTACAATGACCCTACTGTTGCCGTACGAGAATTAATTCAAAATGCTATTGATGCAGTGAGATTTCAACACCACCTAAACTTACAAAACAACCCAGCTGTACAACTTTCTAAAATGGGGTCTGTTAAAGTAGTTTGGGACTCTTCGACACGTTATCTTGATGTAATTGATGATGGTGTTGGCATGAGCTATAATACCATTATTGACCATCTCATGAAGGTGGGGTCATCTTTTTACAATACTCCAAATTTCAAAGCGCAAAATAGCGAATTTTCTCCAATCTCTAGATTTGGAATTGGTGTCCTTACCTACTTTATGATTTCAGATGATATTGAAATTATTACATCCCAACAAGAAGTTGGCCATCGAATCCGCATGAGTTCTGTACATGCAGATTATCTTCTCAAAAAGCTTAGCCATGGAGACTCTGAACTAAAGGGGGTTGAACCTCATGGTACCAAAATTAGACTCCGCATTAGGCCAAGCGTTAAGATTAAAGATGACGACCTTGGAAAAATTTTAGATCATTGGGTTATTTTGCCAGAGTGCGATATTTTGTTCAAAGAAAATGGCAATGAGTTTCGCAAAGTTGGGTTTGATTCTGTACAGGATGTTCTAAAGAAATGGTCCCCAGATAAGCCAGAAAAAGCTGAGAGAAAGTATATTGTAAAAAACAAACAAGTCGGTTTAGCAAAGTATGAGTTTGGTACAACTTGTCAGAAGAGTTTTAGCCCAGAACAACGATTTGTAAGGTATCAAGAAACTAGAAATTACTCAAGTTTTCCTATTGGAGTGCCACCAGCTGTTTGTGTTGAAGGCATCCGTGTCGCGAACACATTACCTGGTTATAGGAACTCCGGAGATAACATCTGCACACTGTTGTCGGTGAGAGGAAATAAGAACCTAAAAACCACTGTATCAAGATCCGATCTAGAAGTAGATGAAGAATATTCAAAAATGATAAATATATGCCATAATTTTTTGGTAGAACATATTCAAGGTGAAGTGACCCGAATTTCTTGTCTTGACGGAGCCCCCCTTTCTCAAGCCTCTACTGCTGCAACATGGATGTATGAATCCATAAGTAGGAATCTAGCGCAATTAACATCATCAGAAGCACTAAATTCAATGTACGGAAATGTACCACGATTTGTTCTTGAAACCGGAACAGAAACTGGTGAGTTCAGTCGAGATTTGATAAGCAAATCGGTTCTATTTGAGTTGGGTTCATTTTGGACATACCAATCAAGGTTTGCGAATTATCTAGGGGTTATGTCTAGAGATTTGGGAAAAGAAATCGGGATTAATGAATTTCTCTCTTCAATGGCACCCTCTATGGTAGATCAAAAGGTTACACCCATCCTAATTGACCACGAACAGCACTTTGATGATTTGTTTGGATATTTTTGTATTGATCAAGTACAGTTTAATAGAAAAGAGAAAAAAATTGTTGCTCATTGGACTCTTAATTCAAAAGAAATAACGGACATAAATATCTTTTCGTATGGTAAAAGAGAGGTGCTCCTTAATTTGACCAAGAAATACGATGTTGAACAAACTGATTATATACAGAGGTGGTTTAGAGGATCAGGGCGAGAAGTATTAGCAAAGCGAAATCAAATATTTGTTGCAGATTTTGATGGGGATGTAGAAGAAACACTTTGGGTTCAACATGGTGAGGCAATTGCCATTGCCGATAGTTCAATTGAGGCAAAAATCTGGGAAAAACTAGTTTCTCTTTCCGCTCATTTTGATGAAAAACATACCGATCCTAAAAATACTCAACTTATTGAATTTTCAATGTTTATTTTTATTTTTTTGATGTCTGCCACAATTCCCAATCGACCAAACCACATAAACATTTCAGGTTCAGAAATTAAGCACTTTAAGACAGCTTGGGATCGCGTTGTTAAAGATCTAAGAAACATAGACACAGAAAAGAGTAATCTGCTCAATGAAGACCATGATTTGTTCTCAGATAAGGACAAATGGTTTAATGCGAGGTCTTATTGGTTTTCCTGGGGCGCTAGTTATTTTTGATCTCGTTGAATAACCTCAAAATTCACAAATACACTTCCAAGATTTCCAAAAAATCAGGTTCAAAGGAACAACGTTCCTTTGCGGGTTTGGGCAGAGCCCATGTTCTTTCTAATCCCAAAAATCACCAACAAAACCCATCCTCACTTGCCTCCCCCGCTTGGCTTCCTTATAACCGCAAAATCTGATTTATAAGGTTTCCAAGTTTTTCAATGCTGATTTTGTTTTTGATTGTTCTGGTGGACTTGATCGGGTTCGGGATTATTATTCCGCTCTTGCCGTTTTATGCCGAACATTTTTCAGCGGACCCGTTCACTGTCGGGGTTCTGATGGCGACCTATTCTCTCGCTCAGTTTATTGCTGCCCCCATTTTGGGGCGCATGAGTGATCGATTTGGTCGGCGACCTGTATTGCTCTGGAGCTTAGGGGGAGCGGCGCTTTCTTATATATGGCTTGGCTTTGCTGATACCTTGATTGTCCTGTTCCTGGCCCGGGCCTTTGGTGGCTTCATGGCAGGGAATATTGGGGCGGCTTTTGCTTATATTGCCGACATCACTACGGTTGAAAATAGAGCTAAAGGCATGGGCGTGGTTGGCGCGGCTTTTGGGCTTGGTTTTATTATTGGCCCGGCCATTGGCGGTATCCTGGCTGGTCCTGATGCGGCAACGGCGAACTATCAGCTTCCGGCTTTTGCTGCAGCAGCCCTTTCAACGGTCGCCTTTATCATGGCTCTGTTCATGCTCAAGGAATCCCTTTCCAAAGAAGTCCGTGAACGGATTGCAAGCAAGCCCAGAGTGGGCCAATGGGCACAATTGAAAAAAACCTTCCGCCTACCTGTGCTTGGTATGCTCATTTTGCTGACCTTCCTCTCCACTTTCGTTTTTGCTGGGATGGAAGCGACTTTTGCTATGTGGTCAGGGCGCCAGTATGGGTGGGGGCCAGAGCAAAACGGTTATCTCTTTGCCTTTGTCGGGGTGATAAGTGCCGCCATCCAAGGGGGCGCAATTGGGCGATTAGCTCGGAAATTTGGTGAACGGAAACTCATCGTACAAGGCAGCATTGCTTTAGCAATTGGCTTGGGGCTTATTCCTTTCTCCCACACCTTGCCGATGCTTCTCCTTGCCATGATCTTTCTCGCCTATGGCTTTAGCGTTACCACCCCATCCCTGAGCAGCTTAATCTCCCAATATGCCGGAGAAGAAGAGCGCGGCGCCATGATGGGTATGAGCCGCTCGGCCTCCACCATGGCCCGAGTGCTTGGCCCAACTTGGGCAGGTTTCCTTTTCGCCACTCTCGGAAAAGACTGGCCCTTCTTCGGGGGAGCCATCATTATGGCCGTTGTCGTCATTGCGGCGGCAAAGCTCTTAAAGCAGGATCCAGTTCAGGCGGACTAACAGATGGAAGATTATCGGATTTATCGAGGGGCGTTAGGCATCGGTGTGCCGACCTTTGATCGGATATTTTTCTATCACATTCCCAAAACCGCCGGGACCTCCATCTATATGGCAATGAAGGCCAGTGGAACCGCTCTTTTTCACGAAATAAAGCAATTCCTGCCGAGCTTTAAAGCTCCCAAAATCGTTCGGGTTGATACCCCATTTGAGCAGATGCCATCCGATTTAGACTTTGGCTTTGTCGCCTCACATTTACCCTTTGGTGCCCACAAAAATTTCCCGGTAAGTTTTCAATTGATGACTTTGTTTCGCCACCCGGTACAACGGACAAAATCAGCTTATCTTTATGAATGTCTGCGCCAAGACAAACCGATATCTAGCGAGGCTTTTCAGGTTTTTTATCGCTATGAAAAAAACCAAAACTTCATGTGCCGCCATTTAGGTTTTAAAAAAGGTGAAGAGGTTAAAAACATTACCCTCTATCTGGAGAATATTTTCAGCTTGATCGATGTGGATGGCCATGCCGATCAGGTAATTGAAGGAATGCTAAAGCACAATAACCTGCCCAACGTGATCATGAAAAAACTCAATAAATCTAGAGGGGCAGACTTGATTAACCTTGAGGATTATCAAGATGAAATCAATTCTCTGAATGAGACGGACCATCAGGTTTATGATTACTTCAGAGAGAACAGAAAAGGCTTTCCGAACAACCCACCCTATGAGCCCCACCCTGTAACTTTGCTGATCGATGAAACCGATAACAAGAAACACACAGGGGGCCGCATTTACATGTCGCGGGTTAACTTAGAGACAGAGTTTGGTGACGAAACGAGTATAACCGAAGACACATTTACCCACTTGAAATCTACAGCCCTTGAAATCACTCAAATAATGCACCTCGGGGCTTAAAATATAAGTATTTAGGGCGCAACACCCAGAACGAGCGACGCAATAATAAAGAAGTTTGCCACACCCAAAATATCAATGGCCGTGGTAACAAAAGGCCCGGTTGCAATCGCGGGGTCAGTGCCGATACGGTGGAAGAACATGGGGAGCAAGATGGCTAAAATGGCCGCACCCGTCATGTTGGTAACGACTGTAAGAGAGACAATCTTCGCCAAATCTAAATTGCCGAAAACCAGCCAACTGAAAACCCCAATGATGGCCCCATAGAAAATACCCAGGATGAGGCCAACTTTTAACTCCTTGCTGAGAACCGCCATGGTGTTTTGAACGGTTAAGGTTCCCGTTGCCAAGCCACGCACCGTCACTGTCGCTGATTGCACGCCAATGTTACCCGCCATACCCATAATCACAGGCAGGAAGGCTGAGAGGGCGAGAACTTGGGTTAAGAGGTGTTCAAAATGGGCGATAATCTGAGTAGCAAACAGGCCACCGACAAAGGCGGCAAAAAGCCAGGGCAAACGGACTCCGGCAATCTTGAAAGACGAATCGGAGAAAATTTCCGCCTCACTCGTACCTGCCATCCGCAACATGTCTTCAGTAGTTTCGTTTTGGATGACCTCAAAAATATCATCAAGGGTCACCATCCCCACCAAGATATTATGCCCATCGACAACAGGAATCGCCAACAGCTCATAACGACGGGCGAGATCAGCAACGGTTTCCTGGTCGGCATCTGTGGTCACACTAACAGTGCGAGAATTCATTAACTCCCGTAAAAGCACATCTGGCTGGGCCAGGAGGAGTTCCCGAAGAGAGATTACCCCTTGCAGACGCTCTTCCTCATCGACCACGTAAAGATAAAAAACTGTCTCAACATCCTGCAGGTCGTGAATAGCCACAATCGCATCTGAGGCTCTGATATTACTATGTAAGGAGAAGACGTCAGGGGTCATAATACCACCTGCCGTATCCGGCGCATATTGCAGAAGCTCTTCAACCTCTTGCTTACTTTCCCGCTCCAGGCCATTTAAAAGCTTAGCGGCAAGCTCTTGATCCAATTGCCCCAGCATATCCGTCAAATCATCTGGCGGCATAGCTTCAAGAATAGCCGTCATTTCGTCTTCTTGGGTTTCAGACAATACTTGGTCACGGGAGCGAACATCCAAGCGGGTTAAAACCTCAGCCCGGATTTCCATCTCAGCTATAGTATTAAAGATGTCTGTAATTTCATGATCAGGTATCGAAGCCAAAACTAAAGCAATATCAATAGGATAGGCTTTGGCTAAAACCTTTTGCAGGGACCGGGTCGCCTTACGTCTATGAAGACGGCGAATCGTTTCTAATAAAAGACGATTTTTTTGCTCGACCATTTTTCCGGTTTTGGCGGAACCGCTATCAATCATCATGTCCCCAACCCCCCTTCGACTACTTCGCCGAAACAAACCTTTGAGCAATTCATTTCAATTTACAGAACGCCCACGCTTATGTCGTTAAAGGGAATTAATACTCCTTTCGGAGCAAACACCCAAGATGATTCATCAAAAACTAAACGATTCTCCGGTCGTTTTGGATAACTCAGCGGCCAAAACCTCCATCAGGTCAGCTTCACCCTTGGTTGAAACCCATGTTTCGCTTGCTTCATCATAGCTATAGTGAGTAGCGCCACTTACGGGTGATGACATCCAGATTTGTTGATTAGGAGCGTGAAGGTTAATAACATATTCCCCTCCTTCATCTAATTCGATCTTGAGAATCCCTGAAACGAGATCAACATCCATAAAATCTCCAAGATTGTTTTCAATCGTATCGAGCATATTCTCCAAGGTTTCTTTTCCAAGAGATGCAAACGCGCTTTCAGATAATGCCATAATTCACCCTTTCTATGTGGTCTTTGCCATATACCCATCCAAAAGCCTTCAAACAAGCGCCAAAAAGGTTTTTAATAATTCTTACTTTGCAGGGTTGCATCCTGGTGAGGCCTCCTCTATACAACGCACCTTGGATTTCGGAGCGGAAGTTATGAAAAAAGATATTCACCCAGACTACCACGAGATAACGGTCTCTATGACCGATGGGACCACCTTCAAAACCCGTTCTACATGGGGTAAAGAAGGCGATACCATGAAATTGGACATTGATCCAAAGTCTCACCCTGCTTGGACAGGCGTTCATCGCCTCCTGGATAGCGGTGGACAATTGGCTAAGTTCAATAAACGGTTTGCAGGAATCGGTCTTAAAAACTAAGGCACTCAAAATTTGCAGCATTTTGCTGTAGGCATGAAGGACGCTTTCTATTGGGAAGGGTCCTTTTTTGTTGCCTACACAAGTTCGATACCAACAAAATGCTCTAAAACCATGCTAACATGTTGCTTTGTCTACGATATGAAGAAGTTCTTCATTTCCTAGCAATAAAAGAACGTGTAACCTGAAACTTGTGCATTAATGACAATGAAGCGTTTAAGCTCGCCGATATGCGCACTTGATTAACTTTAGGCTGACATAATGGGATTGGCGGGTAAAAAAGTAACCTTCGAGGTTTTGGCCATGCAAAATGGCCGGTGGTCTATGCACGGTCGCTATGACAACCTAGAACGTGCCGCTGCCATGAAGGAAGCCGAAACCCTTGATAAGCAAAAAGGGATCGGCACGGTAAAGGTTATCAAAGAGACCTACGACCCCGAAACTGACGAAACCAATGAAGTTACTGTTTTTCAAAGTGCCGGCGCTGGAGTTCCAAGCGGAGGGGGGAAAAGCAAACAATCTCCCCCCCCACAGAAGAAAAAAGAATTCTCAAAAAAGGGCACTGCAAAAACCCAAACAAAAACATCCGCACCTGCAGAAGCGCCAACGGGACAACAACAAGCCGCCACACAGGGCGGTCAAGCACCCAAAACTTCCAGTATGGGACTTATTGGCAAAATATTGATGATTATTGTCATATCTATTGTCGTAGGGACAGTCCTCAGTGCTGCAGGTTCTCTGATCGTTCGTAATACAGATTTGCTCACGGGCGTGATCAGTCGCAATAGTTATGGAACTCTTCTTTTTGCCGTTTTTGTCCTCGCTTTTTTGTTCACAGGAATCATCATGGCTATGATGATCCTCAACAAAGAAGACCTAAATGCAGCACCTGACTTATCACATGGTGTTGGGTCTCGCGACCATTCCAAGCAAAAACATTCTCACCAAAAACGATCATCATCTAGCAGCACAGTAAAAGACGATGGTTTCTATGGTGAAGACGCCGAAGACGACGGGCTTGATAAGGAAGAAGATGAAGAAGGTTATGTCTATTCAGATGAGGAAGAAGAGGATGGCTTAGACCTAGATGCTGAAGCTGAAGCCATTAGAGAGGCTGTTAAAAAAGAGTCCCTCAAAGTTGAAAAACTCCGTGATGACTTAGTGGCTTTCCTGGAAGAAGGTATTAATGAAATTAAAGCTGCAAATGTCCGCCTGGATAAGTTCAATAAATTTGGATTGAGCCTCTTTTTAGCAGGAGCCTGCGACGCTTTAGGCATTGAAGAAGGACTTAAGAACAACGACCGCAATGAAGTCCTTGCTGAACTCATCACCATGCTTGGTATCTCTAAAACTCAAGGGGTTAAGTTTTCCAAGGTCTACGATTCTTACCTGGCAACAGACAGCCGCTATTTAGGCATGTTCAAATCGGGTATTGATGCCATGCGCTCACGTATCCGCTCCAACGAGGTTTCTTCCGTTGGTTTGCAGATGAAAAACGCTTTGGACGAATGGAATAAACCAAAACCAAAAGATCCTGAAACTGGTCCAGTCACTGTTATGTTTACTGATATGGTTGGTTCCACTGCCCTCAATCAAGAAAAGGGCGACCAAGTGGCCCAAGAGGTTGTTCGCAAACACAACCGTATCGTCAGAAGCAACCTGACCATCTATAATGGCAAAGAGATTAAACACACAGGCGACGGCATCATGTGCTCATTCTCTGTGTCCTCAAGCGGTGTTGAAGCGGCCGCGGAAATTCAAAAACAAATTCTGGCTGAGAGCGATCCCAACGAAGAGGAACTTCTCAAAATTCGTATTGGTCTCCATGCGGGTGAATTGATTGTTGAAGACAATGATCTGTTCGGAACCACAGTACAGCTTGCGGCTCGAATTTGTGATCGAGCAGATACAGGCGAGGTCTTTGTCTCTTCAACCATCCAAAGCATCTGTGCAGGAATAGCCAACATAGATTTCTTTGACGAGGGTCAGTACGAGCTCAAAGGGATCGATAAACCCATGACCCTTTATTCAATCGTTTATGATGAGTTAGCTGAGGAACGCAGGGCTGCTCGTCACGCCAAAGAAGCCGATGAGGTGGGTGGAAAGGGCAAACGTATTGTTGAGGGCGAAGAAGATTTGGAAGAAGAAACAAGCGAAACTTCGACTGAAGAAAATAGCGATGAAGCGTCTAATCCTGAAACAGACACAGACGAAGACACATCTAATTCAGAAGACAGTACCTCAGATGAAAAAAATTAACTCCCCCTCTTGCGAAACACATTCTCCCAACTAAATCAGTTCTGACGATAACTCAAAATGCCTATTGCAGGGTTTTGACCGTCACTTTTTCGGGGTCGACCATGGTGGTGGCCCCACGGCTTCCAGCCAAGCGGTTGGGGCTTTAACTCCATGTTGCTCATGAAGGAGAATATGGCTATGCGTAATTTAGATTTTTCACCCCTTTTCCGTTCAACCATCGGCTTTGACCGTATCCAAAATATGTTAGATTCTGCCTCACGCTTGGATGAAGCTTCTGCTTCTTATCCTCCCTACAATATCGAAGCTCTCTCAGACACAGCCTACCAAATTACCATGGCAGTCGCTGGGTTTGGTGAAGATGATATTGAGATCGTACTCAAGGAAAACACCTTAACGGTTTCAGGTAAAATTGAACGCGATGAAACACCAAAAACATACTTGCATCACGGTATCGCAGGACGCTCCTTTGAGCGCCGTTTCCAGCTTGCCGATCATATTGAAATTAAAGGAGCCAGCCTTGTAAACGGCCTACTTAATATTGATCTTGAACGAGTGGTTCCTGAAGAACTCAAACCACGCCAGATCAAAATCACCTCAGGCACACCAAAGGCAAAGGTTCTTGAAGGTAAAAAAGCAGCCTAAAGCTGGTTTAGATTAAAAATGAAGGGGTGCGGTCTGATAATGCCGCACCCCTTTACTGTTTCCCCACCCGGGCTTTGACATATGGAAAATCCTCTGTGATTATTTACTTCAACTAATCATTGATTTTATCACTGCTGCAAAGGGTCACCAAATGAGAGGGGGAATATTTCAGATAGTATATTGGCTTATACTGCCAATGCTTATTCTTCCCCACCATGCTGTTGCCGAAGACAGTGATTGGACGGTCAGTTTTCAAGTTGAAAATGACTTTTTTGCGGGCTTAACAGATCGGCATTTTACGAATGGTTTGAGCGTTACGGGCCTCGTTGAAAAAACAGTTTTTAACGATTGGGCTAAGTATCTCGGCCCCCAATTCCCTACGATCAAACATCAAGATATCGACGCGGTTATTGTCGGCCTTGGTCAAAATATGTTTTCACCTGAAGACATTAGCAGTAGCGCTGCCATCACGGATGATCGACCTTACGCGGGCTGGCTCTATGGCACCTTAGGAATTCTTGCAGAGGAAGATGACCCCCGAACCGGTGGCAGTACCCTTAAAACTCTCTCCCTTGATGTGGGGGTAACAGGCCCCTTATCTTTAGGGGAGAATGTACAAAAATTTTGGCACAAGACCTTTGGGCTACAAAATCCAAATGGCTGGGATCACCAAATTAAAAACGAGTTGGGAGTTGTTTTAAATTTTGATTACAAAAAGCGTATCCCATTGGATTGGTCAACAAAGTTCTTTGAGCTAGATTTTTCTCCCCATGCTGGTTTTGCCCTTGGCAATATTTACACCTATGGCAATGGCGGCGGGGTTTTTCGACTAGGCAAAAACCTTAACTTGGATTATGGGCCTCCTCGTATACGCCCCAGCCTCCCAGGCTCAGGGTTAGTACGGCGAAAAGGAGAGTATGGTTGGTACCTGTTTGCTGGATTTGATGGCCGCGCGGTGGCTCGCAATATTTTCCTGGATGGCAACACATTTGCTGAAAGCCATCATGTCAAAAGGCGTCCTCTCGTCGGAGACCTTCAGGGAGGTTTCGCCATCACCTTAGATCGACTTCGACTATCAGCTACCTATGTCCTTCGAACAAAGGAATTTGAGAGACAAAATGGGGCAGACCGTTTTGGTGCCTTGAGTATGACTGTAATTTTTTAGCCAGATTATTCCAGAGATGCCTGATTTAAGTGTTCAACAGGATGATTACAGATAAGCAAGCTAAGAGAACTACCAACATCAGGATATTGATCATAATGGATTTTTTAGCTTTTTCTTTTTCATACCATGTTCTGGGGTGAATTTTTTTAATCACAAAAACAAGGTTTGCCGAGAGGTTTACACAAACAATGTTCACCGCCAGCAAAGTCAACGCTCCCCAAGCCAGTTGAGTTTCCCCTAAAGAAATCATCATTCCCAATGTGGCGGTTGGTGGCAACAGCGCGACAGCGACCATCACTCCAACTAAGGTGCTCGAGAGACCCGTAGTCACCGACAAAGCAGCCGCAGCACCAGAAGCCAAGGCCAGTGCCACCCCATCAAAGCCAACAGTGGTTCGCGCCATGAGCTCAACGCTTTCCATGTTGATGGGGACAAACAAAGGTATCATCGCACTCAAAACAAGACTTATGGTGAGGCCAACAATATTGGTCTTCATCGCGTTGATCATCAAAACCGAATCACCAATGGCTGTTGAAAAAGCAAGCGCAATATTAGGGCCTAGAAGGGGCGCAATCACCATGGCACCGATCACGACTGCAACGCTGTCTTGCATCAAGCCAATAGCCGCAACCACGGTTGAAAGCACAGCTAAGGTGACAAAATTTGTATCAATAGCGCAGCCTTTTACCATCGCTTGATACATCTCTTCACGGGTAGAGATTGACCCTGTAGGCGGAAGCTTGTTCTTGCTTTTCTTTTTATCCTTATCGCCGTCCTCTTCCTCAACAAAAGGAATAACCGCCTCAACCGGCATAACAACAATCTTCCAATTCTCTTCATTCCTAAGGGCAAACTGAAGACGGTCCAGCAGTTTTTGTCGGTCAATTGAACCAACAACTAATCTAATTTGCACTCGTTCTTCCAAGGCATCGAGATCAACAAAGATATCCCCCACCCCAGTTTTCTCAGCAAGATCTACGATGGTTTCAGCGTGCTGTTTTGGAGCAAGAATCTGAATTAACCTAAAAGCCACGGTGTCCCTCTTTTAAAGTTTATTGTATTTTTGCCTTGCCCCAGTGACTGGCAATCCAGCTATCTAGGAAGAGTTGAATAAAATGGAATAAGATACAAGCCAGAACTGCATTTCCTGTTCCCATAGGCAGTACTGCCAGAATACTAATGGCGACAGGAAGGGTCTTTTGGCTGCCTGTAAAAACAAAAGCGCTCACAGCCCGATCCGGCAATCTCAACGCCTTTGCACCACCATAACACAAGCCAAATAAAATAGTATGAACCAGAAAACTGCCTACGCCTACATAGATCAAAGGCAGAACCGGAATTTCCACATTTGCCTCAAACCCATTGGCAGTGCTGGACATAATCATCCAGACAGTAAGAGTAATACAAAAAGTGGGTATATGCTTGAGTACACTACTTAGATGCCCGGCACCCAATATCTTCTGCAAGATTTGTCCGCTTAAGAAGGGAATAAGCACCACAAAAACCAGTTTTTCAAACAAAGGCCATGATTCAATAGATACTCCCCCACTGACGGAAGAGACCAAAGGCAAAATCAAGGGTATAGAGATAATACCGAGGATATTAAGAGCCACGGTAAAGAGCAACGCCCACAAACCATCCCCCCCCGCGATCATGGTAAGAATAATCCCAGATGAAAGGGTTGGCGGAACGGTCGACATAACGATCAGTCCAAGGGCCAAGCCTGCTTCTAACCCAAACAATTGAGCTGCAACCATCCCCAAAACCGGACCAATACAGAGATTAATCACCGTCATCAGCCCAACGGCCGTGCCCAAGGCCTTGCCTGTTGGCCTGTGTTTGAGATCGGTCTGATAGCCATTAACCAAAAAAATCAAGGCAACCAACCACGGAGCAATCCCCGACTGAAATAATTCAGTTCCTGGCCCCGGCATAAGAAGGGCAGCAGAAATGGCAATAACCAAGGCCAAAGGAAGAAGCATTATCATGAGGGGTATTAAGGGCGGGAGAGGATGTTCTGTAAAGCAGAAATATTACACGCCCTCTTGAAAATTTTCTTGGGCCACACCACTTTATATTCATATTATCTAATGAAAGGTGCCCCCATGTTCCATCCTATCGAAATTCCCTATGAATCTGTCATGTTATTCAACCTGGTGCGCCTAAAGCCCGGTGCAGATATGGACGATGTGGAAATGGCCATGGGCGAAATGTGCAATGTGGTCAAAGACACTTTTGGCAATGAGCAAGGCGGGTTCATCGCTGGGCAGGTATTTAAATACGCTGGGTTTATTAGTAACGAGGGCTCAGTTGGGGACAAGGACAGTGAAGGCGAACACCTCGCCATTGTCACCTACTGGAAAAGTTTCGACCAACACGAAGCCAGCCACGCCGACCACATATTCAAAGAAAAATTTGGTGCCTTAGCTGAATTTTGTACTGAAACCAAAGAACTTGGGTACGAACTCCTATGGCAAGGAAAGCCGGAAAGTTAATTAGCCATAAATTCGCTTCATATCAGGTTTCTCCGTAGCGAAATAGTGAATCCAAATATAGACATGGCTGAAAGCTGCCGCAACGAGGGCCGCTTGGGATTGGAAGAGGAAAGCCGGAACCCACAGGATGAAGAAGCCAAACACATACATGGCGTTGGGGGTCCATTTAAAGATGCCATCGCGCACCAAAGGTGCCTTGCGATATGAAGCATCGAAGTGGTCGATACCAAAGGCCCGGTTGAAGGTGAAAAAATGAACAACGGAATACATCATGTAAATCGCTGGTAGGAACAAGACGAGGGAAACACCATAACCAACCCACGGGTTAATATCCAGGCTTCCCCGATTTGACCAACCCAATAAGAAGGCCAGAACGGGCCGGAGAATTATGAGAATAGAGAAAACAATTTTGTAGAGAAGAAACGCTTTCTCGCCAAAGGTCGAAGTCACGCCTTGGGAATACAACTCCCAACGCCAGCACAGCCAAACATAAACCTGATGGGCAATGGCATTTCCTGCTGCAAGAACGATCCAGTCTGTTGTTTGAAGGCCCAAGAATGAGCCCTGCTGCATTTCCGTTGTTTGAACAGCAAAATAAAGAGCGCAAAGCAAAAGCAACAATCCGGTAAAATGCAGAACCTGCCCTTCAAAAAATAAGGCTATTTTGCTTTTCATCCTTCTGCCCCTTTTTTTCGCTAAACTACCCCGACAACATCATAGTTTAACTGAACAAAGCCAAAATCATAACTTCTTGTATCAACAAGCTTGAGGGGTATGTCTTTTTTAAGATCACCAAACAGAGGGATTCCTTGGCCCAAAACCACAGGAATGACTGTAATCGTCAGGTCATTGATAAGACCCGCGGCAAGAAACCTCTGGATGGTATTCCCGCCATCAATATAGAGCCTTTTCGCACTTTCACTCGACAGCCTCTGGGATAACTGATCTGGGGTTTCCGACGAATGGCTCACGGTTTCTGGTATATGTGACGGAAAGCTTATTTTGTTACGGCTTAGGACAATGACTTTTTTGCTCCCATAAGGCCAAGACCCGAAGGATAAAACTTTCTCATAGGTTTTTCGACCCATGATGAGAGCGTCACAGGACTCCATAAAATCATGGAACCCGCAGTCTTCCCCCTCAGTAACCAATTCATTCGCTGCGTCTAACCAATCAAGATCACCGTCTGATCTGGCAATAAAACCATCCAAGCTAGTTGCGATAAAAACTGACAACCTCAAAGTCATTTTACGAGTTCCCTAATGGGCTTCGGTCCAATCATCACCAAAGCCGACATCAACATCTAAAGGCACAGACAATTGAGCCGCGCCTTCCATCACTTTCTTGGCAACGGCTATGGTCGCCTCAACCTCAGATTCGACGGCCTCAAACACCAATTCATCGTGGACTTGAAGCAGCATTTTTGCTTTTAACCCAGCTTCTTCCAAGGCATTCGGCAAGCGGATCATGGCTTTCTTAATAATATCAGCAGCCCCGCCTTGGATCGGCGCATTGATGGCAGCGCGTTCCCCAAAGTTACGCATATTAGGGTTCTTCTCATTAATGCCCTTAATATGGCATTTGCGCCCCATGAAGGTGGTCACATAACCCAAAGACCGAGCCTCTTCTTTGGTCTTATCCATGTAAGCACGAATGCCGGGGTAGCTCTCAAAGTAGCTGTCGATATAGTTTTTGGCTTCGCCGTTGGAGATATCCAACTGCTTAGCAAGGCCGAACGCAGAAATGCCATAAACAATGCCGAAGTTGATAGCCTTAGCACTGCGGCGCACCATCGGGTCCATACCTTCGATAGGAACACCAAAGACTTGTGAGGCGGTCAGGGCATGGATGTCTTGCCCGTTATGGAAAGCTTCTTTGAGGGTATCAATCTCTGCGACATGGGCCAGCAGCCGTAATTCAATTTGAGAGTAATCAGCGCTGATCAACTTGTGACCCGGCTCAGCAACAAATGCCTTGCGGATTTTTTGTCCTTCAAGGGTGCGGATGGGAATGTTTTGAATATTGGGGTCAGATGACGCCAACCGCCCCGTGGTCGTTCCCGCCATAGAAAACGACGTATGCACCCGCCCTGTGTCTGGATTGATCTGCCCAATCAATGCATCGGCATAGGTGCTTTTGAGTTTCGCCAACTGGCGCCACTGCAATACTTTGCCCGGCATTTCATGGTCGCTTTCCGTCGCCAGTTTTTCCAGGATTTCAACACCCGTGGTGTAAGCTCCGGTCTTGCCTTTTTTACCACCGGGAAGCTCCAGCTCATCGAACAGCACTTCGCCTAACTGCTTTGGCGAACCGACATTAAACTCACGTCCCGCCAACTCATGAATTTGGCCTTCCAGCTCATTAAGACGTTGACCGAAGTCATCACTAAGGCGTTTAAGTTCCTGGGCATTGACCTTAATACCGTTGCGCTCCATCTCCACCAAAACCGGCACTAGCGGTCGCTCAATCGTTTCGTAGACCGTTGCCATTTTATCTGTAACAAGCCGTGGCTTTAAAACTCGGTAGAGGCGTTGGGTGATGTCAGCATCTTCAGCCGCATAATCGAGCGCTTTATCGAGCTCAACATAGTCAAAAGTAACCTGTTTCTTGCCCGCCCCGGCAACGTCTTTAAACTTGATGGTGCTATAGTCGAAGTGGTGCAGAGCCAACTCGTCCATACCATGTCCATGAGCGCCGCCTTCTAGCACATAAGACAACAACATAGTGTCGTCAATTGGTGCAAGTTTAGTCCCTCCGTTGAAGGATTGAGAAAGCACCAAGGCATCATATTTAAGGTTCTGCCCGATTTTCATGATCGCCGGGTCTTCAAACATGGGCTTAAGAACCGCCATCGCTTCATCAAACGAAATCTGCTCAGGAGCCGAATCTTCTGCTGGTCCTTCATCAAACAAGGAGCCCTGAACTTCAGGTCCTTTGTGGCGCAAAGGGATATAACAAGCCTTACCCGGTTCAATAGACAGAGAAACTCCAACCAGAGACGCCCGCATCGCATCAACCGATGTGGTCTCCGTATCCACAGCCACCGAACCAGCCTCGTAGACTTCGTCTATCCATTTCTTGAGGCTCGCCATATCCTGGACAAGCTCATACTCAGCTTTCTCCGGCACGGCCATTTCCGGGGGTGCGTTCTCAATCGCAACATCACTCCCATAACGGCTGGCAACTTTACTTAACAGCCGTTTGAGTTCGTGTTCTTTCAAGAAACCCAACAAGGTTTCAGGATCAGGTTTGCGAGTGGCAAATTCTTCTAATGGAACAGTGATCGGCACATCCTGGCGCAGGGTGACTAGCTCGCGTGAAATCCGCGCATCACCAGCAAATTCGATCAACTTTTCTCGGCGTTTTGGCTGTTTAATTTCTCCTGCTCGTGCCAACAGGGATTCAAGATCACCATACTCCGTTAAGAGCTGTGCGGCTGTCTTAACGCCAATGCCTGGAACACCCGGTACGTTATCTGAGCTATCCCCAGCAAGAGCCTGTATCTCGATAACTTTGTCTGGTCCCATACCAAATTTTTCAATCACTTGCTCAGCGCCAATAATCTTATTTTTCATGGCATCAAACATCGTGATGCGCTCATCAACCAATTGCATCAGGTCTTTATCTGAAGATACAATTGTGACCTCGGCCCCTTGCTCAGCAGCTTGCTTAGCGTAAGTGGCAATTAGGTCATCAGCTTCAAAGCCTTCCATCTCTACACTAGCGACATTAAAGGCTTTTACGGCATCCCGAATCAAAGGGAATTGAGGGATAAGTTCATCAGGTGCCGGAGGGCGATGGGCTTTATATTCAGGATAAAGGTCGTTTCGGAAGGTTTTGCGCGCCGTATCAAAAACCACAGCGATATGATCAGCTTCCGTATCGTCCAATAGCTTCATCAGCATGGTACAGAAACCAAAGAGCGCATTGGTCGGAGTACCATCAGAACGGCTCATTGGCGGCAAACCGTGAAAGGCCCGGAAAATGAAGCCCGACCCGTCTACAAGAAAAACGTGCTTCATCTCAATGTACCTTTTCAATCAAGAAAACAAACGGCGACCATCACAGTCATGCCCGACCTGACCCAAGCATCCAGAGATTCTGGATAAACTTCCAGAATTTTTAGGGCACCCTGGATTCCCGCTTTTGCGGGAATGGCGTTTTTATAGCTTCCTAATGCCCACCGCTATCGGTGGCACCTTCAGCCAACACATAGCGCTTGCTGCAATAAGGACAAACCACATCACCGCCATCGTTTATCTCAAGATAAACCCGGGGGTGTGAAGAGGTTTCGACGTCGCCATCACAAGAAACAGCGCGGTTTTGAACTTCAATAGTCTCGACGGACTCCATGACTTTCCTCTTTCAAGAGTTGACCGAAGTGATTGCCGGATGATAGCGATTGCAGCCAAGGGATCAATGCCCCGTGTGGAACATCTGCAAACTTTCTTGTGGACGACCTAAAGTATATTTGAAAAGCGAGTAATGAATGTCCGATTTTGCCGTCGAAACGGTTGAGCTAAGTAAGACCTATGCCGGGCGGGGGAAACTCCCACCTAAGAAGGCGTTGAACAACGTTTCACTGGCAATTCCCAAGGGGTCATTCTTTGGGCTTCTTGGTCCTAACGGGGCCGGTAAATCAACTTTGATCAATATCTTAGCTGGTCTGGTTAACAAGACATCTGGTGAGGCTCGTATTTGGGATCACGATATCGAATCGGACATGCGTGCCGCCAGACGAGCCATTGGCATCGTTCCCCAAGAACTTAATATTGACCCCTTTTTCACGCCGCGAGAATCTCTTGAAGTTCAGGCAGGGATGTTTGGGGTGCCGAAAAAATCCCGCCGCACTGAAGAAATTCTCAAGCAAGTTGGCCTGCTTGATAAGGCCGATGCCTATGCCCGGACTCTCTCCGGTGGTATGAGGCGGCGCTTACTTGTGGCTAAAGCCATGGTCCACGCCCCCAAAGTGCTGGTTTTGGATGAACCTACCGCAGGTGTCGATGTTGAACTCCGCCACCAGCTTTGGGAATCGGTTAAAGAAATGAATGCCCAAGGCACCACGGTGATGTTAACCACCCATTACCTGGAAGAAGCCGAACAGCTTTGTGATCGCATCGCCATTATCAACCACGGAGAAATGATTGCTTGCGATACCAAAGACGCTTTACTGGGTCGTTTGGATGCCAAAGAGCTAACAGTAATAGTAAATGAAGATGTTTGTGAAGTTCCTGAAGGACTCAAGCAATTTAATGTTGAACGTCGCCCTGGCAACCGCTTCTTCTTCAAATACCGCCCCAGCCAAACTCAAATCCGCGATATTCTCCGCGCTGTGAATGAGGCTGGCTTATCAATCCTAGACCTCACCACAGCTGAAACTGACCTTGAAGACATCTTCCTCAGCCTGACTAGGGCTGATGACAACGGGGAAAATGCTTGAACGGAATATCCAAGCTCTCTCTTCTATTGTCATTCCCGCGAAAGCGGGAACCCAGAGTTAGCAAAAAACCAAGCGTTTATTTCTTGCAATCCTGGATGCCCGATCGAGCCGGACATGACTATATTGTGAAACCTCTCCTTTTCCTTTTAACCCTCTTCGCCCTCTCTGCCTGCTCCCCTCACTACATCATTCCTGGTCCATCTACCCAAGCACCCCGATTAGAGGCAAACCTGTTTGTTGCCAGCGATGGGGAACGCCTTCCCTTTCGCTCCTGGCGCACAGAGAAACCCTTAAAAGCGGTCGTTCTGGCGCTGCATGGTTTTAATGATTACGGCGCCTTCATTGCCAAGCCTGCTCAATATTTCAATGACCGTGGCATTTCAGTTTATGCCTATGACCAGCGAGGTTTTGGAGCCGGGCCTCATCCGGGGATATGGTCGAGTATTCAGGGCATGGGTCGTGACCTTACAGAGGTGAGCAAACTCCTTAGACAAAGACACCCTGGTGTCCCACTTTTTCTTTTGGGAGAAAGTATGGGCGGGGCGGTGATTATGACTGCCGTAACCAGTGCCCAACCGCCAAATCGCGACGGGATCATTCTTTCCGCTCCCGCCGTTTGGGGGCGCTCAACCATGCCCCATTACCAACGTTTTGTCTTATGGCTGGCGGTGCATACTTTTCCTGAAGTTACACTCACCGGGCGGGGGCTCAATATCACCCCGTCAGATAATGTAGAAATGCTCAAGGCCTTAGGGCGTGACCCCTATGTGATCAAGGGCACCCGCATTGATGCCATGAACGGCCTGACGAACCTAATGGATGCCGCCTTAGAAGCCTCCAAAAAAATCTCAGGGCCAATGCTTATCCTTTATGGAGATAAAGACGAGATCATCAAAAAAGAGCCCACCAAAGCAATGCTGGAAAATTTACCCCAAATCCGTCACAATAAGACCATGATTAGGACCTATGAAAACGGCTATCATATGCTCCTTCGTGACCTTCAGGCCAAAATTGTCCTCAAAGACATTTCAGAATGGGTCCTTAAATTTTAGGAATTAAACCATGGCAAACTACAAAATTCTTTTGATTGGCTTCATTGCGGTTATCGGCGTCGCTGGATTTTCCTGGATGAACTGGCAAGTAAGAGCGCCAGCTCAAATTATTTCTCAAGCTAATGCAGGAGAATTGGTCGTTTATAAATCCCCAAGTTGCGGGTGCTGTGGCGATTGGGTCGATCATTTGAAACAGTCTGGCTTCAAAGTTCAAGTCCATGACACTGATGAAATGACGGCCGTTAAAAATCATTTCAAAGTCCCTCATGAAATGGGGTCATGCCACACTGCCACGGTGAACGGTTATGTTGTTGAAGGACACGTCCCTGCTAACGACATCAAACGACTTTTGAGCGAAAAACCTAACGTCCGCGGCATTGCGGTTCCTGGTATGCCTATCGGCTCTCCTGGAATGGAGCAAGGCGATGAAAAAGAAGCTTATCAGGTCATCGCTTTTGGCGAAAAAGGCTTCAAGGTTTTCGCCCAGTATTAAAATCATTACTTTCATTTTAGACCCATCAACTCAGGTGGATCAAAGTGGTGAAGCGCTAGAAAAATGCTGACGTCGTTCAAACATATTCCCCATCAGGCAAAAGCCTCTTAACCAACGCTTTCAATAGGAACTGTACGGGAAGGGGGTAAGGTGACCTCGACTTTTGTCCCTTTGCCTTTTTCACTGGCGTAACTGAGGTACCCCCCATGGGCTTCAACCAACCCTTTGGTGAGAGGTATTCCCAAACCTGACCCGTCATTATTGGCGCTAAAGGGACTTTCTACTTGAGCAAAGGCAACAAGAGCAACGTCAATTTCTGCTTTGCTCATACCGATCCCTGTGTCTTCAATTGTGATCCGGACTGAATCATGAAGATCGATGATCGCTTTGCATTGAACGGTGCCATTTCGTTGGGTGAACTTAAGAGCATTGGAAATCAAATTTAACATAATTTGTTTTATCCGAAGGCTATCCGCCCTAATCAGGGGAAGGTCATCACTTATTTCAAAAGAAAGAGTAATTCCATTATCAATCGCACGGTGGCTCATCATCATGCTCACTGTTTCAAAAACATCGTGAAGATCAACAGGTTCTTCTCGAAGAGAAATTTCATTCTCTTCTATAGCCGCAACATCAAGGATATCATCAATCAAGCGTAGAAGCTGGTCACCAGCATGCTTAATATGGCCTGTATAGGTATGGACTTGTTCTGCATCCATCTGGCCCAAAGCCCCAGTGAGCATGGCGTCACTAAACCCAATAATGGCATTAAGAGGAGTACGTAATTCATGGCTCATATTGGCAAGAAAATTGGTCTTCGCTCGGTTAGCAAGCCGAACCTCTTCAAAGGCTTTCTTAAGGGTTTCTTCCTTTTTTAACCGATCTGTGACATCCTCACAGATACCACAAACCCCATCAAATTTCCAAGTTTCAGGATTAAAAATCGGCAACCCTGAGACATGGAAAACACGTTCTTCTCCGTCTTTATGTTTGGCGACAAATTCAAAATGACGAAAGGGTTTTTGCCAATTAGGTTCTGTGGCGTTTTGCTTTAGGTTTTTAAACTCACCAAGGTCTTTGAAACCCTTACCGATCAGTTGCATGGGGTGAAACCCCAGAGCTTCCAGGACACGGTCTGAAAGATAAGTGAAGCAACCATCGGAGTCCGCTTCCCATACCCATTCTGAAACCAAACGGGTGATATCTTCCAAACGAGACAGAGCAATGGAGGCCCGCTCGTTGAGGGAGCCATCAAAGGATCGCCAATTGCGAGGGCGCCGTTTTGGGGAGTTATCCGTCATTTTGCAACAAACGAATAGCCGATAAATATTCGCCTCCACGTTGCCAACGGTGAAGAACCTTTACAGCGGCTTCAGGGTCCATGCGTCGGTATAAGTGAAGAACTTTTGGTAGCTCTATATCTAGAGCTTTAGCAACACTTGGTTTCGACTTTCGGCTCATTTTAAATAAAGTGCCAAACTGAAACTCCGGGATATCGACGGCTTTGCAAGCAATAGCCATACCTTCCCCCCCCGGCTCAAAAATGATCCTGGCAGTCAGGGTTTGGTTAAGCCCAGTTAATTCAGAGAACATGGCAATAAACAGGGCAACTTCACCATCCATGAGGGCCGCAACCAACATATTCGGGGTGGCGAGGTTTTCATTTTTAAGGGTCGCCGCAAGCTTTGTCGACGCCTGTTCTTTGTTCTTTTTTTCCACCAATATGACATCAATTTCGTCAAGGGTTGCCTCTTCGAGAAGGGCGTCGACCTCATCTTCATCAATTTCATAACGATCTACGATATGTTGTCTCAAAGCTGCAGAGACCCACATAAACATCCGTTTGGCTAAATCTTCCTTCAAATCACTCCGATGAAGCAACGGGTCTTGGAAGGTATCGATGCGCTGAGATTGCTCGACCAAATATTCCAAGGTGGTTTCTGAAATCTTAGCATTGTCATTACGCAGAAGATTCTCGACCACATTGGTATCGCCATTTTCAACTAAGGCATCTGAAACATTCTCACTGATGTCATCGCGAAGAGTGATGGCTAATTGATGCTCATTGGTTCGACGCTTGATTACATCAACCAAATCCATATCTCTGAGAACCGAACTTTGTGAGAGAATGGGATAGGCCACACTGATTTCATCATTGGCAAGCATGGAGATCAAATCGTAAGGAGCATCTTTAGCTGAAGCGAGTTTTCCACTTAAGTTTTTACGAACAGAAACTTCAACTTCTTGAATAATCCCCTGGAGGATGTTGAACATCAAGTTGCGTTCTTTGTCGGTTAACTCTCCGGAGGCTCCATCAAAAAGCTCACTGATTGTTTCGGCAAGGTTAGTCCGTCCCTTCGCCGATTTATCACGGGCGAGTTTAAAGAGATCATCGGCTGTGAGCTGGCCTTTATCCGATGTTTCATCTATTTGCGTCATTCAATCTTCCGGCTAAATCTCATAACGGTTATTCAATCCAAACCTACAACCTCACTATATACCCAACATAAAGAACAAGGCAAAGGGGAGGGCAATGTTAAATGGGGATAGTTTATCGGTTTTTATCCCCCCTTCTGGCAAACTTAATAAATGGCTAACCTAGCCAACCTCTTAAACAGTTTGCTATCCTTGCCCCTCGTTTCAACCTAATTAAGGGGCAGACCGGAAAATGGTGGTTAAACAGCTTAAATTGGCAATTTTAGCCCTTTGTTGTGCCATATTCACAACAAGCTGCGACCAAAAACCGGAACCAAATGCCACTGCGATATCAAAGCAACATTGTTGGGCTTCAGCAGTTTTTATGTCAAAAAAAATAGCTCAGGTGAAAAAAAGAGAGACCAAAGATTGGATTTTGGGAAACAAGCGTATGGTGCTCGTGCTCTATAACATGATCCCTTTAGAAGCATCATGGAAAACGGCAAACCCCATCAAGGGTGAGTTATTATGTGCTTATAAATATGACGGGGCCGACACAGAAATCAAATATGCTGCCAAAGCAATTGAGATTTCCATGAACGGCACCAAACTTTCCCGCCACCAGATAGATAACCTCAATATTATGGTTACCCTTATTGGGCAGGGGCTTTGAGGTTAAGAGAGCAATCTGACATCTCTTTTTTATTCATTTTCAATAGAGAGCCTATCGCTTGGAAAACTGTACTAAACAGAGCAATTGATGCTTTGGAACGTTCAATGCGTGCTTTTTGCATATAAAAATCCATATCAATATTCAGCATAGTAATTTTATTCTGTTCCATCGTTCTTACTCCTACTTAATTTACTCAACATCGCTTCTGAACCTTTTATACCGGCTTTTATGATTGCCTGACAAATCAATAGATATTACTATTCGGCTTAGAAAAACTAAGGTGAAATATGAAAAGACTCCCGCCCTTAAACGCCATTCGTGCTTTTGAAGCTGCTGCCCGGCACTTAAGTTTTGCCAAGGCAGCTGAAGAATTAAACGTCTCCCCAGGCGCTGTGAGCCATCACATAAAAACCTTAGAAGCTGATCTGGGGCAGTCATTGTTCAAGCGCCTCAATCGCGCAGTCGTGCTCACCCAAGCGGGGCAACTTTGCTTGCCAGGCATTCGAGAGGGGTTTGATAAAATTCGTGTTGCCATCGATAAAATAAGAAAAACCGAGGACGATAGTAATCTACGGGTCAGCGTGGGCCCTGCATTCGCCGCAAAATGGTTATTACCCAGAATTTATAAATTTGCTGAATTACATCCCGACATAGGGGTCACAGTCCTTGCCAGTTTATCTCTTGCTGATTTTGAAATCGACCCTGTAGATGTTGCCATACGTTATGGCCAAGGCGATTATCCTGACTTATATACTGACTTGCTCTTTCATGAGTGGCACAGCCCTATGTGCAGCCCTAAACTCCTGGAAGGAGAGAAGCCCTTAAAAACACCCGCCGATTTAAAAAACTTTACTTTAATTCACGATGATACCCTTAAAGAAAACCCTCTTGCCCCTGATTGGGAAGATTGGCTTAACAAAGTCGGGGTAAAGAATATGGATTTAACAAAAGGGCTGCATTTCACCCAAGCTGATCACTCGTTACAAGCAGCTATTGCCGGTCATGGTGTGACTTTAGGCCGTTACCTTTTGGCTTCTGGAGACCTTGACGCAGGGCGTTTGGTCATGCCTTTCGACTTTCGGGTTGATTGGCCTTTCTCCTATTATCTCGTTTCCCCAAAAGTCACGAAAGAACCGCTCAAGGTCTCAGCTTTTCGCCAATGGATTTTGGAAGAAGTCGTAGAATACCAGGTTGATTTTAACCGTTAGCCGCTAAAATCATATCAGCAGCCTTTTCACCTATCATCATGGCAGGCGCGTTGGTATTGCCGCCAATCAGTGTTGGCATTACCGAGGCATCAACAACTCGCAGCCCTTCCAGCCCTCGCACCTTAAGTTGAGGATCTACGACGGCCATGTCATCCACCCCCATTTTACACGTACCAACCGGATGATAAATAGTATCGGAATGGGCCCGGATAAATTGGCGAATGCTCTCATCACTGCTGATATCCGCTTTGTAAATCGGCTTGCCACGCACTGAACTAAAGGCCGGGGCCTCCATCAGGTTATAAAGAATTTTAAAACCCTTCACCATGGTTTCCATATCTTCCTCTTGGTTGAGGAATTTTGGATCAATCAGGGGGACATCCAAAGGATTAGCACTCTTGAGCCCAACGACTCCACGGCTTTTGGGACGCAACAAGCACATATGGCAACTATAGCCATGCCCCAAGTGGAACTTGCGATTGTGATCATCAACAATCCCAACCACGAAATGAAGTTGTAAATCTGGAATATCAAGAGAAGGGTCGCTTTTTATAAAGCCCCCAGCCTCGGCAAAATTACTCGTCATCTTTCCTGTGCGATGTTTTCGATACTCAAACATCGCTTTCAGCATGTCCCAGGAACCGGGAATAGAAAACCCAAACGGCTCGTACGACGAAGTACGATAATTGAGAATAACATCCATATGGTCCTGAAGATTTTTCCCAACACCTGGAAGCTCATGGATAATATCAATCCCATGAGGTTTAAGTTCATTGGCCGCCCCAATGCCAGAGAGCTGAAGCAATTGGGGAGATTGGAAGGCACCACCGCTTAAAACAATCTCTCTCGTAGCTCGAACTTCTTGGGTTTTACCGTTTTTTTGGTAGGCAACACCAACGGCTTTTTTACCCTCAAAAACAACCTTGGAAGCCTGGGCACCCGTAATCACAGTTAAATTCTTACGATCAAGAATCGGGGTGAGGAACGCTTTGGCCGCACTACAACGTTCACCATTCACTTGAGTAACTTGATAAAACCCTAAGCCTTCTTGTTCAGCCCCATTAAAATCCTTAACTTCTGGGATTTGGAGTTGGTTGCCGGCTTCTAGGAAAAATTTATTAAATGGGCTCGGTGAACGAAGGTTTGCGACATTTAACGGACCACCTGTCCCATTAAAGTCATCGGCTCCACGTTCTTGGTTTTGGGACTTTTTAAAAAAAGGAAGCACATCTTCATAAGCCCACCCTTCATTACCGAGAGAGGCCCAGTGGTCGTAATCCGCTTTATGACCCCGGATATAAATCATGGCATTGATAGAACTACTACCGCCAAGAGTTTTCCCTCTGGGCTGATACCCCCGGCGGCCATTCATCCCTGGTTGAGGCTCGGTCTTAAAAGCCCAGTTAACGTGCTTGGTAGGAAGGATGCCTGCCACACCAGCAGGGACGTGAATCAAAATACTTTTGTCAGGGTTTCCCGCCTCAAGCAGGCAGACTTTAATTTTTGGATTGGCTGACAAACGATTGGCTAGAACACACCCCGCAGAACCAGCCCCAACAATTATAAAATCAAACATTGCACCCTCCCATCTATCTAACAATATTATATAGTGGCACTTAGTGATCTATTTTAATAAAGGAAAATGGACTCGTTAACCATTCAAGAGTAATCTTAGTGTCTAATATTTAATGGGTTGGTTTAAGGCTTATGAACGTTATAGCCTTTAACATTGGGAAGAAAATAGTGGGCGGACAAGGCACTAGCTACGAAGTAAGCATCTTCGTGCGTAATCATTGGGAAATTCAATCTCGGTTTCCCGGCACACAAAAAGACCAAGCGCTCGACAACGCTCGCTCTACTGAAAGAGCGCGCCCCGGGGTACCTGTAAAAGTTATCCAGGAAGCTTATGATGCTCGAACAGGGCGATCAGTTGAGATAACTGTTTACAAAACACCTGACAGCGTCATTCAGGCCGCTAAAAAAGCCAAAGCCGCTAGGCAACGTCGAGGCGGTGGTGGAGGCGGAGACTATTTAGACCTCCTTCCCGACCCCTTTGATGAACCAGCAAAACCCAAAGGCAGCATGTCCTTAATGGCCATGGTCTTGATGATTTTAATGGCTAGTTCCGGGATTTCAGCCGTTGCAACCCTGCTGTTTTCTTTAGCAGCACCTAAATTTGGCGCCATGCTTGGAATAGGGAGCAGCATTAGTAAAGAAGGGCTGTTCGGCATCTTTATGATCATCTTCCTCCTGACTTCTGGCGTGATGATTGCCACTTACAGGTCAAGGTTAGTTTTGGCACCTGAGACTGAAACCGGAAAAGGCAAAAAGGCTTACAAGAAGGCTCTGGCAGCTAAAGAAGATAAAGCTGAAGCAGAAAAAACAAAAAATAAGAAAGAGGAAGAAACCGAAGAAAAGGATAAACCAACCACAACAGATGAAGAAGATGAAGGTTTTAGCCTTGAGCCTGATGATGATGATGATGAAGAAGATGAAGACGCCTTAATTGATAAAGCGATTGAAGCCCATGATGAATTAGATTTCGACGAGCCGGATGAAGAAGCTGAAGTCCTTGATGAAATTGAACTCGCGGGCGACCCTGAAGTTCACAAAGTCACCATGATGAATTTCATTACCGGGGCGCTAAAATCCATTGCAAATAAAGGAAGCTTAGACAACTTCGCCCGCTTTGGCATCAATTTGTTCACCGCTGGTGCGGTAGAGATGATCGGCGCACGAGGAGCCTTATCTCGGGCTGATATTCAGGAAATTCTTCAGGAAAGTGTTCAAATTCTTGGTACCAAAGAAGTTCAGGCGGCAAAATTCTCAAAATCATTCGAGAGTTATTTGTTAAATTCTCGTTATGTCGAAATGGTCGCTCAAGGGCGCGAGGCCATGTCGACCTTTATGGATGGCGATCTGACAGGAGCTGCACAACTGGCTACGGCCCTGGACCAGTGGATGAACCCACCGGAAGTTGACCAGGCCAATTCAGGCCCCTTGGCGGTCATGTTTACTGATATCGTGGGTTCAACGGATATGACGGTTACTTTAGGGGACCATGCTGCCCAGCATATGGTTCGGACCCATAACCGTATTGTTCGCACGGCTTTGACTAATTTTTATGGCCGCGAAATCAAACATACGGGTGATGGCATTATGGCCTCTTTCGCAGATGTCCCCAATGCAGTAAAGGCGGCAATAGAAATTCAGAAACGGACCTTGGGCAATAATTTGGCTTCACCAGACCAGGCCTTCAACCTCACAATCGGCATTGAAGCTGGTGAGCCCATCGCTGAGGAAAACGATCTTTTCGGGGTAACGGTCCAAATGGCAGCTCGCCTTTGCGCAGCCTGCGAGACCGACCAGATATTAATTTCTCAGGAAGTTTGCAAAACGATCGTTGGAACCGAAATTCAGACCCAACCCATGCCCCCTCGAAAAATGAAGGGATTCGCTGAACCCGTTCCCCTTTGGGCTGTCCTCTATGATAACCAAACCCCAACACCAGCCGGTCAAGCTCCGGGGCAGGCCAATGCAGCACCTAAACTACCAGGACTCAATGTTACCGAAGCTCCTGCTGCTCAACCTAACCCTAACGGGGAAGGGGAAAATCTATCATAATAATTCTCTTTTCAGCTTAGAAGAGTGATAAAATATGCATTAACCGTTTTTGGAACTTGTAACGTCCTATAATTGCCGTTTATTCTGCCATTAGAGTTCAACAATAATTATACTTGCTCGCCCGGTGTTATGAAAAATCGGGCCGACTAAACTAATTGGCCACGTAAGGCCGAATGTGGGAAGGAGGTCAATCAGTAATGAGTGACAATAAATACCGTTTGGTAACCCGTAGTGACTTTGATGGTCTTGTTTGTGCTGTCCTCTTGAAAGAGCTGGACCTGATTGACGAAATCAAGTTCGTCCATCCAAAAGACATGCAAGATGGCAAAGTCCACATTACCTCGCAGGACATAACAACAAACCTTCCCTATGTTGAAGGGGTTCATCTTTCATTTGATCACCACTCCAGTGAATTAGCTCGCTTAGCTAATGAGCCTGGGAATTTGGTTATCGACCCAGATGCACCATCAGCAGCCCGTGTGGTTTACAACTATTATGGTGGCAAGCAGGAATTCACCCGCGTTTCTGAAGACCTGATGGATGCTGTAGATAAAGGTGACTCGGCGAACTTTACTAAAGATGAAGTCTTAAATGCTAAAGGCTGGCCACTTTTAAACTTCCTCATGGATGCCCGGACTGGTTTAGGTCGTTTCCGCGAATTCCGGATTTCCAACTACCAACTGATGATGAACCTCATTGAGTTTTGCGTCACTCACAGCATTGATGAAATCCTTGAATCTCCAGACGTTAAAGAACGGGTAGAGATCTACTTGGACCACGAAGATCGCTTCAAGCGACAACTTAAACGTTGTGCTACGGTCCATGAAAACTTGGTTGTCCTTGACTTGAGGCAGGAAGATACCATCTGGGCTGGGAACCGGTTTATGATTTACGCTATGTACCCTCAGTGCAACATTTCAATCCACGTACTTTGGGGCTTGAAACGGCAAAATGTTGTTTATGCTACAGGTAAATCGATCTTCGATCGCAGTTCAAAAACAAACATTGGTGACTTGATGCTCAAATGGGGTGGCGGCGGACACCATGCTGCAGGCACCTGCCAGGTTCCCCTAGAAAAAGCCGAAGATTGCCGGAAAGACCTCGTCGCGAAAATTATTGCCGACGGTTGATCTCTTCGCATCTTATAATAAGTGATACAAGAAACACCCTTTCCCCTAGGAAAGGGTGTTTTCGTTTTATAAAGTACCTATTTATCTAAAAAGACGCCTCAAACGACGACGGAATAAGAATGCAAGAAGGCCCCCTATTTCATTACAGGACCAAATTGGCAGATGGCGAGCTAAAGCACGATCCTCATCAGGCTTTGGCTGCTGAGAAGTTGCAATCACTGCACCATGCTCTGGAGAAATACAAGCCTTCCACAGGGCATTCTGGCTGGAAAGCACGCTTTGGCCTTGCACGCCCTCAAAGAGAAGAGCCACCCCAAGGACTTTATATATATGGGGATGTTGGGACGGGTAAATCCATGATCATGGACCTATTCTACGACACCTCTCATGTGAAGAAAAAGCGGCGGGTTCACTTCCACGAATTTATGCAAGAGGTCCATAATCGTTTGAACAAGTTGCGCAAGAGCAAGCATAAGGAAGACCCCATTCCACCTCTTGCCAAACAACTCGCTGACGAAGCTTGGTTGTTATGTTTTGATGAGTTTGTTGTCGACAATATTGCCGATGCTATGATTCTAGGCCGCCTATTTGAATCCCTGTTTGAACGTGACGTGGTTGTTGTCACCACTTCAAACCGCGTCCCCACAGACCTTTACAAAAATGGCCTGCAACGAGACCGCTTTTTGCCTTTTATTGACCTGATCATGCGTAGGCTCGATGTCATGGAGCTTAATGGTGGTGTTGATTATCGCTTAGGGCGTATGAGTGGCGTTAAAGTTTACCACACACCGGCAAATGACGAAGCCGAAGCCGCCCTGACAGAATGTTTTGAGATCGTTCGCGGTGAAAGTAAAGCCGCTCCAAGTTATCTGCTGGTCAAAGGCCGGCAGGTCGACCTCCCCCTTCGAGCCGGAGGTGTGGCTCGAGCAAGTTTTCTTGATCTTTGTGCCCAACCCTTAGGGCCAGCTGAATTTCTTGAAATTGCTGTCCAGTTTCATACTTTAGTCTTGGACAAAATTCCCTTATTGGGTCCCGAAAACCGTAATGAAGCCAAACGCTTTGTCACCTTGGTAGACGCCCTTTACGAACATAAAGTCAATCTGGTCTGCTCCGCATCAGCGCCACCAGAACTTCTTTATACTGCTGGTGATGGCGCTTTTGAATTCCAACGCACAGTTTCACGCTTAATGGAAATGCAATCCCGCGAGTACGTCTCCCTACCTCATCTAACTTAGAAATCTCTTATTAGGAAAATAGACTCTTGTTTATTTTCTTTTAATAGATTCTATTCAGAATCATAAAAACAGGCTCTGGGAGGGGCATAATACTTATAGCATGGGTACAACTGTGCCCCACCAATCGTTTGGCTAAAGCCTTAATGGTGTTTGAACGTGCAATGAATGAAATAGCGGGATTTAGGATTATGAATAGTCTGAACCTTCCAGGGGTCGAAGAAGCAAAATGGCTTGATTGGATTCATGGGATTTTCCAAGAAGAGCTTGAGGCAACCTTAAAAGAAGCTCTAAGTGATATGTTCCCTGAAGAACCAGAAACAGCTACTTCCCTTATTGAGAAAGTCGAAAACAAGCTATCCTGAAACCGTTAAATTTCTAAATCACAAAATAGCCAGTACCTTTCTCTTTAATTTCAAGAAGGTGCGAGAAATTTTTCTCACGTTACCCCCCCTCCTTTCACTACAAAATTCAATTTATTCCACCTCCTCTTTAATACACTTGTGATCCAGTTTGTTTACCCAATTTCCAGGTAGCGCTAAAGATCATGCTGCAAATTTCGCTTGCCTTCAAACTGTTTGATGTTAAACTGTTCGGTGTTAAACTAATAATGGCTAGATAACTAGCATAATGTTCAAAACATATAGAGCACCTAATAATTGGGAGGTTTAAATGCTTGCAAAATCACTTAAAGCTGTTGCCATCGGCGCGGCTGTCTCGTTACCTCTATTGTTGCTAACTGGCCAAGCCAATGCAGCAGAAGTAACCCTTAAAATTCACCATTTCGTCTCAGCAAAGGCACCTATTCACGCTGTGCTCCTTAAGCCTTGGGCCGAAGCGGTTGAGAAAGACTCTGGAGGGAGAATTGAAGTTAAGATTTTTCCTGCTATGCAACTAGGTGGCAAACCTCCACAGCTTTTTGACCAAGTCAGAGACGGCGTTGTTGATGCCGCCTTTATTATCCCCGGCTATACACCAGGTCGCTTCCCCATTACGGAAGTTTTTGAAATGCCTTTCGTCGCTCAAAATGCAGCATCGACCAGCCCGGCTGTTTGGGAATTTTATCAAAAATACTTAAAAGATGAATTTAAACAGGTTCATCCTTTGGTTCTCTACACCCATGCTGGTGGTTCAATTCATTCCAAAAAGCCTGTCAAAACCATGGCTGATTTTAAAGGAATGAAAATCCGAACCCCAACCCGTTCAGCGACCTCAGTGTTGAAAAAACTTGGCGCTGTTCCGATTGGCATGCCTGTGCCTGCAGCTCCACAAGCTCTTTCCAAGGGCGTAATTGACGGTGCAATCCTGCCTTTTGAAGTTACTCTGCCTTTCAAAATCCATCAATTGGTGAAGTACCACACGGTACTAGAAGGTTCGCAACGTATTAATACATCTGTTTTCCTTTTTGCCATGAATAAAACCAAATACGATAAGCTTCCTGATGATTTGAAAAAAGTTATCGACAAAAACTCAGGTCTTGAGCTTGCAACACGCATGGGCGCTGCTTGGGATAAAGTAGAAAACCCAGGTATTGCGGCTGCGAAGAAACGCGGCAATGAATTTTTCACCATCCCTGCGGCTGAAGTTGCCCAATGGAAAAAAGTTACCCAGCCTGTTACGGACGCCTGGGTCGCTGCTATGGATGAAAAGGGGCATGATGGTAAGGCGTTACTTGCCGATGCTTTGGCTCTGATCAAAAAACATAGTCAGTAGTTCTCAGAGATTATGACTGACAATAACGATTTCCGGCTCACTTCTGTGGGCCGGATAATCAACTCCCTTTGCAAAGGACTTGCGCTGGGCGGTGGTCTCGTTCTGTTTTTATTAAGCGTGATGACAGTAATCAGTGTTGCAGGCCGATTTCTGTTTGATACGCCAATTCCCGGTGACTTTGAACTTATTGAAATTGGGTGTTCAGCTGCTGTTTTTGCCTTTTTACCTTACTGTCATCTCCATGGCGGGAACATCATGGTCGATGTTGTAACCATGAAATTATCCCGCAGTTGGCAATTGCGCCTGGAGTCTTTTGGTAGTCTGGTCTTTGCGGTTATTGCCACAATCCTTGTCTGGCGAATGTATATCGGCGGCGTTGACATGAAGGGGTCAGGCGAAGAGACCATGGTCTTGATGATTCCCAGATGGTGGGGCTTTCCCTTTATCATCCCCTCCCTCGGTCTCCTCGTCATCGTGACTTATTATGTTTCCTATAGAAAATTTGTGGAGAGCCGCCGATGAACGGATTTGAAATCGGCGGATTGATTTTCGCTTTCCTCCTCACATTGCTAGCAATTCGCGTTCCTATTGGTGTTGCGATGCTCACTGCTGGTGCAACAGGTTATATCTATCTGAATGGCTTAGAACCTTTGCTCAACTATTTGAAAACTGCCGCTTATTGGCGTTTTACAACATATGATCTTTCCGTCATTCCTCTCTTTCTTCTAATGGGACAATTTGCGAGCAAGGCGGGAATGAGTAAAGCGTTGTTTAAAGCTGCCAGTGTTTGGTTGGGGCATTTCCGGGGTGGCGTTGCTATGGCAGCCGTTGGAGGCTGTGCAGGTTTTGGGGCCATTTGTGGTTCCTCATTGGCTACAGGTGCAACAATGGGGCAAGTGGCCCTTCCAGAACTTCGCCGATATAAATATTCCGGAGCCCTATCTACGGGAGCTTTAGCGGCCGGTGGAACCCTTGGAATTCTTATTCCCCCTTCTGTCGTATTGGTCATCTACGCCATCCTCACGGAAGGTAATATGGTCGCTATGTTTGCTGCGGCTTTCATCCCCGGGATTTTAGCTGCTCTTGGTTATATGGCTGCTATTGCTGTTTATGTCCGACTTAAACCTGATGCCGGTCCAGCCGGACCAAAAAGTAATTTCTCTGAACGAATAGCTGCTCTGAAAGATATCTGGTCGGTCGTAACAATTTTTTCCATCGTTCTTGGTGGCATCTATATAGGTGTCTTTACACCTACAGAAGGGGCAGCAGTGGGCGCTTTTTCCACAGCAATACTAGCCTTTACCCACGGCAAAATGCGGATAAAAGGGTTTCTTGATTGTATCTATGGAACAGCCTCTGCAACAGCGATGATTTTTTTGATCCTTTTTGGCGCTGACATTTTCAATGTTTTCCTTGCTCTTACCCAAATCCCTACCGAACTTGCAGACATCATTAGCTCAAGCGGTATGTCACCTTATCTAGTGCTCGTCGTCTTTATAATTATCTACCTGATTATGGGTTGTTTTATGGATACGATTTCCATGATTCTCCTGACCATACCTGTGTTCTGGCCGGTAATTTCTGAGCTTGATTTTGGTATGGAAGGCGAAGAATTAAAAATCTGGTTCGGTATTATTGCTTTGGTTGTCGTTGAAGTTGGCCTCATTACGCCTCCAGTCGGGATGAATGTTTTTCTGATCAATTCTATGGCTAAAGATGTCCCTTTAACGGAGAGTTTTAAAGGAGTTGTTCCATTCTTAGCCTCAGATGTTGTCAGGGTTGCTATCCTTATTCTCTTCCCTTCTATCAGCCTGTTTCTCCCAAGAATGCTGAACTGATAAAATATTAAAAAGGGTAGTGTGATAAGAATCACATAATAATGATGGTTTTGAGCCTATAATTCATAACACTCCAATAATTTCGAGAGTTTTATGGCTTACGATAATTTTTCCCTTGGGGCCGTTCAAAGGTCAACGATTTACGAGCGTCAGAGAATTTCTGATGTTCGCCAAGAATCGTCTAACCGCTTAGCAACGGGCCTCAGGGTTAATCAAGCCAGTGACGCCCCTCGTGATTTCTTCAGAGCCCAAGCTCTTACCTCCCGCATTAGCAACCTTCTGGACACCAAAGCCGATATAGGCCGAGGGATAGATACCCTCGCAGCAACCCAGGTGGGCCTCGACTCTGTTGAGAAGTTTAGTCAACAGCTTAAAGGGCTCGCCATTTCAGCCCAGAGCGCAGATGCTTCAGGGCGCACTGAAATCGCTGCACAATTTGACACTATTCGCAGCCAATTGGATTTATTGGTGGGGGATATTTCCTATCAAGGCGCTAATTTGCTCTCTAATCCGGCTGATTCCCTTCGGGTCTCTGTCAGTGATAGCTCCGGGGGTCGCTTCACTATCGACGGGCAAGCGTCAGATACGGCCTCTCTGGGCGTGGGTACAGCCACCACAGACTTTAATGGTTTTGCTTCTCAAGCCGATATTGATGCAGCTATTCTCGCTGTTGAATCAGCCATTACAGAAGTACAATCTAATTCATCACGCATTGGCAGTAATGCCGCAATCCTCAATATCCGTGAGTCTTTCACCCAGGATTTGGCTAATACCTTACAAACGGGGGTCGATAAACTCATCAACGCCGACCTTAATCAAGAAGCGGCCCGCTCCCTGGCCGCAAATGTACAAGATGGACTCGCTCAAGAGGGCCAGCGGATTACGGCTCAGGCTGAAGGACAAATTGTTGATCTGGTGCGTAGCCTTTCATGACCCTTCCCTCTGGCTACGCAGCCTATGCGCAAACCCATAGCTCTGCCTTAAAAGGGGCCTCCGCCGAAGGAGAAGCACTGGGGAAAGCTTCTCGATTGTTAGAGAAAGCTCGACTTAATCCCCAAGACAATGTTGCCCTGGCCCACGCTCTCCAGTTTAACCAAAAACTCTGGACCATCTTTCAAGCTGATCTGGCTGATGAAAGAAACCCCCTCCCAGACGACCTTAAAACCGACTTATTGAGCCTAAGTCTCTTTATGGACCAAACCATTGCTGAACTATCCCAAGGCCCAACAACACAAATCATCACGGAATCCCTCCAAGCTATGATCGATATTAACCGCTCTCTCGCCACCGCTATCTTGAGATAATCCCAAGGGCAAATTTACGGGTTTGACAGGGCGGCAGAGATAGTGTTGGCTGCAGTACGAAGTCATAAGACTGTAATTATGATATGATATACACTTGCCAACGAATGTTGCTCTGGATAGGAATTTTACACAAATGGCCGCTAAAAAAGATATTGAAATCGTTGAAAAACAATTCAAAAAATTTCTTGAGAAATCCTTACCACTGATTGTTGGCAAAAATGGTAAAGAGGTCACAAAGCACCTAAACAAACTTCTTCAAGAAGTCTCTGATGGCAAATCAAAAGATATCATCAAACGGGTTGAAAAAGAATTCGGTGTCAGCCTCGCCAAACAGTACAAAGAGATCGAAAAATCTGAAAAAGCCCGCTGGGGTAGAAAACTATTCAGATAAGGCGCTTAAACAATACCTATTTCGGTGATCAGAATATTTCAGGGTTGACCCTGGATTGGTATTACCTTTCACGGCTCAAACCCTAAGGTTTCCCTAGGCTTCGCGACTGCAAAAAAGACTCTGAGCCCTTGCTCTCGCGAGGGAATCGCGCTACTAACCCAGCCGAAAGTTTTGCACTGCGATGTTAGCCGCAAATAGGGGGCAATTTGGGCGCCATTTAATAGCGTCGCAGGATAATACTAAGTTTAATAATTTTTCATGTTTTTAAGGTTCAATTCTACCAAGGGGATTTTCCATGGCACGTAATAAAGTTGCGCTTATTGGCGCTGGTAACATCGGTGGCACGCTTGCTCATTTGGCTGCTGCTAAAGAACTCGGCGATGTCACTATTTTTGATATCGCAGAAGGGCTCCCCCAGGGTAAAGCTCTTGACCTTAACCAGTCAGCACCTATTGATTGCTTCAACAGCACCCTTAAAGGCACCAACGACTATGCTGACCTTAAAGGCACAGACGTTTGTATCGTTACAGCGGGTGTTGCTCGTAAGCCCGGCATGAGCCGTGATGACCTAATTGGCATCAACGCAAAAGTTATGACCTCTGTTGGCCAAGGCATCAAAGAAAACTGCCCAGACGCATTTGTTGTCTGCATCACCAACCCACTCGACGCTATGGTCTGGGCTTTGCGTGAAGTTTCTGGTCTGCCTCATCACATGGTTGTCGGCATGGCTGGTGTTCTTGACTCTGCTCGTTTCCGCTTCTTCCTGGCTGAAGAATTCGGTGTTTCTGTTGAAGATGTAAACGCATTCGTTCTTGGCGGCCACGGCGATACCATGGTTCCCCTACCTCGTTACTCTTCAGTTGCTGGTATTCCTGTTCCTGATCTGATCAAAATGGGCTGGAGTACACAAGAAAAAATCGACGAGATCGTTCAACGTACCCGTGACGGCGGTGCTGAAATTGTTGGCCTGCTGAAAACTGGTTCTGCCTTCTACGCTCCTGCAACCGCTGGCATCCAAATGGCTGAAGCTTATCTTCGCGACCAAAAACGCGTCCTGCCGTGTGCTGCTTACTGTGACGGTCAATACGGCGTTGACGGTATGTATGTTGGTGTTCCTGTTGTTATCGGTGCCGGTGGCGTTGAAAAAGTTGTTGAAATTGAACTGACCGCTGAAGAGAAGGCTGGGTTCGACAATTCGGTTAACGCTGTAAAAGGCTTGATCGACATCACCAAAGGTATGCTCTAAGGTCTTAACCTAAGTATTTTACAGGGGTTCTTGTCGAGGGTTGTAATTACCCTCTTCAAGAACAACTTAATTAAAAAACATTTGGCGAAAAAATTTAGGACTACGAAAAAAAATGAACATTCATGAGTATCAAGCGAAACAGTTGATGGCCAAATTTGGCATCGCTGTCCCTCGCGGTGGCGTAGCCTACACTGCTGATGAAGCAGTTAAGGTAGCCGAGGAACTGGGCGGCTCAATCTGGGTTGTCAAATCTCAAATTCATGCTGGTGGGCGTGGCGCTGGTCGTTTTAAAGACGGTGACCCTGATCAAGGCGGTGTTCGTCTTGCTAAGTCATACGCTGACGTCAAAGCAGCCGCCGAAGCAATGTTGGGTCAAGTTCTGGTTACCAAACAAACCGGCGACGATGGCAAAGAAGTTAAACGGATTTACATTGAAGAAGGTTGTGACATTGCGCGCGAGCTTTACCTCTCTCTTCTGGTTGACCGTGCAAGCTCCCATATCACCATCATGGCTTCGACTGAAGGCGGCATGGATATTGAGGACGTAGCTCACAATACCCCAGAGAAAATCCTCTTGATCGACATTGATCCAGCAACGGGCATCATGCCTTTCCACACCCGCAAGATCGCTTTTGGTCTGGGTCTTGAAGGTTCACAGATTAAGTCTTGTGCTAAATTCCTCAACGGTATGTACAAAGCATTTGTTGACCTTGATGCCTCCATGGTTGAGATCAACCCACTAGTTGTAACAGGCGCTGGCGATGTTATCGCTCTTGATGCCAAAATGAACTTTGACAGCAATGCGCTTTATCGTCACCCAGAAATTGAAGAGCTTCGGGATGAAGACGAAGAAGATCCAGCCGAGTTGGAAGCAGCGAAGCACGAACTAAACTACATCAAGCTTGATGGTAAAATTGGTTGCATGGTTAACGGCGCTGGTTTGGCTATGTCCACCATGGATATCATTCAACTTTACGGCGGCTCACCAGCTAACTTCCTCGATGTTGGCGGCGGAGCAACCAAAGAGCGCGTAACCGAAGCTTTCAAGATCATTCTTCGTGATCCTAACGTTGAAGGTGTTCTGGTTAACATTTTCGGTGGCATCATGCGTTGTGATGTTATTGCCGAAGGCGTTGTCGCTGCGGCACGTGAATTGAGCTTGAACGTTCCTTTGGTCGTTCGTCTTGAAGGAACCAACGTTGATTTAGGTAAGAAAATCCTCAACGACTCTGGTCTCGCAATTGAATCCGCTGATAACCTCGCAGATGCTGCCGAGAAAGTGGTTAAAGCCGTTAAGGAGGCTGCATAAAATGGCCGTACTCGTCAATAAAGACACTAAGGTTATCTGCCAGGGCTTTACCGGCGCTCAAGGTACCTTCCACTCAGAGCAAGCAATTGCTTACGGCACCCAAATGGTTGGTGGCGTAACTCCAGGTAAAGGTGGTTCAACCCATCTCGACCTGCCAATCTTCAACTCTGTTGGTGAAGCTAAAGAACGCACAGGCGCAACTGCTTCTGTTATCTACGTTCCACCACCCTTTGCAGCTGACGCTATTCTTGAAGCTATTGACGCTGAGATCGAATTAGCTGTCTGCATCACCGAGGGCATTCCTGTTCTCGATATGGTTAAAGTTAAACGGGCTTTGGAAAACTCCAAAACACGTTTGGTTGGTCCTAACTGCCCAGGTGTTATCACCCCAGGCGAATGTAAAATCGGCATTATGCCCGGCCACATTCACCAACGTGGCAATGTTGGCATCGTGTCACGTTCAGGCACCTTGACCTATGAAGCTGTGGCCCAGACCACGGCGGCTGGTCTTGGTCAAACCACCTGTATCGGTATTGGTGGTGATCCGGTTAACGGCACAAACTTCATTGACTGCTTGGATATGTTCTTGGGTGACCCTGAGACCCAATCCATCGTCATGATCGGTGAAATCGGTGGTTCTGCTGAAGAAGAAGCCGCTGAATTCTTGAAACAAAACAAGGTTAAAAAACCTGTTGTTGGTTTCATTGCCGGTGTTACCGCCCCTCCAGGAAAACGCATGGGCCACGCTGGTGCAATCATTTCTGGCGGTAAAGGTACGGCTGATGCGAAGATCGAAGCTATGAAGAGTGCCGGCATTGCCGTCGCTGAATCTCCTGCAGCACTTGGCAGCACCATGCTGAAAGTGCTCAAGGGGTAATACAATCTTAAAAATTGCGGGGAGATGATGTGGTGCTAACCCCACCACATCATTGCAAAAGAAAATAATGACCGTATCAATTGATTCTCTACTTTCTGGAAGTAACGCTGGCTATATTGCTGAGCTTTACTCACGTTATCTTGAAAACCCCAATTCGGTAGACCCGAGTTGGGGTTCCTTTTTTTCCGAACTCCAAGACGATGGCAAAGCGATTCTCGATGAATTGCGAGGTGCAAGCTGGGCTGACGAACGCAAAGGTCTTATCGGCGGGAAAAAAGAGGAAGATGGCCATGCCGTTGTTGGCTTAAAAGAGTCGCGTCGTGACGAGCAGCGAGGCCGACAAGCCACAGCCTCCACAAGCGGTGGGGAAGACTCCAGAAGGGCAACCCTAGATTCAATTCGGGCTTTGATGATGATCCGGACCTATCGAGTTCGTGGACATCTCATTGCTAACTTCGATCCTCTTGGGATTGAAGGTCAAGCCCATCATCCTGAACTTGATCCCGAATCTTATGGTTTCGGCGAAGAGGATATGGATCGCCCAATTTTCATTGATCATGTACTTGGTCTTGAATCCGCAACTGTACGACAAATTCTTAAAGTCCTTAAAAGGACTTATTGTGGCAGTGTCGGTGTTGAGTTCATGCATATGCAAGACCCAGCAGCAAAATCTTGGATTCAGCGCCGTATTGAAAGCGCCAACAACCGCACCGAATTCACCCTCAAGGGAAAACAAGCCATCCTTGAAAGACTGACTGAAGCTGAAGGGTTCGAGAACTACCTGCATGTGAAGTTCCCCGGCACCAAACGTTTTGGTATTGATGGCGGCGAATCTTTGATGCCTGCTATGGAGCAAATCCTTAAACGGGGTGCTCAGCTTGGGATTAAAGAAGTTATTTTGGGCATGCCTCACCGGGGACGGCTCAACGTATTGGTTAATGTGATGCGCAAGCCTTACGTTAACCTGTTCTCTGAATTCCAGGGCACTTCTGCCAACCCAGACGATGTTGAAGGTTCTGGTGACGTTAAGTATCACTTGGGCACCTCTTCGGACCGTTTGTTCGATGGCAATAATGTTCACCTCTCCTTAAATGCCAACCCCTCTCACCTGGAAGCTGTAAATACGGTTGTGCTGGGTAAAGTCAGGGCCAAGCAAGTCCAGCGTGAAGATGTTGAGCGTCGTCAGGTTATGGGCATTTTGCTGCATGGAGATGCGGCTTTTGCAGGGCAAGGGTTGGTGGCTGAAACCCTCGACCTTTCCGAGTTGAAGGGCTACCGCACAGGTGGCACCATCCACTTTATCGTCAATAACCAAATTGGTTTCACTACCGCTCCACACTATTCACGGTCTTCGCAATATCCAACCGATGTGGCCAAGATGGTGCAAGCACCAATCTTCCACGTTAATGGCGATGACCCCGAGGCCGTTGTTCACGTTGCTCGGATGGCAGCAGAATTCCGCCAAGAATTTAAGCGCGATGTAGTAATCGACATGTTCTGTTATCGCCGTTACGGTCATAACGAAGGGGATGAACCTCTCTTCACCAACCCCATCATGTATAAAACCATCGCCAAACACCCAACGACACGAACCATTTATGCAGAGCGCTTGGTTAAAGAAGGGGTTTTGACCCAGGGAGAAGCAGACAAAATGTCTACTGACTTCCAAGCTCGCATGGCGGCTGATTTTGAAACAGCTACCACCTATAAACCTAACAAAGCAGATTGGCTTGAAGGTAAATGGGAAGGCCTATCTCAATTCCAGGGCGAAGAAGAATTCCATGAGTTCGATACGGCTGTTGATGTCGAAAAACTCAAGAAAATCGGTTATTCGATTTCTCGTGACCCGGATGAAATTAAAGTTAATTCCAAGATTATTCGCCAACTCAAAGCCAAAGCGAAAATGATGGATACGGGCATGAATATCGACTGGGCCACGGCGGAAGCTTTAGCCTTTGGATCAATTCTGGAAGACGGCAAATATGTTCGTCTTTCCGGGCAAGATTCCGGTCGGGGCACCTTCTCCCACCGCCATTCGGTTTTGGTCGATCAAGACGATGAAACCCGTTATGTACCCCTGAATAACCTGTCAGATAAACAAGCTCATTTTGAAGTTATTGATAGCCCGCTTTCAGAGCTTGCCGTTCTTGGTTTCGAATATGGCTATACCCTCTCCGAACCTAATGCTCTGGTAATGTGGGAAGCTCAGTTTGGTGATTTCGCCAACGGCGCTCACATGATCGTTGATCAGTTCATTGCTTCTGGTGAATCCAAATGGCTGCGCTTCTCAGGCGTTGTTATGCTCTTACCTCACGGTATGGAAGGGCAAGGACCTGAGCATTCTTCAGCTCGGATTGAACGTTATCTACAAGGTTGTGCAGAAGATAATATGCAGGTGGTGAATATCACTACTCCAGCAAATTACTTCCACGCCCTGCGCCGTCAGGTTTGCCGAAATTTCCGCAAACCACTGATCTCCATGGCCCCTAAATCTCTGCTACGCCACAAGCTTTGTGTCAGCACATTGGCCGATATGGGTCCAGGAAGCCACTTCCAGCGAGTTATCCCGGAAACGGATACGTTGGTTGCTGATAAGAAGGTTAAACGGATCGTTCTTTGCTCAGGTAAGGTCTATTACGATCTTCTGCAAAAACGCCGTGACGAAGGCATTGATGATGTTGCAATCATTCGGATCGAACAACTTTATCCCTGGCCAAAAGCTTCAGTCAAAAAAGAGATTGAGCGCTATCCAAATGCAGATTTGGTTTGGTGCCAGGAAGAATCAGCCAACCAAGGAGGCTTGCTCTTCGTGCGAATCCGACTTGGCTTTATTCTTGATGAAGTTGACCGCAAACATAAATTCATTGGTTACGCAGGGCGCAAAGCATCCGCTTCTCCCGCAACAGGTTTGTTATCTGTTCACAACAAGGAGCAAGCCTTGCTTGTTGAGCAAGCCCTGACTTGGAAAACTGACAAACTCCCGAGACCGTTCACCCGCGGTACTCCTATGGGCGTTGACGCTTAAAGGGTGACGAGAATGTTTATTGGGAAATTAAGTAAGGAATCTGGGGAATAAAAATGGCTACAGAAATCAAAGTCCCGGTCTTGGGCGAATCAGTTTCAGAAGCAACGGTTGCTAAATGGTTTAAAGCTGTTGGAGATGCGGTCCAAGTGGACGAGCCTCTATGTGAGCTTGAAACCGATAAAGTAACTATGGAAGTTAATGCTTCCGTGGCAGGCGCTTTAAGTGAAATAACCGCTGAAGAAGGAGCCGACGTTGAAGTTGGCGCTCTCCTCGGCGTTATTGCTGAAGGAGCCGCAGGCAATGCCTCCGCTCCCGCAGCTAAAGAGGCCGCTCCTGCTGCAGCCCCTGCACCCGCACCTGCTGCTACCCCGACTCCGGCACCCGCTCCAGCTCCAGCTCCGGCAGCTTCTGCCCACCCTTTATCGCCAGCTGTTCGTAAACTGGTTGAAGAAAATAACCTCAATGCAGCAGCTATTTCCGGCACCGGTAAAGACGGTCGTTTAACCAAAGGTGATGTTTTGGCGGCAATGGAAGCTGGTACGGCGACTGCCGCGCCTGCAGCAGCTCCGGCGCCTGCTGCTGCAACTCCTGCTCCAACGACAACAGCTCAGTTCCCTCCACGGCCAACAGGCCCAAGGGAAGAGCGAGTGAAGATGACACGCCTCCGTCGGGTAATTGCACAGAAACTCAAAGATGCCCAAAACACCGCCGCCATGCTCACCACCTTTAACGAAGTGGACATGACGAATTTACTAGCTGTGCGAAATGAATATAAAGACGGTTTCCAAAAGAAACATGGGGTCAAGCTTGGCTTTATGTCCTTCTTCACCAAAGCTTGTGTGACAGCCCTTCGTGAATTCCCAGCCGTAAATGCTGAGATCAATGGCGACGATATTATCTACAAGAACTATTACGACGTCGGGGTTGCTGTTGGCACACCGCAAGGTCTTGTGGTTCCTATTGTTCGCGATGCTGATGCTTTAAGCTTCGCTGCATTAGAGCAAACTATTGTCGATTACGGCGTTAAAGCCCGTGATGGTAAATTGGCGATGGATGACATGATGGGCGGAAGCTTTACCGTTTCCAACGGGGGTGTGTACGGCTCCTTGCTCTCCACCCCGATCATCAATGCCCCGCAATCAGCTATTTTGGGGATGCATAAAACCCAAATGCGCCCTATGTGCATGCCTGACGGTTCCATTGAAGGTCGCCCGATGATGTATCTGGCTTTGTCCTATGATCACCGTATCATTGATGGCAAAGAAGCTGTGTCCTTCCTGGTTCGGGTTAAAGAATGCATCGAAGACCCACAACGCATAATGCTTGACGCTTAAGGGAGCAACAGAATGTCAGAAAACAACTTTGATCTGATCGTCGTTGGTGGCGGTCCTGGCGGGTATGTTTGTGCTATTCGGGCTGCTCAGTTAGGCATGAATGTAGCTTGCGTTGAAAAACGTGGTTCTCTAGGCGGGACTTGCCTCAATGTGGGCTGTATCCCGTCGAAAGCTTTGCTGCAATCTTCTCACCATTATGAAGCGGCAGCACATGAATTTGCTAGTCACGGCATCTCAACCGGCAAGCTTTCCATCAACGTTAAAGAGATGATTGCCCGCAAGGACAAGATCGTCAGCGAGTTGACCCAAGGGATTGAGTATCTCTTTAAGAAAAACAAAGTGACCTACATCAAAGGTGCAGGTGAAATCACCTCTGCCGACAAAGTGACTGTCGCCCCTGAAAAAGGAAAAAAGCAAGTTCTCACCGCTGAGAATATTGTGATTGCCACGGGCTCTGAAGTCACACCCCTACCGGGCGTCGAAATCGATGAGAAGCAAATTGTTTCTTCGACTGGCGCTCTAGATATTACAGCTGTTCCAAAGAAAATGATTGTTATCGGCGGCGGGGTTATTGGCCTTGAGCTTGGTTCGGTCTGGCGTCGTCTTGGCGCTGAAGTCACCGTGGTTGAGTTCCTCGACAGCATCCTGCCCGGCATGGATGGCGAAGTTTGCAAACAGATGCTTCGCACGTTGAAAAAACAGGGTATGAACTTCAAACTTGGACACAAAGTCACCAGTGCCAAGAAAGCCAAAACAGGCGTTACCCTCACGGTTGAACCTAAAGCAGGGGGCGATGCTGAAACCATCAAAGCCGACACGGTTTTGGTTTCTATTGGGCGTCGCCCCTACACCCAATCTTTGGGGCTTGAGAAAGCAGGTGTTGAGGTTGATGAACGTGGTTTTGTCAAAGTTGACCATGATCTGCAAACCAACGTTCCTGGCATCTTTGCCATTGGCGATGTAATCGGCGGCATTATGCTGGCTCACAAAGCTGAAGAAGAAGGCGTTGCCGTTGCTGAAGCCATTGCCGGTCAATCTGCTCACGTGAACTATGACGCTATTCCTGGCGTTGTTTACACTTGGCCAGAAGTCGGCGTTATTGGTAAATCCGAAGAGTCCCTAAAGAAAGATGGCATTGCCTACAAAAAAGGTAAATTCCCCTTCACGGCCAATTCACGGGCAAAATCTACCAGTGAAACCGAAGGCTTCGTTAAGGTCTTGGCGGATGCCAAAACCGACCGCCTCCTCGGTGTTCATATCGTTGGCCCCATCGCCGGTGACTTGGTCATGGAAGCGGCTGTATGTATGGAATTTGGCGGCAGCGCTGAAGATCTCGCGCGCACCTGCCACGCCCACCCCGGTTATGGTGAAGCTCTAAAAGAGGCCGCAATGGGTGTCGATGGTTGGTCAATACACATCTAAGTTTGATCCAAATTTTGAGAAGGGCGGGACAATATAACGTCCCGCCTTTTTTTTGAGCCTTTGAACTGAGAATTTGCCGAATGGGAATATTTGATATTTTATCTGAAGCCAAAATCATGGATTGGCTAAAGAGAAAAGAAGAACCGGATTATCAACCCCCGCCCAAAGTTGAAAAAACCGAGCTCGGCGAGTCTGCTGAAAGTTATATGCTTGGTGATATTAAAGCTTTGATCAAAGAAGCCTACGAAGCCACGGACGAAACCGAGCGTCATAAAATTCTGGCTAAAGCAAATAATCTGGAAATTCAGCTATCCGCCTCATTTGAAATGGCCGGATACAATCTGCTGGCAAAACGAACTCAAGAGACGATTAGAGAATATAAGAAAGAGGTTTCAAAATCGCTTTCTAAGAAAAACAGTGATTGACCTAATGTATTATTTCTAAATGAATGGCCCTATGGATATTGAAAACATCAAATTTGTTGATGTAGGCAACATGAGGTTGGCCTATTGGTGTTGGGGAAACCCAAATTCCAAAAAACCCGTGGCCGTACTCATTCACGGAACAGCCTTTGTCGCGGCCACCTGGCGACTGATCGCAGAAGCTCTATCTGAAGATTATACAGTTTATGCTTTTGACCGACGAGGTCACGGCGCTTCAGGAGTTCCCCAGGATAAACAATTTGGGTTCCGAGATTTTGCTGAAGACCTTATTGGTTTTATGGACGGTTTAGGTCTAAAAAATGTCTTTGGTATCGGTCACAGCGGCGGTGGGACAGATATGCTGTTGGCAGCTGGTATGCGCCAAGACCTTTTTGAACGCTTATTTATCATGGAACCAACCGTCGTAAACCCTGACGTGCCGCCGGAGCGTAGTGGCGATCTACCTGCCGAATACAGAGCCTATATTGAGCAAGCGACCAAACGACGGGCGGTCTACCCAGACCGCGAAGCGGTATTCGCTAGGTACAGCTCCCGCTTCCCCTTGAACCTTTGGCACCCGGAAATATTACAAGACTACATTCGGTTTGGTTTTAAAAAATCTTCAGATGGTACCGTTTCTTTGCTCTGCACACCTGAAAACGAAAGCCTCATTCTTGAACCAATTATGCTGGCAATGATCAATCGGTATCACGGCGACTCTCATGGGAACCCATTTGTTTTTTTAAAACATGTAGACTGCCCGACGGTGATCACTTCTTCAGCCCATTCACCATTGCCTTCCTACAAAGTCATGGCGGATATCGCTGCAAAACAGGTACAGGGAGCTAAACGCCTAAAGTTTGCTGGCCTTAGTCATTGTGTTCCTCAAGAGTCACCTGAGGTGCTGATCAAAACATTAAGTGCCTTCAAAGCTTAATTTTCTGAGCTTCAATTGACCAATGAGTGTCTCTAGCGCTCTTAAATTCCCACGTCGACTAAATCCATGGCCCTTTGCCACTTGGTTTTGGCATCGTTATCGAGGATAATCTCAATATCTCCAGGAGCGGTTTCCCAACCTCCTCTTTTAAGCTCTCCCTCCAACTGCCCTGCGGCCCATCCCGCATATCCCATCAAAAGGAAATAACGTTTAGGCCCTTTTCCTTGAGCTATGGCTTGAAGAACTTCTTGGTTAGCAGTCAGACTCACTCCTTCAATGACCTTAACCGTGTTTTGTCCTTCATAGTCCTGTGAATGAAGGACAAAGGCTCGGCTCAATTCAACAGGGCCTCCTAGGTGTAGAGATATCTCCTCGTTGTTCCCATCATCCTCAGTTTCCTCAATGCCCAAAGGCTTGAACAGAGCTTTAAGAGGTCCCTTTGCCATAGGACGATTAAGGATGAGGCCCAAGGCAGCACTTTGATCATGCTCAATCATCAGAATAACAGATTGAGCAAAATTGGGATCATCCATTTCAGGAGATGCAATGAGAAAATATCCTTTTAGGGAGCGAAAATCATCTGCTTGAGCACCTCCCGTTATTGAGAGAAGGACAATAATAAAAGTGGCAATAATTGCTCTCATGGTGTCACCATTGCTTCAAGAGTTTTCACAAAAGACCAATCAACAGGGGCAAGGCCAACAAGTCGAATGGGGCCTGTATAAACAGAACGGTTTTGCACCGAAATTGGCAAATCTAAACGGCGGCGTTCGCCATCTCCCGTGGTTTTAGAAACAACCCCGAGGACAAGCTTAATCATGGTGGCATCTTTGCTTTTAATCAAACCCTTACTACGCAAAACATCAACCGCTTCAAAAAAACCAAAGGTCCGAGAGGTGAAAGACCCTAATGGCTGCATTTCCTGGTCTAACGCAACTGTTCCATTGGCTGAGAGCACCACAGGCCCGTGGTCTAAAGCCAGATGGTCCACCTCAATAAAGCCTCCCTTATCACGCCACTCAACAATCTGAGAAATTAAGGGGCGTTGATTTTCAATATTACCCACTTGCCGGGCACTAAAAACCACCCGTTTAAAAGTTCCCCCAAAAGGGGACATCAAAATATTTGGCCCACTAACCCCTTCAGCTTCGAATGCTATCTCCATAGCTGGTGAATCTTTTGCTTTTGAAGGGAGGCGTTTAAAATTAAGCTTCAGCGTCCCAACTGAAATCGGGGTAACTTCGTTACTAGAAATTAAATTTAGGCCTACAAGAGACAGAAAGGTTTTGGTGGGGTAGCCCTCAAAATCTATGGACGTTTCTAAGGTGACAGAGTTTGCTGATCCTTGATATACAACAGGAACTCCCTCTAAAAGGAACCGAAGGTTCTGATCACCAGAAAGAGCAATTTGGTATTGGTTGGGTTGCCAAGGGTTTGAGCTTATTTTTGTTTGTCTACTTTTCCATGCCCACTCTGCTTCATCCCCGGTTTTGCCTCCAAGATGCAAACCCTCAACGCTCAATGAAATGGCTGATGGGAATCCCCCTAACTCGACAAGCTCTGCCGAGGCCACATAGCCATTTCCTGCCCGCGCTTCCAACCAGCCTTTAAAGGTTTGCTCAAAGCTCAAGGCCAAGGACCACCAATAGAGGCTGTATAGGGCGATCAGGCTCACAGTTAGTACCGGAACAACAATTGTTAGCTTGAGTTTCGACAAATCCTTTGCCCATAAAAATTGCAGACCATATAAAACTAGTGTGTATCCCTTTTAGATGAAAGCGTTTGAATTGAACGAGACGGAAAGTTTCTGGGTTTTTGGTTATGGCTCCTTGATGTGGAACCCAGGTTTTAACTATGAAGAGGTCCAAACAGCGACTATTTATGGCTACCACCGTTCCCTTTGTGTTTATTCCTGGCATTTTCGCGGCACCCAGGAGCGACCAGGTTTAGTCTTGGGTTTAGATCGTGGCGGATGCTGCAAAGGGCGCGCTTTTCGAATTAATGCGACCCAGAAAGAACAGGTGATGACTTACCTGACCGAGCGAGAAATGATTACTGATTTTTATAACCCCAAATGGGTGCCGGCTCATGTGGGAAAGCAGGTCGTCTCTACCTATACTTTCGTTGCCGATTCGACCCACGAACAATACGCCGGCGGGATACCGCTCGAGCAAACCATTTCCCTCCTCCTTCAGGGAGAAGGCCGAGGGGGAAGCAGCATCGACTACCTTAAAAATGTCATCGAACACCTAGATGATCTATCGATACCAGACGGCCCTTTACACAAATTGTTGTCTCAAGCGCTTTCATGTAAGTGAATATTCTGACCGCCATTGGCCTGAAGGATTTCCTCAGCCGTGGCTTGTAGTTCCGCCGTTTCAACATTAACCCATAGAATGATCGACCCAGCCTCAACTGATCGGGCGAAATCTTCCGTGTGGGGGGTGGAAGTCACTTCTTCAATAACTTCTTTCACAGCTACCCCGCCTACAGTTGCACCAATAACGGCAGCGATCACGCTAGAGACGGGACCGCCTACAAGATAAATAGCACCGGAAGCAATTAAGGGACCTTCAAATTTTAATTCTCCAACCATGGCGGTCAAAGCATCTTTCCAGGGTTTTGGGGGTGAGCCTGCAGCATCAATTGATTCGTGAGAGCTGAGCACGGAAAGGTCATCTCTCTCAAAACCTGAGTTAAGCAAGCTGTTCACCGTGGCTTCAAAGCTCTGGCGATCAGGGAAAAGTCCAACGATTTCTTTATTTTGAGCAGCGTTAGCGTTGTTCATAATGACCTCACTCCCGTTCTTGTTATTCCATAGTTTTAATTTAAGCCTTTTAAGAGCCGTTTCCTAGTCGTTCTTGCTTAAATGATGTGATAATGTCGCCCAGCAATTTATCTCAACATTAGAATATATTATATTAAATCATGGACTCTGCCGCGCCCACCCCCGTCAAGCCTTTGAAAAAAACCATCGATAAAGGGGTAACCCCGATGATGGCGCAGTTCATGGAGGTCAAAGCGGCCCACCCTGACAGCCTGCTGTTTTATCGTATGGGTGATTTCTATGAAATGTTCTTTGAAGATGCGGTCAAAGCGGCAGCCGCCCTCGACATCACCCTCACTAAGCGAGGCAAACATAACGGTGAAGATATCCCCATGTGCGGGGTGCCCGTTCATAGCCATGAAAGTTATCTCTCCCGTTTGATCCGCAAAGGCTTTCGTGTTGCCGTTTGCGAACAGATGGAAAACCCGGCCGAAGCCAAAAAGCGCGGCAACAAATCGGTGGTCAAGCGGGGTGTTACTCGGGTGATCACCCAAGGTACCTTGACCGAAGATACCCTACTTGATGCCCGCAAACACAACTACTTAGCCGCTATTGCTGAAGCACAAGGTAAACTTGGTCTGGCTTGGCTTGATCTCTCCACTGGTGCTTTTCAACTCCAGCCCGTAGCCCGACCTACTTTAGGCGCGGCTCTGGCCCGCATTGATCCAGGAGAATTGCTGGTTAGCGACCGCCTTATTCAACAAGAAGACCTGTTTGAAACTTTCAACGATTGGACTCATATTCTCACCCCTCAGCCTTCATCTCGTTTTGATAGTGGCAATGGTGCCAAACGTTTAGAAGACCTTTTTAAAGTTAAAACTTTGGATGCCTTTGGCAGCTTCACTCGCCCGGAACTTGCGGCAGGTGGAGCTCTCGTTGACTATGTAGAATTGACCCAAAAAGGCAAAGCTCCACGAGTCAATGCACCGACTCGCCTCACCGAAGGGGCGACCATGGAAATTGATGCCGCCACTCGGCGCAACCTCGAACTCTCCATGACCCTGACCGGAGAGCGACAAGGTAGCCTGCTCGCCTCAATTGACCGCACTGTCACGGGTGCAGGGGCGCGTTTGCTTTCAGCCCATCTCGCAGCCCCCTTAGCAGACCCGGAAGCGATCATCGGTCGTTTAGATATGGTGGCTTGGTTTGTGGATGCCGCCCGCAATCGAGAAATTGTTCACGGATATTTGCGCAAATGCCCCGACATGGAACGGGCTTTATCCCGACTTGCTTTAGGCAGAGGCGGCCCAAGGGACATTAAAGGTATCGGCCAAGGCTTAGCCTTAACAGCCCAATTAAAAGAAACTCTCGGCGGAGAAGACCTACCTCAAGGGTTAACAAAAGCCGTTGAAGACCTCGGGTTCCACGCTGATTTGGTTGATCGTCTTAACCGCGCTCTGGCGGAAGAACTTCCCTTAAACGCCCGAGATGGAGGTTTTATTGCTAAAGGCTATTCACAAGCCTTGGATGAGTTCAAAGAACTGCGCGATGAAAGCCGCCAATTGATTGCTAATCTTCAATCTCGTTACAGTGATGAAACAGGTGTCCAAGGATTAAAAATAAAACATAACAATGTATTAGGATACTTTATTGAAGTTTCTGCCAAGCAAGCTGACAATATGCCGATGGGGGAAGACTCGCCCTTTATCCACCGCCAAACCTTAGCCAATCAAGTGCGTTACACCACCGTAGAACTCGGCGAGTTAGAGGGTAAAATTAGAAGCGCTGCTGATAAAGCTTTGGCCCTTGAACTTGAGATGTTTAACGACTTGGTCAACGATGTCGTCGCCATGGGAGACCCTATTGCCAAAGCTGCAGGAGCCTTAGCCCAACTCGATGTAGCCTCAGCCTTAGCGGAGCTGGCAGTTGATCTCAACTACTGTCGCCCTCAAATCAATGACGGTTTTGAAATCAACATTAAAAACGGTCGCCATCCGGTAGTGGAAAACGCCCTCAGGAAAACCCAGGAAGGGACTTTCGTTCCTAACGACTGCTCCCTGGGAAGTGAGGCCCATCTTTGGCTACTCACAGGCCCGAACATGGCCGGTAAAAGTACCTTCCTACGCCAAAATGCCCTGATTACCATCCTGGCACAAATGGGTGCCTATGTCCCTGCAGAAGAAGTGACCATTGGCATTGTCGATCGTTTGTTCTCACGGGTCGGTGCAGCCGATGATTTAGCCCGAGGGCGATCTACTTTCATGGTCGAAATGGTGGAAACTGCTGCCATTCTTAACCAAGCCACTGAGCGTTCCCTAGTGATTCTTGATGAGATTGGGCGCGGCACTGCGACCTTTGATGGTCTTTCTATCGCCTGGTCCGTAGTTGAACACCTTCACGAAGTCAACAAATGCCGTGGCCTGTTTGCTACCCATTACCATGAACTAACCGCCCTGACCGCCAAGCTAGACGGCCTTGCCTGCCACACCATGCGGGTTAAAGAATGGCAGAACGAAGTTATTTTCCTTCATGAGGTTACCCAAGGAGCCGCAGACCGCTCCTATGGTATCCATGTAGCTCAATTAGCTGGCTTGCCTGCTGCTGCCATCAAGCGGGCGGAACAAATCCTCGAATCCTTAGAGAGCGACGAGCGTCAAAGCACAACTACAAAAATTACTGACGATTTACCCCTCTTTGCCGCCATTATTGAACAAACTCAGGCCCCTATCATCCCCCAAAACGACCCAGCCCCTCTCCAAGAAGCTTTAGACGAGATAAACCCCGACGAAATGACCCCTCGCGAAGCTTTGGATGCCCTTTACCAGCTAAAATCAGTCGAATAGTCTATTCCTTTGGAGCGTTATTCTGCTGAGCCTGATAAGGGATCACTTGGTCTGCACCAATAAATCTTTTCAGGAGCATCAAGCCAGCCTCGTGGCACTCTGGACCGCCATGGCTGGCGCAGGCATCGGCAATAACGATAGGCTTATAACCGTTTTCAAATAAATCGACCGCCGTTTTAAGGATACAGTTATCCGTAGCAATGCCGCACAAAACAACCTCATTTATGCCTTTTGAGGTCAGGGTTGACTCCACCTGTGGCGACAAGGCGCTATAAATGGCTTTATCAAAAATGTAGGCATCATCCCGCGGTTTAAAGGCCAGTTCTCCTTCAGGACTGCGAGGCGCAAAGATTTCCCACTCCATCAGTCGTCGATAAGGAGAACCAGGGGGGTTAAAAAAGCGGCTGACCATCACGGTTGAGAATGCATGTTGCAACTCCTCAACCATTGCTGGGATATGGGCTGTGGATGGATTGATAAAGCCTTGCTGGACATCAATGATCAAAAGTAAATCGCGGCGCATAGAGGCTCCAACCTTTTCATGAGGGCGTAATCCACTATATTGGATTAATTACAGTATTTCTAAAACAATGATCTGGCAACATGTCTAAAATTCGCAAGCACCGTGAAATTATCGAACGAAAAGCTCTGATTACGGAGCTTGAAGAGCTTGTGAACTGGTCGGGTTACAACAATAAAACCCGCGGACAGGTCCTCACCATATTCAAAAAGGCCCTCAATAAAGGCCAAGATGAAGTGAGACGACGCTTTGAAGAAGGGGAAGCTAAAGGGCTTGAAACTGTTAAAGCTCATTCTTTCTTACTCGACCAAATAGTGCGAACATTGCATGACTTTGCCCTCACCCATGCTTATCCTCGTTCAAACCCGACTGCCGCAGAGCAACTGACTATTTGTGCCGTTGGGGGCTATGGCCGCGGCACTCTGGCGCCTCAATCTGATTTAGATTTAATGTTTTTACTGCCCTACAAACAAACGCCCCACGTGGAGCAAGTCGTGGAGTTTATGCTCTACATGCTGTGGGACATGGGGTTAAAAGTTGGTCACTCCACACGCACGATCGATGAATGTATTCGCCTTGCCAAACAAGACTCCACCATCAAAACTGCTTTGCTTGACACCCGCTGGCTGTGGGGAGGCCAGGAACTTTATGAGGCCTTCAAAAAACGCTACTCGGAAGATGTCATCAAAGGTACGGGCTTAGATTTTGTTGATACCAAGCTCAAAGAACGTGATACCCGCCACGAAAAAATGGGCGATACCCGTTATGTGCTTGAGCCTAATATAAAAGAAGGCAAAGGCGGTCAGCGGGATGTTCAAACCTTGTTTTGGATGGCGAAATACCTCTACGAAGTGGACACAATGAATGAATTGGTCAGCCTTGGTGTCTTGACCAAATCAGATTCCAAACGTTTCCATAAAGTGTCTAATTTCCTGTGGACAGTGCGCTGCCATCTTCATTATCTGACAGGCCGCCCAGAAGAACGCCTCGCTTTTGATGTGCAAACTTCACTTGCTGAACGAATGAATTATCGCGACAGCGCCAAAGCCAAAGGGGTTGAGCGTTTCATGAAACACTACTTCTTGATCGCCAAGGAAGTAGGTGAGCTGACCCGGCTGCTATGCGCTGTGCTTGAAGATGAGCAAAAGAAGAGTAAGCGCCGATTCCGCTTCTCCCTGGAGGTTCTCCGCCGCCGGAACCTGGAAGGGTTCAAGATGGATGGAGATCGTCTGACGATGGCGAGCGAGGACCAGTTTGAAGCTGATCCGGCGGCAATTTTGCGCCTCTTTAGAGTCGCCCAAATCAATGACCTTGATATCCATCCCACCGCGTTTCGCTATGTTGCCCAGAACTTAAAAGGCTTTAATCGCAAAGCACGCCGCGACCCTGAAGCCAATGAGATTTTTCTGCAAATTTTGACCTCTGAAAACGACCCTGCAACCTCCCTGATGCGCCTCAATGAAGTGGGTGTCTTAGGGAAATTTATTCCCGACTTCGGTCGTGTGGTCGCACAGATGCAATACGACATGTACCATGTCTATACCGTGGACGAGCATACCATCCGCGCCATTCGCATTCTGCACCGAATAGAATCAGGGCATTACTCAGAAGACATGCCCATTTCATCTGAGGTGATTAAAGATATCATTTCCCGGCGGGTGCTTTATTGCGCGGTTCTGATCCATGATATCGCCAAAGGCCGGGGGGGAGATCATTCAGTCCTAGGGGCTGAAGTTGCCCAAAAACTCTGCCCAAGATTGGGGTTAAATGAAGAAGAAACCGAATCAGTCGCTTGGCTAGTGCGCAATCACCTGGGCATGAGCCATACCGCCTTTAAGCGCGATGTAGAAGATTCTAAAACCATCAGTGATTTTGCAAGCGTTGTTCAATCTCCTGAACGACTGAAAATGCTTCTGTTGCTGACGGTGTCCGATATTCGCGCCGTTGGCCCTAATGTGTGGAACGCCTGGAAAGCAGGTTTGTTGCGTGACCTCTATATGCTCACCATGGACCGCCTTACCGGTGAGTTTAAAGCGGCTCGGCAAGATGTTCGCGTGCAACGGGCTCAAGATGCTCTTCGCGCTCAGATGACTGACTGCACAGAAGAGGAATTAGAAGAGTTTATCGAATCTGGTTATGCCTCATTTTGGCTTTCGACAGATACCGATACCCATGAACGCTACGCCCGAATGATTTATAAGGCCAAAAAACAAAACAAAGACACCCTGATTGAATCCCGCCCTTGCCCTGAATTAGCTGCAACTGAAATTACCGTTTACTCAACAGATCATCCTGGGTTGTTTTCACGCATTGCAGGCGCCATGGCCCTTAGCAATGCCTCAATCCTTGATGCCCGGGTTGTCACCATGAAAGATGGTATGGCCTTAGATACCTTCATTATCCAAGACGCCAACAACCAAATTTTTGATAACGAACGGCAACTCACCAAACTATGCGAACGAATTGAACAGTCCCTTGATGGCACCATCCATCCCGCTCATGAGTTAGAAAAAGCTAAGAAAAGCACTCTACCAAGCCGCATGGGAATTTTCAAAGTCGCCCCTCGGGTATTGATCGACAATAAAGCCAGCCGGTCCCATACCGTTATCGAAATCAATGGCCGTGACCGCCTTGGTTTCCTTCATGACGTGACAAATGCCTTAAGTGACCTTGGCATGCAAATCAACTCAGCACGGATTTCCACCTACGGCGAGCGGGTTGTCGATGTCTTTTATGTTAAGGATATTTTCGGCCTGAAGGTAGAGAACACCAGCAAACTAAACACTATCAAAGAAAAAATTCTGAAAGCGATTTCTGTGCCCAAAAAGACCAAGAAAAAAAGTGCCGGCAAGGAGGCTGCTTAGATTCTTTTAAGGATCACGACTTAGGCCTTGGTCTTCGAGTTCTTGTAAATAATTAGCCCAGAGCTCTTCCTGACGAGCGCCGAAGTCATAGAGCGTGTCCCAGCTATAAAGTCCGCTATCATGAAGATCATCAAACTGGATTTTGACGGCATAGTTTCCGACAGGTTCAACCCCCATAATGCCAACATGACGACGGCCGGGGACGGTTTTCTTTTGGCTGGGGTGATGGCCTTGAACTTCTGCTGAAGGACTTTCTACCCTTAAAAGCTCTGCAGGGATGGAAAAGGTTTTACCGTCCTCAAAAGTCACATCCAGAGTTTTTTCTTCCCGTTTGATGCGGATTTCTGTCGCTTTATGTGTATTACCAAATGTCATTTTTTTGCCTCGCCATCTTTTAATTCACGCGCCTCTTCAGGCAACATAACCGGGATACCGTCACGGATAGGATAAGCTAGGCTTGCCTGGTCACTAATGAGTTCTTGCGCCGTCTTGTCATAACGCAACGGACCTTTGGTTATGGGACAGACCAGCAGGTCGAGTAACTTTGGGTCTACTTCCTGTACACTCATAATGTGATTCCTTGTTTTTTAAGATTAGCCTGTGGCCAACCCGCGTTCAAACAGCACGCAGCCTCTCGCCAAGTGATAAGCGACCTACAGTCGTGGGTTTGGTAAGGCAAGATATGGTTCAATTGTTTCATTAAGGCTTGCCTTATTCTAGTTCTGAAAATCTGATTGATCATTGATGAAGGGGCTTGCCGCCATCTTGAGCAAAGTGTGCAAGAGCTGAGCCCGACTAGCGAGGTCGACAGCCTCAAGCAAAGCCTGCTTTTCTCGCAATTCCAAGGGGAGGGCCGTGCACAAAGCATTCACCAGAGCTTGGTCAGGCAAACGGGCAACATCTTCCATCTCGGCATCAATCTCGTTGGCTTCAAGATACCCTTGTAAAGCTTTCACCAGCTCTTGACGTGCCGCAATCGAATCTTGTTCTTCTAACAAGTCGCCTTTAAATCGATCATAGTCTGCCGTAACTCTGCGATAACCTTTTATACCCGCGATTTCTTCCTTAACTTCAAAACGACAAATTCCCGTTAGGATAATTTCAAACCCACCGTCATCAAGTACTATACAGCGGCTGATTTCTCCGACACAACCAATGTCATAAATTTCAATACCCTCAGGAACCGGCTCCATCTTTGCCGCGCGAGGCTGGACCATCCCGATCATATTATCCCCTTTTTGCGCATCCTTGATCATATTCTTGTAGCGAGGTTCAAAAATATACAGGGGTAAGTTCCCACCTGGCAGCAAAACGACGCCGGAAAGCGGAAAGATTGGCAGGGTTTCCGGAAGGCTTCCATGGCTGGTGGCGGTTAATACGGACATATCGTTGCTTTAACTCTTTTAAGAAAACATCAGGGTTGAGAGCTTGCGACGTACTGCATTGGTCAAGGGATCACCAAGGCCAATAATCTCAAAGAATTTGAGTAATTGTTTGCGCGCTCCCTGATCATTCCATTCATTGTCCCGCCGGACAATTTCCAACAAAGCTTCCAAGGCCTCTTCCTGCTTGCCACCATTAAACAAAGCCAAAGCTAAATCAAACCGAGTTTGATGATCATTTTCGTCTTCCGCTAATTTAGCCTGCAGGGGTTCAATCTCTCCAATATCAGCACTTTGTTCTGCCATTTCTAAAGCCGCCACAGCAGAAGTGATTTCTGGCTTGGTGCGGAGTTTGTCAGGGATTTGATCAACCATCTTGCGCGCGCTGTCTTTGTCATCAGCCGCAATGCAGCATTTGATCAAGCCGGCAAAGGCATGAACATTTTCCTGATCAGCATTAAGAACCTGTGTGAAAATACCACTCGCACTTTCTGCATCCCCATTTGTCAAAAATTCTTCAGCTTGGTCGAGGGCCTGCTCAATGGGAGATTTTCCGGCGCCTTTGGTGAGCTTGGCAATAAACTGTTTGATCTGGCTTTCAGGAACCGCCCCGGTGAAGGCATCAACAGGTTGACCATCTTTAAAAGCATAAACCGTGGGGACTGATTTAATTTGCAACTGAGCGGCAAGAGCCTTTTCTTTGTCGATGTCGACTTTGACCATCTTGACCTGACCACCGGCCAGCAAGACTTGCTTTTCTAGCATGGGGCCGAGGGTCTTGCAGGGTTCACACCAAGTTGCCCAAAAATCAACGATCACCGGCACGCTCATAGAAGCCTCAACGACGTCCTGAGCAAAGCCCGCTGCGTCAGTCTCTTTAATCAGGTCTTCCGGCGAAGTGCCCGCTTGCAACCCTTCTAGCGGTTGCCCGGCTTCATCAATGATCACTGACATTCTTTTCAATTCCCTACTTAAATGGTGCGCTTTGCTATTACTTGGACCGAAACCTTAAGACATGCAAGTGTCAGGGCAATGAAATTGAATGAAAAAGGGGGTTGCATTGCTAAATCGATTGCGTATTATCCGCCCCGCAACCGGATATGGTCGCAACGCTCAGAGCGGGCGTAGCTCAGTGGTAGAGCACAACCTTGCCAAGGTTGGGGTCGTGAGTTCGAATCTCATCGCCCGCTCCAATTTCTCTCTTTTCATTTCAAGAGACTAATTGAAATAGCGATAAACACGGCAATGAACGGTTTTAGCCTTTGGTGCAAATATGGTGCAGCAAAGGTTTTTTTATGCCCTGAACGATCCATCCTTTAACCAACGGGCCCTGCCCAAACCCGCAAAGGATTTCCAATCCTTTGATCCTATGAAAATAGCCCCCAATTCTTCCCTTGGGATGTTCGCAACTAGTAAATTGTCACCGTAATCGCACATAGCTTTGGATCGTTGCCAGCAAGCTCCATGAGGCTATTGCTCAACAAACATCCATAGGCAAGTTTTTCGTTGTTACGCGTCCTTTTTAGTCTGAGCCCGCTAGGCGGTTCAACATGCCTTTAATTGCGGCCATTTGGTTACCTTTTTGGGTGTAGTATTTTGAATCGTCATAGCCCCAAAAATCCCAACACCCTTTGGGGTTGCTTGATAAGTTCGAAGAGGTTTGAGGATAGAGAACGATCATCTTATTTGAATCTGCCCAGCGATTATATCCTGCATTGTTTATGTATTCCATCGCGATGGTTGCTACATTTTGTTGGCAGCCATGAAAAACGATATGGACTTTGCATCTGTCGCCCTTTTCACATGCCTTGGGGATAAAGGCATACCCTTCTTCAGCCAGCGAATGGTTTGTCGGGTTTGCCAGAAATTCGCCTTGGTCAAAACTAATCACCTTGCCGCTTAAGTGCGAAGAGGGAGCGTTTAAAGCAGCATCATAAATATGGTTCAGTAAATTCCCAGCTTCATCACGATCACATTTGTTGATAAAGGGAGGCTTTGAGGCAATTGAACAAGCGTTGCCATAATTTTGGGTGATCATCGCATGGCCTGCAGCGACGTCGTTTACATAGCGAATATTTTGAACTGCGACACCAACACCTTGATAAAATTCTTTGATTTGATCACCGACTTTTTGGGCGACGGTTTCATCATTTGTGCCACTAAAGATATAAACTTTGTTGTCTGTTAAGTATGAAAGATCATCAATCAATTTTTTTTCTGCAATTTTTTTGGCTTTATCAGCCAGTTCCTTGCCATCGGGTGGACCAGAAAAGAACGATGGTTTCATACAACTGCCTAGGGCACTCATTAAAGAACCTTCAGCACAGTTATAGGGACCACCCGCGATAATGCCTGCTCCCTTAACGGTGCTTGAAAAGGCAACATGGAATTGATCAGCCATAAAAGCACCCGAAGATAGGCCGGACACTGACGTTTCTTTAAGTTCGATTGAATATGACGGCAAAGGCTCTGCGGCTAAAGAGGCCGCCGTGATCATCATAGATATGCCAATTAATGCGGGTGCTAAAATCGGGTATCTACGGTTCGTCGTCGACAGCTTCATCGTCTTTTCCATTTTTAGCGAGGTTAAAAAAACATCGGATTGAAAGAGGGTATCAATAGGTATTCTGATTTAAAGTCATGAGAATTCCGAGGACGCAATACTTACTTGCCTAATCAAAACTCAATAATCGCGCTTTGCAAAGCCATGGCGACGAGGGTGATCAGGGCGAGGATGGCACCGAAGCCCATGAAGAAAAAAATGTTGGCCACGGTTTTTAAGGGGTAGTTATGGCGCTCGCTTGAACGGCGCTCATTAGAGCGGTTTTCTCGTCCGCCAATAATCGTCAAGTAATATCCATCCCCAATAAAAGGGAAATGCAGGCGGATATCTAAAGGGTGATCTCTCCAACTTTGCACCGCGGGGGTCGCTTTTAGTTTTTCCGTTTGCTCAGGGGTCAGGGTTTGGCAAATGTCATCGGGAAGGGCATCAAAAAGAGAAATCCCTTTAGGTAGATCTGTCTCAGAATCTATTATCAACGTATCAGCCATCTCTCTTTCCCCGCTCAAACAACCTTTTAAATCAATGTAGTTGAAATTTATGTAACCAGCTACGAAATAACAATTGTTTCATTTTCTTAAATTCTTTTGCTAACCTATTGTTCATAAAAGAACCAATAAAGTAAATAAAAGCCATAAAGGGGAATTTCTTAATGTTGACGAAGACAGAAAGCTTGAAATCAGAGCTAATCAAAAAAGTAGCTAAAGAAACCAAAAAACGATTAGGGGCCAAACAAGCACCTGAAATTGAAAGATTTATTCAAGAACTCTTTAAAAATGTCCCACCTAAGGACCTCTTGTCAAAAGATGTTGATACATTATTTGGTATGGCGGTTTCTTTATGGAAGTATTCGTCCCACGGCGAGACCCCTCCGCGTAGTTTGCGGGTTTATAACCCCGATATGGAAATTCACGGTTGGCAATCAGACCATACGGTAGTGGAAGTTGTCGTCTCCGATAAACCTTTTTTGGTGGATTCAATCACCTCCGCCATTCGTGATCTCGACCTGACTGTTCATTTAGCCATTCACCCTGTCATTAACACAGTTCGAGACAAAAAAGGTGATCGTGTAGAGACCGTTGCTGCATCTCAGTCAAAAAAAGCCAAAGCTGGTGAAAGTGTTGAGAGCTATATGCACCTTCAAATCACTGCCCAATCTGGAGCAGCCCGGCTCAAAGAGATTAAGGCCAAAATTGATGGGGTCATTGATGATGTTAATGCCGCCGTTGATGATTGGCTCCCCACCAAAGAAGTGTTGCAGAACACCTTAGATAGCTTAAAGAAAACGCCGCCGAAGCACAGCGCGAGCAACCTGGAAGAAACATGTGAATTCCTACAATGGATTTATGACAATAATTTCACCTTACTGGGTTATCGGGAATACGATTTTAAAAAAGTCAAAGGGGAGATCCAAGTTGATATTAAACCTGATAGCGGCTTAGGTATTTTGCGCAGTACTGATATTCGGGTTTTTGAAGATCGAAACTATTTAGCCCGTCCTCTTCACGAAAATGATATTGTCCATATTACCAAAACAACACGGAAAGCCACAATCCACCGCCCCGTTCATATGGACGCCATTACCGTCCATAAGATCAACGCCAAAGGGGATGTTGTCGGTGCCCATCTATTCCTTGGTCTCTTTACGTCTGTTGCTTATTCCAGCAGCCCCCGTAAAATTCCACTCCTGCGTAAAAAAGTTGATCGCACGATGGATCGTTCCGGGCTCTCTCGCTCAGGGCATGACGGCAAAGCTCTCGCCAATATTCTAGAAACCTACCCAAGAGATGAGCTTTTCCAGATTTCAGATGATGAGCTATACAAAATCGCTATGGGTGTCGTTTACCTGCAAGACCGCCAAAGAGTCGCTTTGTTTGTACGAAATGATGAATATGAACGATTTGTCTCATGCTTGGTTTATGTACCAAGAGATCAATACACCACCAGCTTACGGACACAAATTCAGGAAATTCTTGAAACTGCCTTTAATGGCGAAATGTCAGATTTCTACGTAGCCGTTTCAGATTCCCCTCTGGCACGTATTCACATGTTGGTTAACTTCAAACCGGGAGAGCGCCCTGATACGTCCGTTGCTGAAATAGAAGCTATTCTACTTGAGTCTACCCGTTCCTGGGATGACCAAATAGCAGATGCGATTGTAGGGGCTTATGGCGAAGAAAAAGGTCAAGAGCTTTTCCGTCGGTATAAATCAGCTTTCTCTGCTGGATATCGCGAAAGGTTTAGCCCACGCTCCGCCATTAGCGACATTGAGCATACCGAAGAGGTGATCAATAACGATAATATTGGCATGAACCTCTATCGCCCTATTGAAGCAGACGAAAACGAGTTACGATTTAAAGTTTTCCATCGAGAAGATTCTATCCCCCTTTCCCATATCCTCCCCATGCTGGAGAATATGGGTTTGAAGGTGATGACCGAACTCCCTTACACAATCCGCCCCACCAACGGCCCAGCCTCCAAAGTGATGATCCATGATTTTGGTTTGCTGACAGGTGATGGTAGCTCGGTAGATTTAAGTGAAATACGCGACAATTTCCAAGAAACTTTCGACCGGGTTTGGAATGGTGACGTTGAAAACGACGGCTTTAACCGTCTTGTCCTCAGGGCAGGCTTAACCTGGCGAGAAACCACTATTTTCAGAGCATACAGCAGGTACCTTCGCCAAGCGGCCTTTACCTTCTCACAAAGCTATATTGAAGATGCCCTAGCGCGATACCCGGAAATGCTCCGCCATCTGGTCGATCTCTTCACAACCCAGTTTGATCCCAAAGCCGATAAAAATCGGGATAAAAATTGTGAAAAGCTTAACAAGAAAATCAGCGCCTATTTAGACCAAGTTTCAAACGCTGATGATGATCGAATTTTGCGGCGCTTCCACAACTTGGTTCAGTGCACTCTGCGGACCAACTATTATCAAGAAGCGAGTAAAGGCCAGCCTAAACCTCACCTCTCCTTCAAGCTGGATAGCCAGAATATTGATGAACTTCCTCTACCTCGTCCTATGGTAGAAATTTTTGTTTATTCTCCAAGGGTTGAAGGCGTTCACTTACGCGGTGGAAAAGTTGCGCGTGGTGGCCTGCGCTGGTCTGACCGTATGGAAGATTTCCGTACAGAGGTTCTTGGCCTCGTGAAAGCTCAAAATGTAAAGAACGCGGTAATTGTCCCCGTTGGCTCAAAAGGCGGGTTTGTGGTTAAACAGCCTCCCGTTGATGGAGACCGCAAAGCTTTCCTTGCAGAAGGCATTGAGTGTTACAAAACCTTTATCCGTGGCCTTCTTGATCTCACCGACAACCTGAAAGAAGGCGGTGTCGTACCACCTCAAAATGTGGTTCGTCGAGATGACGACGATCCTTATTTGGTCGTCGCTGCTGATAAAGGTACCGCGACTTTCTCTGATATCGCTAATGGGATTTCTGCTGAATATGGTCACTGGCTTGGGGATGCCTTCGCTTCTGGTGGCTCAATTGGTTATGACCACAAGAAAATGGGTATTACCGCCAAAGGTGCCTGGGAATCGGTCAAACGACACTTCAGGGAATTGGGTAAAGATATCCAAAATGAAGAATTCACCGTTGCTGGTGTCGGTGATATGGGCGGAGATGTGTTCGGTAACGGCATGTTACTTTCCAAGAAAATAAAGCTAGTTGCTGCCTTTAACCATCTGCATATCTTCCTCGACCCAGATCCAGATCCTGCCAAAACTTTCAAGGAACGCCAGCGGTTATTTGATGAAGTCAAAGGGTGGGATGCCTACAACCAAAAACTTATGTCAAAAGGCGGGGGCATTTTTGAACGGAGTGCCAAAACGATTACTCTGACTCCAGAAATTCAAAAACTCCTAGGTGTTACTGCCAAGACCCTGACCCCAAATCAGGTGCTGGAAGCTATCCTCAGGTCCCATGTTGAGCTGCTATGGTTTGGGGGCATTGGGACATATGTTAAGAGCGCAACAGAATCTCATGCTGATGCAGGAGATCGGGCGAACGATGCCATTCGTCTTAATGGCTCAGAGCTTAACTGTAAGGTCGTTGGTGAAGGGGCCAATTTAGGGGTTACCCAGCTTGGTCGAATCGAATTTGGCCGCAATGGGGGCTACATCAACGCAGACTTTATTGATAACTCCGCAGGCGTGGATTGTTCAGATCACGAGGTGAATATCAAAATTCTCCTAGATGCCACAGTGGAATCTGGCGATCTGACCCACAAACAACGCAGCGAACTATTGGCTGAAATGACCGATGAGGTTGGTGAATTGGTACTGCGGGATAATTATCTGCAAAGCCAGGCAATCTCAACGGTTCGTGCTTATGGCGCTTCAGCCTTAGATCGGCAAATCAGATTAATCCGCTTCTTAGAACGCGCTGATCGTTTGAACAGAGAAGTCGAGTTCCTGCCCAATGATGAAGAACTCGCTGATCGTCTCGCCGACAAGGAAGGATTCACCCGATCAGAGATCTCAGTTCTTTTACCTTATGCCAAAATTTGGGTCTTTGATGAATTAATTGATAGCGATGTTCCTGACGACCCTTACTTGCACAAATACCTAATTGATTACTTCCCGGTCCCATTGCGCAAAAAATACGCCAAAGGAATTTCAGAACACCGCCTGCGCCGGGAGATCATTGCCACATCTATTACCAATGAAATGGCCAATCGTGAGGGCGGATTCTTCGTGCTGCAAATGCAGGAAGAATCGGGACTTGAGCCTGCTGATATCATGCGAGCTTTTCTTGTCGTGCAAGATGTCTTCAAACTTCAGGAAATCTGGGATGCAATTGAGGCCTTAGATAACAAAATTTCTGCCGATACTCAGGCCACTATGCTTCTCGAGGTCAACAGATTGATTGAACGTGCGACTCTTTGGTTCCTGCGCAATGGGACGGTACCTCTTGAAATTGAAGGCAGTATCAAGATGTATCAAACGGGGATTGCCGATCTTGCAAAATCTCTCGATAAAACTTTAGGTGATGAAGCCCGAGCAGATGTAAATGCACGCGCTGATGGCTATGTTAAGCAAGGTGTTCCAAAAGACTTAGCTCTGAAAGTTTCCGGCCTGATGTTATTGCTTTCTGGGTGCGATATTGTTCGGATTTGTGGTCGCCATACACTCAAGGTTCCTCAAGTATCTGAACTATATTATGCGATTGGGGATCGCTTCAGTCTTGGTTGGATGCGGGCTTCTGCTGAGCGCTTATCTGTTGAGAGCCATTGGCAAAAACTGGCGACGACAGCTTTGATTGAAGAGCTTTACCAACACCAGTTTAACCTCACCCGGACAGTGCTTAAAACAGTCGGCAAATATAAAAATGCTGAAAGTGATATCGCTAAATGGACCGAAGCCAACCAAAAGATGGTTTTGGGAACTGAGCGTCTTATCAGTGAACTCCGCTCTGCCAAGCATGTGGACTTCTCCATGCTCTCCGTAGCAAGCCGGCAATTGCGGGGCTTAAACGAAGAATAAGCCAGCGCATATTTCACAACAAAGACTAAATGGCCGTGCTTTGTCTCGGCCATTTAGTTTACATATCCGATAATTCTCCACTGGTGAAAGAAGAAAAGACCGGGTATATGACCGGGCTATGTTTAATTCGCTTCCCATAGATTTTCCAGAATTCGAACCCGGATGGGTTTGGCTGGTAGGGGCAGGTCCTGGTGATCCAGGGCTTTTAACCCTCAATGCGGCCTATGCTTTAAGCCAGGCTGACGTTGTTGTTTTTGACGCGCTTGTTGATGAGCGCATTATGTCCTTGGTTAAAGAAGGGGCCGAGCTTGTTCCTATGGGAAAGCGCGGCGGAAAACCTTCACCAAAGCAAACTGAAATTTCCCAACATTTGGTTGAACTCGCTAAGCAAAACAAACGAGTTTTGCGCCTCAAAGGGGGCGACCCTTTTGTCTTTGGTCGTGGTGCTGAAGAAGCCCTGACACTGGTGGAAGCTGGGGTTAATTTCCGAGTCGTTCCTGGGGTAACCGCAGGGGTTGCCGCTTTGGCTTATGCAGGTATTCCAGCCACTGCTCAAACCTCAAACTCTGCCATTGCTTTTGTTACAGGTCATAGTGCACAAGGCGATGTTCCTGATTCAGTAAATTGGACAGCCTTGGCAAAAAGCTCAGCAGTAATTGTGGTCTATATGCCCATGAAGCATCTTGAGCGAATTTCCAAAATTCTTCTTGAAGCAGGGCGTTCTGCTGATGAGCCTGCTGCGATTGTCTCCAAGGGATGTACGATCGATCAAAAGGTCCTGGTTACAACCTTAGGCGAGTGCGCAAGGGAAGCAGAAAAGCAGGGCTTTGCCCCACCATCTTTGTTTGTCTTAGGTGATGTGGTGACCTTAAGAGAAAAACTTAATTGGCTCGGACTGTAAAACGTTCTTTTGCCATAATTATTATTTAAAACTGAAATAGTTCCATTGACGGGCATCAAGGCTTTAAGGGGAGGGTTTATGGCAAACCCTTCGATATCAGTAAGAACAGGTGGTTTGAGGCTATGAATTTCTTTAAGACTCGCGGATTTATTTATGTCGTTGCAATTTTGATTGCAGTTGGCGCTTTTTATGCTGGTGACAGTATGCGTAATGAATCTGCTCAAATAAACCCCGTAGACTTGAAACAGTTACAGGCTGGATCTATTTCCAAGACGGTTGGCACACCTCTTGTTGGAGGCGCTTTTGAACTCACTGATCACAATGGTAAAGAAGTTACCGAGAAAGATTATCTCGGGAACCATTTACTGATTTATTTTGGCTATACCTACTGCCCAGATGTTTGCCCAACCTCGTTACAGGTAATGATCGACGCTCTTGAGGCCATGGGCCCTGATGCAGAAAAAGTTATCCCAATGTTTATTACCATCGATCCAGAGCGCGATACTCCTGAAGTGTTGAAAGAGTATGTTAGCCAGTTCGACTCCCGCCTTATTGGTTTGACCGGGAGTAAAGAAGCCATCAAATCTGTTGCTAAAGCTTACCGAGTTTATCGAGCTAAGGTGGAAGACGAAGGAGCCGAAGGTAAAGATATGGACTATCTGATGGACCACACCTCTATCACCTATCTAATGGGACCTGATAGCAAATTTAAAAAACATTTTGCTCATGGTTATGAGCCTACAAAAATGGCCGAACGCATTAAATCGCTCTTATAGGGCCTGCTGAATTCATGCAAGGCCTTATCATTGCGGCCCCTTCTTCAGGCAGTGGCAAGACCGTTGTTACTCTTGGTCTTCTTCGCCACCTAAACCGATTGGGGGTAAAGGTTGCCTCTGCGAAAGTTGGTCCTGATTATATTGATCCTGCTTTTCACAGTACAGCCTCCAGGCGACCCTGCCATAACCTGGATGCCTGGGCCATGCGGCCCCAAACCTTAAACTCTGCAGCAAACTCAATTGCTGAAGGTGCCGAACTGGTGGTTTGTGAAGGGGTGATGGGTCTATTTGATGGGGCTTTTGTTAAAGCAGGAGACTCTGCTGACGGCTCCACCGCTCACATGGCCTCAATGAGTGGCTGGCCAGTGGTTTTAGTGGTAGACGCTCGTGCTCAAGCCGGATCAGCCGCTGCTGTGGTGCGAGGGTTTGTCACCCATCGTCAAGATGTCCGCATCGGCGGGGTGATCTTTAATCGAGTTGGCTCCGAAAGCCATGCCCGAATCCTCAACGAAGCTATGGAAGCTGCTCTACCGAATATTCCAGTTTTGGGCTGCCTCCCCATGAAAGGGACTTTGACCCTACCTTCTCGCCACTTGGGATTGGTACAAGCAATTGAGCACCCAGACCTTGAGCAATTTATCGATGGGGCGGCAAACCTTGTTGAAGCCCATGTAGATGTAAAGACGCTTCGTGCCCTTGCTGGACCGTGGGACCCGAAAGTTAAAATTGAAGGAAAAGAGGCACCCCTCCCTCGCCTTGGTCAACGAATCGCTGTTGCTCAAGACCAAGCCTTTCAGTTTCACTACCCCCTGACCCTTGATGGGTGGCGAAAGGCAGGAGTGGAGATCAGCTTTTTCTCTCCCCTTGCGAATGAAAGTCCCACAGACAATGCCGATGGGGTTTATTTGCCCGGAGGGTATCCTGAGCTTCACGGGGGCCAACTCGCTGCCAACCAAAATTTTCTCAACGGATTACGCCAAGCTGCCGACAAAGGCGCGGCAATTTTTGGCGAGTGCGGGGGATATATGGTTTTGGGTAAAACCTTGGTTGATAGCGAAGGAAATTCCCATGCGATGGCAGGATTACTCGATTTAGAAACCAGTTTTGCCAAACGTAAACTTCATCTTGGTTATCGTCGAGGTGTCCTTAAATGTGAAACACCCTTTGGCGCTAAAGGTGAAGCCTTTAAAGGCCATGAATTCCATTATGCTTCAATTATCCACGAA
>JAPHRK010000057.1 GCA_026196105.1 Rhodospirillales bacterium | reverse complement strand
GTGTTTGCATGATCTTACCCGTGCCCCTCAAAGCAACTTCGAGAACTTTTTCCAAATCCGGGCCAGAGACATTCAAATCAATTGATCGCCCACTGCCGATGGAACGCCCAAAGAGAGAAGGTTGGGTCACAAAGCCAAAGGTTCCTGGTTCTTTAAAAACTTCCTCTTGGAGAACAGGGATGAGCTCTGCTGCTCTTGCAGGTTCGTTGCTACTTGCCCCGACAAAGGTCATTCCCCGGCGGGCGACAAAGAAGAAATTATCAATTTTAGGCGGTTGTCCTGCTTCAGCCTCAGGCCCTGTTTCAGAAACCCACAGAGGCCGAGCTGCCCCTTCTACATCTTTAGCAATTTCTGCTGTTGTATCTAAGTTATATCCCGGCGGCGGCATTAAAATGCCCAGCACCAAGTTTCGGTTCCCTTCCGGCAGGTATTCCAATTTAGGTAGGAAGAAGTAACTGGAAACCCCCGCCATTCCACAAATGCTTAAAATCACCAATAAGGACAAAACCTTGCTCTCAACAATCTTACGAGTTGAAGCTAAGGTAAATTTGACGAAATATTTTGCGAGGCTATCAATGATTGGCAGACGAAGGGTTTCATCTGTTGCAGAAAATTTTTCTTTAAACAGTTTATTTGAAAGAGCCGGAATTACCGTAATTGCCACCAACAGAGATAAGGACACTGCCACAGAAATCGCCACGGCAATATCCCTGAACAATTGTCCAATTTCTAATTCCATCACCAAGATGGGAATGAAAACCATTACGGTGGTTAAGGCAGAAACGAGGACAGCTCCCCAAACTTGCTTAGCCCCTAAATAGGCAGCCTCCCGTCGGGATTTTCCTTCTTGCCGTAGCCGATATATATTTTCCAGGACCACGATCGCAGCATCAACCACCATGCCGACGGCAAAAGCAATTCCCGCTAGAGAGATCACATTAATAGACCGTCCCATCGCTGCCATGGCAACAAAGGACCCAATCACAGAAACCGGGATCGCTAGCGAGATAATCAAAGTTGCTCGCCCCGATCTTAAGAAAATAAGAAGGATAATCGCGGCAAGAATACCCCCAATATAGATATTTTGCTGGACCAGTTCGATGGCAGAATCAATATAATCAGTCTCATCATAAACTTGGGTGAGTAGAAGTTTATCCTGACGAAGAGCCCCTGAATTTAACTCAGCAATAGCTGTTCTGATTCCTTTCATGGTTTCAATAACATTCGCCCCAGTTTCACGAACAGCATTAATAGCGATTGCCTGATTCCCAAGATGGCGGATATAGGTCGTTGAATCTTTATATCCAAACGAAACGTCACCAATATCACCAATGGTTACCCTGGCAACACTACCGCTAACTGGGTCATTTAGAGAGCGAAGAACAATACTTTTCACTTGCTCAGGTGTGGAGACTTCCCCCTCAGTACGGACAACATAACGTCGTTTTCCTTCATCAACGTCACCAGCCGTTATTGAAGAGTTTGCCGCTCGGATACTATCGACAACTTGAGGGACAGTTAATCCATAATTACTGAGTCGCACGGGGTCTACGGTCAACACGAGCTCTCGCTCAGCACCACCAAAAACATTAACCCTTGAAACTCCGGCCACCCGTTCGATACGATCCTGAATTACATCTTCAACATAATCACCGTAATTTTTAATTGGCTCCGTATTGCCTTCAGTTCGTTTAAGGATCATCCAGGTTATGGGACTATCTTCGCTACCAGCAGTGTCCAGGCTTGGTTCATTCGCTTCATCGGGATAGCCATTAACCCGATCCAATCTGTTAGAAACTAAAAGAAGAGCTCGATCCATATTCTGATTAACAGAAAACTCTAGGGTGATGCTGCCTTGTCCATCTTGTGAGCGGCTGGTCATCTCTTCCAACCCCTCAAGGCCTCTCAAAACCTCTTCTTGTCGGTTGATAATTTCTCGTTCAATCTCAACAGGAGCAGCACCGGGCCAAAAGGTCCGAACCGAGATAACGGGCTTGCGAACATCTGGGATCAACTGAATGGGGATCACCTGCAAGGCAATCATGCCAAACATTATAATCATCAACACTGCCGCCATAATGGCGATAGGCCGCTCTATGGCTATTTTGATCAGATTCATTTGGCTACCTGCACGGCTTCACCTGGATGCAAGCCTTCGTTCCCCCTCACAACCACGATTTCTCCAGGTTTAAGACCTTTAAGAACTTGAAAGCGTCCCCCAATAGGCTGGCCACTTTCAAAGGGTCTGATCATGGCTTTACCATCGGTTACCACAAAAACAATATTCTTTCCTTTGCGGCTTAAGACTGCATCTTTATGAACCGTCACTACATCACCTGCTTTTCCTGCAGGAATATCAAGCATTACGCTCTGATTGGAAGCTAACCCAACTAGGGAAGCATTTCTGCTCAGGGTAAACCGCACTGGACGTGTCCTTGTTAGGGGGTTTTCTTCGGGAACAACTGCACGCACTATTGCCTGCAAAGCAGTTTGAGTTCCGACCCTTAATGTGACCGCCAAACCTGACGTCAGTCCCACTGTTCTGCCAGATGGGACATCGGCTTCAACTTCAAGGTTTTCATCATCAACTAAGGTAATCACCGATGCACCAGCACTTAAATAGGCACCCGACTCCGTATGGGTTTTAGTTACTACCCCTGAGTAAGGGGCCTTTACCTCTGCATTGGCTAGTTTAATGTTCATCAACTCTAAATTTGCCTTGGCCCTATTGAGGCTTGCTTGAGCTTCAGCATAAGCCCCTTGTGCTTTAATAACTCCTTGGCGTTTATCTTCATAACGCGCTTGGCTAAAGGCAGCAGATTTGCGCAAACGTTCCAGTCGTTTCATTTCTTGTTTAAGTAAGGTTACCTGGGCACTAGCTTCTTGCCTAGCAGCAGTGGCAGCCGCGACATCGGCTTCACCAAGCTTAACTTGCCAACTCAAGCTATCAGAAACGAGCTTAGCCACCACTTGGCCTTCTTTAACCCGATCTCCAACATAAACAAAAACAGCTTCAACTGGCCCAGATGTTCTAGAAGCAATAACACCAGATTGGCGGGCAACCAAACGGCCAACCACTGGGACTGTTTGGCGCAAGGGTTCTTTGCGGACAGAATCAACCCGTACAATTTTCTTGTTTTCCTCCGCAGAAATTGCGCCTCCCCCTATAAGGAGAGCTAACATCGCCAATGGAATTGCTTTTAATATTGAATGGGACACTTGATACCCACGCCTCCAGTTTTTTGACTTTTCGGTCTAATAATATTTCCCTATTTTGGTGATGCCTGCGCGTAACGCAAGAAAATTGCGTATTTTTATGACCTTTCCATTGACCAACACCCTGTAAAAAATATTAAGAAATACAACAACGTCGGTTGAATTCCTGTGCATGATAGATAAGAATGCATTTAGTAGGGGTGCGTAATAATAAAAACAAATACGCAATTAACTTTATCGGGCAGCGATAGACAGCTCGAAGAGAATAGTTTTATTAATGACGACAATTAGTGAAAAAATCCACCCGGACACGCCAAAACCCTTGGAAACTCAAGCGTTATTGGACCCTGAGTGGAGAGTTTTTATCCAACCTCTTGAGTTGGTTCACAATTTTGTTGCCCTCTGCAAAGCGGATTGTATTCTTTATTTAAATCCAGCAGGCCTTAACATCTTAGGCGTGGATTCTCTTGAAAAAATCGTCAATCAACCCATTGCCAACTTTATTCACCATGATTATAGCGAAATAGCAGAACTTGGCTTAGAGCTATTTGCCGAAGAAGACACCGTCATTTCTCTTAAATTTCTTCGTCTTGATGAGCAAAGTGTCGATGTAGAAATTTGGGTATCTGAAGTCAGTATCGGAGGTGAAAAAGCTTATCTGTTAGAGGCCAAAGATATTACAGGCCATATTAGGGCTGCTCAAGCTTTGCGCACGAGAGAACAACGTCTCGAAGGGATTTTAAATACAGTAGCTGACGGTGTTTTAACCCTCGACAACGATGGCAATATCCAAACTTTTAATCCAGCAGCAGAAATCATGTTTGGCTTCAAATCTGCCGAAGTGATTGGGAAAAATATCCGCAAACTAATTGCGCCAATTGAAGAAGAAGATGCCGCCCAGGATGAAAAAAGTGTCGCTACAGAAAACCCATTGCATCAATGGGTTTCAGATGCAAAGTCACGCCACGAAACCACAGGCTTGAAAAAAGATGGACGCGGTTTCCCTGTTGAAATGGCTGTCAGAGAATTTCAACACAATGATGATGTGACATACACCAGTATTGTTCGTGATATTACAATTGAGAAAAAAGCGGCAGCGCGCATCTATCACTTAGCCCATCACGACACTCTAACAGGACTTCCAAACCGACATCTCTTTGGTGATCGCTTGGATGAAGCGATTAAACGTGCTCATCGTCATGAAACCATTGTTGCTTTGATGTTCATCGATCTTAACAAATTCAAACCCATCAACGATACTTTGGGACACGATGCAGGTGACGAAGCTCTTAAAGAAGTCGCTAAGCGATTACAATTCTGCCTGCGTGGGACTGATACCATTGCCAGAATAGGCGGCGATGAATTTGTCGCTATTTTGGAAGACCTTGATACCCCGATGAAAGGGGCGATGGTCGCAAAAAAAATATTAAAATCTTTAGAAAAGCCCATGACTTTGGCTGGGCAAAAATGCGTCCTTGGTGCCAGCATCGGGATTAGTATCTTCCCTAACGACGCCAAAGACGTTTCTGAACTTCTCCATCTTGCTGATCAAGCAATGTATAAGGTCAAAGAGAGTGATACTCTTGAATATGCCTATTACAATGAGCCTGAGCAAACCAACTAGAGCACGTCTAGAAGGTCCCTGGATAAGCTCCTCCATCAATCAAGAAATTCTGCCCGGTGATAAACCCTGATTTCGCTGAGCATAAGAAGGCACAAGCCGCGCCAAATTCATCAGGGTCGCCAAACCGCCCCGCGGGATTTGAGGCCTTCAGTTGAGCCGCAGCCTCTTCTTCAGACATCCCTTGCGCACCAGCCCTCATCTTGACAATAGATTTCAATCGGTCTGTATCAAATGGCCCAGGTAATAAGTTATTGATAGTGACATTATGTTGAACAGTTGTTCGGGCTACCCCAGCAACAAACCCGGTTAAACCAGTTCTCGCTCCATTAGAAAGCCCGAGAACATCAATAGGCGCTTTAACCGCACTGGAGGTAATATTCACAATACGCCCGAACCTACGCTCAATCATCCCGTCCACAGTTGCTTTGATAAGCTCAATGGGAGTCAGCATATTTTGATCAACAGCCGCGATCCAGTCGTCACGCTCCCAATCTCTAAAATTGCCTGGAGGCGGACCACCTGCATTATTCACCAAGATGTCAGGGGTGGGACATAAGGCTAAAGCTGTTTTACGGCCTTCTGGAGTTGTAATGTCTACGGCGACAGTTTGAACTGACACGCCTGTTTCTTTTGCAATTTGATCAGCTGTTTCTTCAAGAGGACCTGGTGTCCTAGCGACAATAACCAGATCCACCCCTTCCTGTGCTAAAGCCATAGCGCAACTCCGCCCTAACCCTTTGCTTGCAGCACATACTAACGCTTTTTTTCCAGCCAACCCTAAGTCCATAATCTTCTCCTCAATTATCCTCAAGTACAGTTCGCACTAAGGGAATGGTAATATTTCTTTTGCTCGCCAATGATTCAGCATCAATCTTTGTCACAACATCCTGCGCCGCTTCAAAAGAGCGCTCGATCCTTGCTAAGAGATAAAGAACTATGCTCCGGTCTACGGCAAGTTGACGGTCTGAGAAAAGTTTAAACAGGACGGCTTCTCGCAAGTAATCATCTGGCACACCGATTTCAACTGCAGGCAAAGCATTCAATCGAGACCGAAGATCAGGCAACGTAATAGACCACCGAACAGGGGCCGATAATGCCGTTATCAAAATAGTCTTCCCGGCTTCGCGAATGGCATTGTAAAAATGGAAAAGTGGCTCTTCAGTTTCTAACTGATCTGCAGCTTCAAGGACAAAAGCCTCTCCTTGTTCCACCAAATCATGGGCTGCCGTTTCAATCAGCATCTTTTGGCTCACCAATAAGGCCTTACTTTTAGCCATAAAAACATTTGCAAGATGGGTTTTACCGCAACTTTTTTCCCCATAGATTACCAACCCTTGCCCCGACCACTCAGGCCATTTATCAAGCCAGGAAACCGCGTCAGCATTGCACGCAGCAACCAGGAAATCCTGTCCGCTAAGAGAAGGACGGTGCTCAAAATTTAAAGGAATTTGATCAGACATCTTACTTTTGAGGCGGGTTATAGAGAGGGCTTTCTAAATAACGCCCAATAGCAAAACGGACTAACACACCAATAACTGCTGCAACAGGAATGGCAATAACTACCCCTGTAAAACCAATCAAGGTTCCTCCAGCTAATAAAGCAAAAATCACCCAGACAGGATGCAAGCCGATCTTTTCGCCCACCAATTTGGGCGTCAGGAAATTACCTTCTAATACCTGCCCAATTCCAAAGACAGCCGCGACAAGGGCAATATTCATGATATCACCAAATTGAGCCAAAGCTATCCCCATACCAACAGCGAAACCAACGATCGCCCCAAAATAAGGAATGAATGAAATAATTCCGGCGCCAATACCAACAACGAGACCAAAATCTAAGCCAATGAGCGAAAGACAGGTTGCATAGAAGGCTCCAAGAATAAGACAAACAGTAGCTTGTCCTCTGAGAAACCCTGACATAGTGTCATCTATTATTCTCATCTGCTCACGAATTGTCTCTGCATTATTGCGGGGGAGCCAGCTATCAATTTTAGCAACGATGCGATCATAATCGCGGATCATGTAGAAAGTAACCAAAGGGCTGATAAAGATCAGCGAAATAACATCAACGATAGCCTTACCGCCGGAGAGAAGGCTTTTGATAACTTCTCCAGCCCAACGAACAATCATCCCTCCATAGTCACCTACAGCATTTTTAAGCTGTTCCATATCAGCCGTGATGAGGGCGGCTTGTATCTTTTCTGTTAAGGGCGCGAGCCATGTGTGGAGGGTTTCAATATACCCCGGCAATCTTTCAGCAAACCCAAGGAATTGCGACTGTAAGACAGGCAAAAGCAAAAGAACTAAGATTATAGCAAAAGCAAAGAAACCAATCGTCAGAACCGCCGTTGCTAAAGTGCGGGATAATCCTTTTTCTTCAAGTTTATCAGCTACCGGGTCGAGGAAATAGGCGATAGCCATACCGACAACAAAAGGCATCAATACCGAACGCAGTACCACAAGAGCCACGATAAAGAGGCCTATTCCTATCAGCCAAAAGCTGACCTTACGTCCAGTTGTCATTGCTCTTCCCTTTTTGTAAACCGAGCCGCCATCATTCCCCACTTGATGATATAGGCACCCCCTGACAACGCAGTTATTGCCGCTGTCAGTCCCAGCATTATATCCAGGTAGTTCCCTGCTGCCAGATTTAATCCTGGCACAGCTAATAAAACACCCGCCAGAACCACCTGAAAGGCGGTATTAGTTTTACCAATAAATAGAGGCGTAATTTCTAAAGAACGCGTTTTAAGGTGATAGAGCAACGCTCCCACCATGATAATCAGGTCACGGACCAGCACGAGAACAATAAACCAACTGTCAATTCGTTCCATATAGGTCAAGGTCATAAAGACTGAGATTATCAAGGCTTTATCAGCCAAAGGGTCTAAGTATCCCCCAAGTTTGCTGCGAGCATTGAGCACTTTTGCCAGATAACCATCTAAGGCATCACTGATCCCAGCAGCAATAAACACCCAAAAAGCGACAAAGAAATTATTCTGCAACATCAACCATACCACGTAAGGCACAGCAAAAATCCGCACTACCGTGATTAGATTAGGAATGTTTTTGATCATCTCTGCCTTTAGTTAGTAACCTTTTGTGATTTGGTGACAGTCCAATTTCCTTCTTCACCAAACAGGCCGAGATCAACCTGAGTAAGGGCTAAGGTAAGCTGCTCCAGTTCACCAATGTAATTCAAGTTCACCTGAATTTCATTACGGGACATGAGGACCAAATCAACTTTGGTAATTACGGCTACTGAACTAAGGCGTTTTTTGACATCAACCCAATCTTTAAGACCACCAACAGGGATAGTAACCGATAGGATTCCAGGATTGCCAAATTGCAATAAATTATCCCGTTTCCAGTGGTTTTCTACTTGAATCATAACCTGTTGAGCCGCTCGTTGAAGCAAAGCGTCTCGTTCCTCACCATGCTCAGCAACAAGGTTGAGAATAATTGACTGCTCTTGAGAGGTTTCCGCATAACGGGTGACAAAAACTTCAGCTTCTGCAGCCCCTGTTACCGCATTGATGCCGTATGTCACCTGAGCAACTAAGGCATCAGAAGCCCCGTAACGTTTTGCTAAAGCAGTTAATCGGTCAATATCTCCTTCCAAAGCCTGATCAACACCAAGGGTCGCAATATCAGCTAAATCCCCAAGAGGGAGAACCATAGGTACTAGGCCAGTAGAGGCGGTGATGGAATCCCAAGCTTGGCGCCAGTAGTTGGGCTCATCCCACAAAAGGGAAGCTCCAGCTTCAATAAAGACAGGAACAACCAAAACGGGTTTGCTCGCTGTTTCAGCGAAGGGAAGGTCGTAATCCTTTAATAGCTGGCGAACCTCTTCATCTTTGAAGCGATAGTTAAGCGTTGCTATGTAACGCACATTAGAGGTCTTCTCTTCAGCAACCTCAAAATCCCGCACCATAGCTGAAATGTAATTGGCGTCTAATTTTGGCAGGCGTTCATGGTCGAAATCCATGGTTAGCCTCTTCAAAAGCATATCGAAAGCTTGTTGCTCTCCAGCAAGCAGGGCTTGGCCCCGCGCCTTGGCTGCCGACTCGGCTGTGACATCAACAGGCACACCTTCTACAGCGAACACATCTCCTGCCCGAGCAAAATTAGTCAAACCTGTCATTAATAAGAGCGAAAAAAGCCCTAAAATAAACGTTTTAGTCAGGGTGATCATACGATCGCCTTGTTCCGTCATTGCAAACCTATCTAGATACAGTATTCTCCCCGCGAACCCCCTTTTTGGACGATTTCCCATCAAAAGGAAAGGTTCAACAGCAGTTAAGGTTCATTAGTTAATCTTTCGGGAATAATTCCTCCCGATTTTGTCAATTTAATGACACGTTATTATACTTCTTAGGGGAGGCTAGAATTAGCACGTCAGACGAAAACAGTTCCTTGAGCTACAAGGATGCTGGTGTAGACATCGATGCAGGAAATGACCTAGTTGATGCTATCAAACCCCACGCGAAATCGACCAATCGTCCAGGGACCGTCTCTGGCCTTGGTGGATTTGGTGCTATGTTTGACCTTAAAGCTGCAGGTTTTAAAGACCCCATCCTGGTTTCAGGTACTGACGGTGTGGGCACCAAGCTAATGATCGCCATTGAAGCCAACAAACATGACACCATCGGGATTGATCTCGTTGCCATGTGCGTAAACGATTTAATTGTCCAAGGGGCAGAACCTTTGTTCTTCTTGGATTACTTCGCCACAGGCAAACTCAGTGTTGAAGCAGGTCGAGATATTGTCTCCGGGATTGCTGAAGGCTGTCGCCAATCTAACTGTGCATTAATCGGTGGCGAAACTGCCGAAATGCCCGGTATGTATAGCGAAGGCGATTATGACTTGGCTGGTTTTTGTGTCGGTGCTGTTGAGCGCGAGCAAATCCTCACGGGCGATGGCGTCAGCAAAGGGGATCTGCTTTTAGGGTTAGGCTCTAACGGCGTCCATTCCAACGGTTATTCCCTCGTTCGTAAAGTCGTGGAAAAAGCTGGCCTGTCCTATAGCGACCCGGCTCCCTTCCAAGACGGTGCAACGACTGCTGAAGCTCTACTGGCTCCAACCCGAATCTATACGCCAAGCTGCCTTGCGGCCCATCGTTCTGGCGGTGTCAAAGCTTACAGCCACATCACAGGTGGTGGTTTGCTCGAAAATATCCCTCGGGTTCTTCCAGATGATATGGCCGTTCGTATTGACTGTGCCTCTTGGGAACTTCCCCCTGTCTTTAAATGGATGGCTGAGGTTGGCAACATCAACCCCACCGAAATGGCCCGTACCTTTAACTGCGGCATTGGCATGGTTGTCGTCGTTGCTGCAGAAGAAGCAGATCGTCTGACCACTTTGTTTGAAGAACACGGCGAAACCGTATCTCGCATCGGCGTTGCCGAAGCCCGTAACCCAGAACTTGAACAAGTTATTCTAGATGGATTGGACGAATGGGCGTAGTAGGTGGTACCGGACGAACTAAACTCAAAGTCGGCGTCCTGATCTCAGGCGGTGGCACCAACCTGCAGGCCTTAATCGATGCCTGCTCAGAAAACAGCTTCCCTGTTGAGATTTGCGTGGTCATTTCTAATGTTGCTGATGTCAAAGGGTTGGAGAGAGCTGAAAAAGCAAACATTCCAACCGCAGTTGTCAGCCATAAAGATTATAATGGCAGAGAACCATTTGAAGCAGCAATCAACGAAGTACTTGCTCAGCATAAAGTTAAATTCGTTTGTCTCGCTGGATTTATGCGCATTCTGACCGATAGTTTCGTACGCAAATGGCATGACCGCCTAATCAATATCCACCCCTCTTTATTACCCGCCTTTAAAGGCCTGCATATTCACGAGAGGGTTATTGATGAAGGTGTGAGGTTTACTGGGTGCACGGTTCATTTCGTCCGCCCTGCTATGGACGATGGACCCATTATCATACAAGCCGCAGTGCCAGTGTTACCCGGCGACACCCCGGACATCCTGGGTGCACGCGTCCTTAAATCAGAGCATAAAATTTATCCTATGGCCTTAAAGCTGGTCGCAGAGAACAAAGCTAGGATTGTTGGTGAGAAGGTGGTTTTGTTGGGTACTGAGACACCTGAGCTGGCTTTACTGAATCCTTGCGAAGGGTAAGCCGTTTTTTAAGCCCTTCAATTAAAGCTCTGAGCAACGAAGGGCGATTACGCATGACACCTGACGGGATATATACGGTCATGCCGATCTCCTGCACACATAGTTCTATTTGGATAGAAGGACTATATCCAAGATACTAGTGGCTTGGCGTGACGGTTTAATGACAATTTGATGAAGGCCGACTCTAAAACTCAACTTACCCACTTCATAATTTTCTGCTCAAGTGACCCAAGATGCTCCTGACCAAAGAACATCTCGTTTTCCAAGAAAAAAGTCGGCACACCAAAAACACCTAGAGCGACAGCAGCCTCCGTAGCCGAAATCAATTTTTTCTTTATGGTGTCCATTTGGCTCTGAGCCAGCACGTATTGTGCATCGAACCCTGCAGCATTCAAGGTTTCTGCAATGGCATCAAGGTTACTCATATCACACTTTTCCACCCACTGAGCTCGAAACAAAGCCGTTGTATACTGTGGGAGCTTGCCAATCTCATCAGCAACCATCGCCCCACGCATTAGATTTAGAGAATTGAAGGGGGCATCAGTATGGAAGGAGAGAGGAATATTATTATTTTTCGCTAATCGCGGCAGCTCGGTTTCTACCATATACTTTCGCTTGGCAGGGACACTGACTGGAGGTGTATTACCGCTTAGCTTGAATATACCTCCCACCAACACGGGACGCAGAATTAAGGTCGTTTTTGTCCGTTCAACCAACTCAATCAAGCGTTCATGAGCGATAAAGGATGGTGGACTCGACAAATCAAAGAAGAATTCGATTACAGCTGTCATAACAAACCTTCAATCGAGGCAATAAAATATCTATATTACTAGAATTTTCGAAATAATACAAACAAGAAATTACCCCACATGAATGGAGCAATAACTCTATTATCAGGTGTAGGTACCTTAAAAAGGCTTAGAGCTTTATACCATCAACCTGTTTTTGCAAAATCAGGTTTGCGACGTTCCATGAAAGAGCTAATGCCCTCTTTAGCAGCACCTGTACAAGCGCTGTCACCAAAAGCGGCATAGCCAATTTCTAAGGCTTCATTTAAGGAATCAGCAGCAGCAGCAGCATTCACGGCTTTAGTAATGATCTTGATGATATCTTGGCTCAAGACCTGCCCGGTGACACTTTCTGTAATGCCAGCAGGAACTGAAGAAATAGTTACCGGGGCAGCGGCGATGTGATCGCCTGTAGCAGTCATGGTTTTAACCATCTTAACCGCCTCAGGGATCAAATCATCTTGGCTATCAACCAGCTTCTCAAGCATGCCAATTTCCAAGGCTTGTTTTGCTTTGAGCTTTTCAGCTTTGAGCAACATACCATGGAAGGTATCAGCCGCAGCAGGCCAGCGGCGGTAAGGCACAACCATGGCACCAATACCTGGGACAATACCAAGAGTGATTTCTGGAAGCTGCATCCAAGCCTGCGGAGCGGCAATAAGCGCATGGCAACGGGTTGCCAATTCTAAACCACCACCAAGGGCCATACCGTTGAGGGCGGCAACGACTGGTTTTTTACATTGATCTAAGTGGAGCAACAAGCGTGAGCAAGCCCGCGAATATTCAATAGACTGTTGTTTATCACCAAGCATTGAGGGGAACTTGCCAATGTCAGCCCCAGCACAGAAGGCACGAGTGCCGTATCCAGTGATGACAAAGCCAGCAACGTCGTCCCGACCTTCATTGGTGGTGATAACATCAAGAATTTCATCGGTCATTTCGTCGTGCAAAGCGTTCATGGCTTCAGGGCGACGCAGGGTAATAACAACTGTATTATCGATTTCACTGACCAAAAGGAAACGCTTGTAGTTGAAGTAGTCAGCAATTGGTTTTGCTGGTTGCGGCATTCCGGGTTTGTATTTGGCAAACTCCGCCATGATCCGCTCAACTTCAGCAACGCCCATTTCTTTCATCAATTCAATGGGGCCTTTTTTAAAGCCAAGAGCAATACAACAACCTAAATCCAGATCTGCGGTATCGCCAATATTGCGGTCTATAATGTCAAAACTTTGGGAGAACAAAATACCGAGCATACGGTCACGGATGGTTTTTGCTTTCCCGGCGTCAACATCCAAAGAAACACCAGGATTAACTGTCTCCCATCTTCCTGCAGTTTCAAAGATTGCAGCCGGGCGGTAATGCTCGCCTTCTTCTTCCATTTGCAGGGTGTTGGTCTCAACAATAATAGGGTTACCGTTGGCAAGGTTAAGCACGAAGAACGGGCCAGCATGGACAAACTCTGTAGAAACAGAATCGACTTCAGCAGGCTCAGCCTTATCCAACAACAGAGCTGCTTCGTTGCACCAGTTATCAAAAATACGATCAAGCATGAAGCAGACTTCATCTGCCGTGACCATAGGCACTTTACCAGTTTGGTAGAAGAACCACCGCAGGTAATCAACAACCTCGTGATCACCTTTATCCCATTCCACCACTTCAACAGCAGGGTTTTGGAAAGCCGGGGCAAAGAAGTGAGTAACCGTGGCCCGTTCTGGGTTTTTCAGGTGAGAGAACAGACGGTCTGCAGGTAAAGAGCTGGTATTTGAAGTGATCAAAGCATCAGGACGGATCAAACCTTCAACGGTTGAGAAAATCTCTCTCTTCAGTTTGAGGTTTTCTGTTGCAGCTTCCAAAACCCAATCACAATGGGCCAAAGATTGGTAGTCCGTTGAGGTAACAATATTCTGTTTGATCTTCTCAGCCAGATCAGCGGATATTTTACCGCGCTTAACCCCTTTTTCTCTATAGGCATCAATACGGCCTACGGCTTTCTCAAGAGCTTGTTCGTTGATGTCAATCAGAACAAGCTCAAGGTCAGGCAACGCGCTTTTAAGATAATATCCAATATCCGGCCCGATAGTCCCCGCCCCGATGATCGCAATGCTTTTGGGCATGCCACGGGAGGGAGAAAGTAAAACCGGATTATCAAAATTCTCTTTGCGAATAGCCATCTGTTTCCACCTATTTGTATGAGCGATTTACAGTGTCATAGCAGTGAGAAACGACCAACGCACCGTAAAAGAATCCTCTACTTACTATAACTGGCTGCTAACCCAGCCCGAACATCATTTTGGATGCCGTATTGTGGGATTGGATACCGCAAACCATTAGCTGAAAGAGCCGCCAACCCTTCGATAATTTTTGGCAGGTAACTTGGAGGGACCGCCATCAGCATTTCATCTTCCAGGACACCGCCATAGCGACGTTCAGCAAAGCAGGGAAGAGACAAGCTTGGCTCTCCAGTAGCTAAAGCACGCCCCCAAGAATCTGAACAGGACGACTCACCAACACACCCCCATTGAAGCTTCTTAAACCCTGTCCATTGCAGCCCATTGATGAACAAAATCATCTGCGCCGGCGTTGCATAAATCAAACAAATATCAGGCGGGTCCAACCTGCCTGAAGCTAATGGAGAAACCGCCATGGCTGTGTATTTTCCAGCCGGGACCACATCCATCTCGGACTGATGTTTTTCGGCATCTTCAGGTGTTTTCCACCAAACCCCTACATAGCGTTCACCCTTTTGCCATTCCTCATCTTGAGGGCGCAACCCCATCACAGCCCCACACTGAGGGCCAACAAAATCAGCTGCGGTTGCCCCAACGGTCCACCCTAAACGACAAGCCTGTCCAACGATTTGATCGGCGGTATGGATATCTTTTGGGCGACGAATTTTTGGCACGGCTTCCATTTCTTCAACGGTCTCATAAAGCTTCATGCCAATGGGAGTAGCTCTCAAGCGCAGGTACTTGTTTAGCCCTTCAAGAATTTGGTTCCAGTCATAGGTTTGGTCATTGTTTGTCACGTCTTGCTCCCTTTTATTCATAAATGCCGTCTCTGTAGAATTCAAATTAAGTTACCGTGCGAACTATTGCAATTTTTACTTATTGGTTCAGCATGGCATTGCCGTTTTCTTTTATTTCCTTTAAGTGTCTGCCCAAATGATTACATCCCTCACCCCTCAAAGGAAGCCATTTAATGTCTAACTGTCCTTGTGGCTCAGGCCAAATCTTAGAAGCTTGTTGCGGTCTATACCACGCAGGCACTCCTGCCCCGACAGCAGAAGCCCTGATGCGTTCTCGTTACACGGCCTTTACTTTGGGTAATGGCGCTTACTTGGCAAAAACGTTATCAACTCAGCAGCGCAGTGACTTTAACATTGAAGAGTTTGAGGCCAGTGCCGCTAACACAAAATGGCAGGGGCTGGATATTCGCCAAACATCTGACGGCGGAGAAAAAGATGAAACAGGGACTGTCGAGTTTGTTGCCAAATACCGCGAAGGCACCCAACAAGCCATTCACCATGAGCTGGCTATGTTTAAACGCGAAGAAGGCAATTGGGTTTTTGCTGATTGCCAAATGAACCCTAAAGGCGAGCAGCGCGTTGTTGAAAAAGTAGGCCGCAACGACCCTTGCCCTTGTGGTTCAGGGAAGAAACATAAGAAATGCTGCGGCGCTTAAAGTTTTACCCAATTGATTGTTTCTAGATATTGTTTGTAATCTAAGAAAAATTGCAAATATAAATCTAGAGCTTCTGGGAGAACACGGCGAATGACAATCACATTGGGCTTTGATGTTTATGGGACTCTGATTGATACCCAAGGGATTCTTGCTGAGCTTGAAAAAAGGGTCGGTGACAAAGCTGCGGCGTTTTCACAAATCTGGCGGGATAAACAACTTGAATACTCTTTCCGCCGGGGCCTGATGCAAAATTATGAGAACTTTGCTGTCGTCACCCGCAATGCCTTAGATTACACCGGCCTCTATCTAAAACAGTCCCTCAGCGATACCGACAAACAAGCTTTAATGGCAGCCTATAAAGTCCTTCCTGCTTTTGATGATGTAAGGGCTTGTCTTGAGCAAGCTAGAGATGCGGATTTTAAACTTTATGCTTTCTCGAATGGAAGCCAGGAGGCCGTAGAAGGTTTGTTGGTTGCTGCGGGTATCCGTGAACTATTTCATGGAGTTGTCAGTGTTGATTCGATCAAATCATTTAAACCCAACCCAGGGGTTTACAGTCATTTCTTGCGAGAAACAGGGAGCACAGGAGGTGAGGCCTGGTTGATCTCCAGTAACCCTTTTGATGTTATTGGGGCGATCTCTGCTGGTATGAGAGCGGCTTGGATTCAACGCAATCCTGAAATGGTCTTTGACCCCTGGGGCATTGACCCCACCCTCTCTCTTCCCTCATTATCAACCCTTGCTGACCAAATAAAACAGAACGGAAAAGAACAATGAAAAAAATTGCTGCCCTTTTAGCCCTTTGCGCCCCCCTCATGTTCACAACCCTTCCTGCCTATGCACTGGAAGCCTATTCCCAAGCTCAGGAACAGCAATTCGTTAGCTGGTGCACTGGTGCAAAATCAGCCTCTGAATCCACTTGCTCCTGCACTGTAAAACGTCTGGCAACAACGGTCCCGGCAACGGCCTTATCCCAGTTTATCGCCAACGGCGGCAAACTCACCATGGACTCGTCACTTATGACAACAACAGCTATGGTTGCTGAAGCTTTTACGGCTTGTAGCAAATAAACTTTATGCAATAGCCCGATCACCATGCCACCACTTAAAGGCATCGGTGTAATCAAAAACGAGGGATATGGTATCTGTTACGATTAAGGCCCATGCAAAGTAAGCTAAGGCACCACTAGGTGCCTCTGGCCCGACCATCACGCTCAACAGCCAAACCACCAGAATTGTCCAAGGGATAAGGTGTGGGAGAGCCATGGCTTTCATACCAGCTTGGACTCCGAGGTGGAAATACTGCTATAACTAGTATTAATTGAAGACATGAATGAATTTACTCTCAATTAAATGCCGAAAATGTGATCAGGACTTCTTGTAAGTTTGATATATAATTATCATTTAATTTGAGCTGCTCCAATCACCGACCACCAAGGTTATAAATGACATTCAAAACAAATAATAACTCAAGTTTTTTTATAACAGCTTTAACCGCTGTTTTTTCAAGACCTCCCTTAGCTGCCTTAGTTGTCGGCACGACAATTCATCTTTTTAGCTTTTTAAACTCTTCAATGGTTGGGGTAAATTATCTGACCGAATTGATAGCTTCTTTTGAAAAGCAACCTTTATACGGATTGGGGAAACTCATCATCCCCTTTCTCGTTCCTGGGATTGTTACCTTGATAGGTAAGATGCTTTCAGGCCATCGCCAGCGAGAACTGATGGGGCATTTTCCTGAAATGAACCCAGATTTAGTTTTGAAATTAGATCAAGAAGGTAACGTTGAATACTTCAACCCCTCAGTACGCTCACAGCTTACTCGACTAAGCTTGGATGAAGACGCCGTACAGTCTCTCTTGCCACCAAACTATACAACCCATGTTGAAAGCGTGGTATGTCAGGATAAAAAAGTTCAAACCTCCTTCTCTCTAGAAGGGGTCGATATTGATTATACGTTCAGAGGGAGAGAGGGCGTCGACTCAGTTTTTGTTTCCGGTCACGATTCAACAAAAATACACAGCCTCCAGCGTCATTTAGCTGAATCCCAATCTCAAATTAATAAGATGACAGATTTTCTTGGGGCGGCTTTTTCTGATTACGAAAGGGGCGAATTTGATCTGCAAGACCTCCATAAAGGTATTTTGAGAATTTTGATGACCTCCGGAAAATCAAAAACAGACCTGTTCCCGACTCACGTCTTTCTTGCTGAGTTTGATGAAGGCCTTTTAAAAGGGTATATTTATTGTGAAACAGAAGAGGGAATCATCAGAGAGCCTGATGAAATTATCATTGATCCGCGCACAGAAAATTATGCAATTTTGCAAGGTGTTAACGAATTAACCTGGGCGAACTGGGAAGACGAAGGCGAGACGATCGAATGCTTTCAAGAACGTTTTCACCCTTCTGTTCGGGAAAGGATCGGAACTATTGAGCGTTTTACCACTTTCAACAGTGGGCGGATTGCTTTGGTTGCCTATTATAAAGGACGCAAAGTAACGAAACTCGATGCAAACGTTCTCAAAGGATTGGCAGTTTATGCCAGTGGTTTGCACCGTATCTCACATGAACAAACCAACACAGAAAAAGCCTTTATCTACACGGTAAATTCTTTAGCACGCGCTTCTGAAGCCAATGATGAAGATACGGGCGATCATATTGTCCGAATCAATGAATATTCTCGCGCTATCGCCGAAGCCATGGGACAATCAGGAGAGTTTATCCGTACTATTCACTACTCTGCTCAAATGCACGATGTAGGAAAAATTCACGTCAATCCTGATATCTTAAAAAAACCTGGTCGCCTGACTGATGACGAATTTACGGCAATGAAATCTCACCCTGTTTATGGGGCAAAAATTTTAGGTGATTCCCCTCGAATGGCTATGGCGGCTGAGATAGCGCTGGGCCACCATGAAAAATACAACGGCAAAGGCTATCCAAATGGCTTATCTGGGGATGACATTCCCCTTTCCGCCAGAATTGTTGGAGTGGTAGATGTTTATGATGCCCTCCGCCAAGAACGAGTTTATAAACCGGGGTTTTCTCACGAAAAAACTTTGAAGATCATCACTGAAGGTGACGGTCGGACCGACCCAAACGAATTTGACCCGAAGGTCTTAGAGGCGTTTCTCTCTATTGAAACTGAAATGGCAAGAATCTTTGATCATTATGATGGTTAGGAGTTCTGATCTAAGGTTACCCTGATCCCTTTGTCATTAGAAAAAGAAAAGTGATAACTTTTTTCACCACAAGGGAAAATGAAGGTTGATCCAAGATCAAAATCAGTAATCCCATCTTGCTTTTGTACTGCGTCTTCAGCCATATATTTTTTATAACTCATATCAAAAATATCACGGTGAGTTGCATCAAGACAATGGTTTGCTTTCTTAAAAACCTTGCCATCAATTTGGCTATCATCAACAACCGTTAAATCGACGTTTCCCTCTCCCCACAAGTCACGAAACTTGGTCTTTCCAGAAACAGGGACGAGGGTGTCTTTCTCGTAGTGATAAGAATAGTAGTGGGTTTTTGAAGGGTTTAAATGGGTTTGTTCCAGGAGATCCCGAATTTTCTCATGGTGGATATCAAAATAATGAGGAGAGGTTGGGTCTTTGCTCCATACACCATGCTCATAGATTGCCAACTCGACGCCCTTTACCGTATTGAGCGAGATATAGGTTGGGGCATTATGACCATATAGTGAGTCAGGGAACCCTTCTCTTGAAACAAAACCAGAGTTATCAATAATCGCACTAAAGGTGTTAGGTGCATATTTACCTAGGAGCATAGCAACATAGCCCCCGTAGGAAGCTCCATAGGCGAAAATCCTATTCTTGTTTATTGGGGTATCAACCATGAGTTGATGTAAAACCTGCAAGTGATCCAGAGCTGGCAACAAGCCAAAGGATAGATATTCCTCTTCATACTTAGCATAACCCATACAGCTATGATGGAGTTTGCGAATTCCGGCTTCATAAAGCGCTTGGCATACCGCCCCAGTTAAATCTCCAGCAGCACCATCAACGCCACCTTCCATAGATATTCCATGGTACTTTTCTAAATTGGTAAAAAAATTATTCAGAAGCTGGATATTCTCTACCCGCTTTAAACGTTGACCAAAATAAACCACGCCAACAGCGATACAATTATATTTGGTCGCCAGATAACGCCGTAATAATTTTTCATAGTCCATCTCCGGGTAATGCCCCATCCCAGCGACAGAAAAAACTATCCCCGTTTCTTCATTCACCCCTTGGTCAGGATAATCAACATAGTAGCTAATAGGCTGACGAGGCACATAGTTTTCAACATCTGGGTGAGGATTTTCGGCAGTCTTGAAATTATCCATTTGCCGCTTTCAACAAGTCAATAATGGCTTCGAGCATGTCACCAATATTTTCCATATCAAAAAGCAAATCGCCCGGAAACCTGATCTGGAAATGCTGCTCAACAGCCAAAACAAAACGGGCGTGAGACAATGAATCCCAACCATCCACATCATAGGCATTTGTCTCTTCACCCACGACAATACCCTTGATATCTAAAACTGTCCCCATCACAGATATCAATTGGTTGAGTGTTTCCTGCCTATCCATTACTTCGCTTTCATTGCATGATATTTTCTGAGGTTTTGAGACCGATCTATCTTTCCACTGGTTGTTTTAATAAGCCACCTTTTTGGCACGAATTCTACTGATTTTATGATCAGTGTCGTGTGTGAGAAAATCTGTTCTTTGATTTGTCGCTTCAAACCCTTCAGCACTACGGCATCGGAAATTTCGGTTTCTGCGATCAAAACTGCTTCTTCGCTTGCCGAGGTATCGTCATATACCCCTAGAGCAACACAACGCCCAGCAATGAGCCCGCTCACTTGATTAGCTGCATACTCCACATCATGAGCATAAAAATTAATCCCCCGGATGATAAGGAGATCTTTCTTTCGTCCCGTAACATACAAATCACCTTTGCTGAGATAACCAAGGTCACCTGTAGAATACCAACCATCCTTTAGGGTTTTTCGGGATTCATCTGGAAGTTTGAAATAACCGTCAAAGAGTGTTTTAGCTTTAAGAAGGATTTCCCCAATGCTTCCCTCTTCTAGAGTGGCACCGCTCCCATCAATAATTTTGATTTCAACTCCTGGCAGTGCGCGACCACAGGAGAGCTGGGACACTTCTCCCTTCCTCTCAATTCGAGGTGCTTCCGTTACAGAACTTTGTGTTACCGCAAAAACATTTTCGGCCATAGCATAACAAGTTTGCAAAGCTGTTCCAGCCAGCCCCATTGCCGCAAACTTATGGGCGAACTCCTCCATCGTTTGTGGCTTGCAAGGTTCTGAACAGCTAATCAACGCCCGAACAGATGACAAATCCCATCGGTCATTTTCAAAGGTCGCATTTACAATATGATGAAAGGCAAAGTTAGGTAACCAGGCAAAAGTTCCTCTATAAACCTCCAGCGCTTCAAGCAACATGGTCGGTCTCATCACCCACTCAAAGGGATCAATGGTGACGAAAGGAATACCGTGAACCATAGGCATAAGGAAGCTCGTTATTAACCCCATATCGTGATAAAGCGGCAACCAACTTACGATTATATCTTTCTCACCCAGCCCAATAACTTGGGCATAGGTATCAATATTATTTAGAACTGATTGATGAGTAAGAACGACGCCTTTTTTTAACCCTGTTGTACCTGAGCTATGTTGCAAAAAGGCAATGTCAGCACTTTGACCAACTTCCCAATCATAATTAGTTTCATCAAGGGATTGAACGTCTTCGGCATAGATAACTTTTGTCGTTGGAAAATTTGGGATTTGTTCAGCACTTTTCCCCTCTCTAGTCGTTACTAAGGCTTGTGCTTCAATACGTGCGAGGAGTTTTTTGTGGGTTGCCCAATAGATTTCAGGGTCTTGCTTTGCACTAGGAAGAGGGAGAAAACTTGGGATTGCTCCTATAAGCATTGCCCCAACGAAAGAACAGTAGGTATCTAGGTGGTGCCCAAGGATGATAATGACCACACCCCCTTTTTTAATTCCAAGAAGTCCATAAGATTGAGCAAAGGCGGAAGCGCGATTCAGGAATTCCTTCCGCGTTACTGCCTGGGTCTTTCCATGGGATAAAAAATGGCAAAAAACGGCATCACCATTAGCCTTTGTCATTTCAATTATGTGGTCTGAAATGGTTTCCAATTCCAAGGACTTTCCCTTCAAATATTTAGTAGAGCAAGCTATAAAGGGGAAAGTTTTAATATCGATTAAAGGATACGGGTTTGTTTATTGCGATTTCTAATTTCCCTATGGGCAAAGCCATAATGGATTACCTGGATGCTACAGAAATTGAATTGGACGAAGATAGTATTTTTCACCTGGATAACATCTTACTGGAACGGAAATTAAAAGATCGCATTATTGCTCTCAATCACCTGGATAAAGAAGCCATAAAAAACCTGAATTACTATTCCTCCGCCATCCTCACTGACGATCTAAAGAAAATCCAACATTGGGATAGTGTCTCAGTTGATCTATCGATTCACTGCTATTTAGAAATGGATAAAGAAACCTGGTCAGGTGTAGTCGCTGGAGATAAGCGCTATCTTGAAGCGATGCAAAGCGCCATCAATACTGCTCAAAAACTGCTCTAAATTAAGCACTACATCTGGATCAATTCAGATACGCTGTAATATCCACATCATCAATTTGTTCCGGATCTAAGAATTTATTTGCATAGCTTCGATAAGTTCCTGACGTCAAAAACAAATCAAAAAGGATCGGATCAATGTGTCGATCTTTTTTGAAGAAGCTTAAAATTTTGACAGCTTCACTAAGAGTTTTAGGCTGCTTATAAGGGCGGTCCGATGCAGTTAGGGCTTCAAAAATATCAGCAATAGCCATAATTCGAGAAGGAATAGATAATTCCTTCTCTGTCATTTTCCTCGGGTATCCAGTACCAACCATAGTTTCATGATGGGCTCCTGCATACTCTGGTATCCGCTTTAAATGTTGAGGCAAGGGGAGTTGTTCGAGCATCACGATGGTTTGCATAATATGTTCATTAATTTTAAAGCGCTCTTCTTCTGTTAAAGTTCCTCGCTTTACACAAAGGTTGTACATTTCTCCTTGGTTATAAAGGTTTTCAGGAATATCTACTTTAAAATCATAATTCTTATATTGCTCAGAAATCAGCCGTTCTCTTGGTATAATGTGAAGTATCTTATCGTTTAACAATTTTTCTTCACAAGGGCCATCAGGTTCATCCTCGTATCTTAGTTTTTCATCATGCGATAGCCCAAGGGTAATATCGAAATGTCGCGTCCATGATGTATCAGCAATTCGTTTCAAGCGGTCAATTTTACTGTCTTCCATAAATTCACCGCCCAGATTGCATTCTGCCACAAATGCAAAATCATCAAACAGTTCCTTTTGCTGATGAACAAAAATTTTCTCTGCTTCTGATTTTTCTATTCCCCTGGCAAGAGATTTTAAATATTCAATTTCAGAATCCCGAAGCAGAACTTCAAACCGTGTCCGTATTTCATGAATTCTGTTATAGATTGTTTCAAGTTTAGTGGCTTTATCAACAACATATTCCGGTGTGGTGACTTTCCCACAATCATGTAACCAAGCACCAATTTCAAACTCACGTAATTCTTCCCGAGTTTTGAAGTTAAAATCGGCTAAGTGCCCTGTTTCTACTTTACTAGCCTCATGTGCTAACATCACGGCTAACTCAGGGACTCGTTCACAATGCCCCCCTGTATAAGGGCTCTTTGCATCAATCGCACCAGCAATGAGCTGTATTAATGAGTCCATTAATTTTTCTTGCGCTTTTAATAGCTCTCTATTGTAAAGCGCTGTTGCAGCTTGTGCCGCCAAAGCTTCAACAAAAGGCTGTAAGGTTGAGTTAAAAGGAACAACTTCACCCGTCCCTTCCTTGCGTGCATTAATGATTTGCAGTGCACCAATCACGTCACCACCTCGAGGTTTCAAAGGAACCGTCAAAAATGATTGAGACCTGTACCCATTATTTTTATCAAAAATACGTGTTCCAGAAAAATCAAAATCATCTGCGTTATATGCGTCTTCAATATTGACGGATTTTTCTTTATGGACGGCAAAACTAACTACATTTGAAAAATTGGGTTGGTCACCTTCCCTAAACAAATGCACAGGAGGTATTTGGACAGGGTTGCCTGATGTTCCCCCCATCTGGATATCCAAGCTATCATTGCGCACAATACTAAATTGCAATTTTCCTTCGTCATCCAGCGTATAAAGAGTACCCCCGTCTGCGTTGGTTAATTCTTTAGCACCCAACAAAACCATTTCCATCAGTTTATTGCTGTCTTGCTCCGCAGACATGGCAATGCCAAGTTCGACCAACCGTGACAATTTGTCTTGCTCTAACTTCAGCTCATCCGTTTTATGAGCTAGGTTTTTGTTCATAGTATGAAATGCTTTGATTAAATTATCAAATTCTACAATCCGAGATTCACTTACTTCCCCTGTTTCAAAGATCATGTCTTTTGCTCGTTCAGCATTCCGAGCTAGCTTTGAGACTTGCGAAGCAAGTTTTGACGAAAACATATAAGACACCGGAATGAATAAAATTACGCCTAAGCCACAAATCAAAAGAAACTGCTTCTGAAGATTTCTAAAATGTCCTGTAAAATCTGTTTCTGGAGCAACAATAACGAGATTTAGTCTTATCCCAGGGAGTTCTTCTAAATAATAACTTGCAAAAAAACTTTCACCAGCTTGGTCAATCTTTTGCAGCACACCCTGCTTCTGATGATTTTGCGCCTTTAGTGATATTTTAGCAGCTATATCTGGAATTTTTAAAACACTTTCCAGCATTCCAAATTTGCCGGAAGTCATAGTCATCCCTAACAGACGGTTTTGTGTATCATACAACAAAACCTTTCCATTTTTAGACACATCTAGGTTTGTAATTCTTTGGGATAGGCCCGTAAGCATCATATCGACGCCAAAAACACCATCACCTGATACCAATTTTTTTGAGGCGGTAATTCCAGGTTCTTTTATTGAATTAAATATGTACGGTGAAGACAGCTTTGTCTCTTTTGTATTAACAACGCTTTGATACCAAGGTCTTTTCCTTGGATCATAAGATGGTGATGTTTCATCAAATTCACTAAGATATTTTCTATTTTCATCCAGAAAGACCCACCGCTGAATCCTTTGGCTATTTAGGTCAAAAATTGACCTTACAATCCATTTAGTTTCCGGTGGGGCTTTATGTTTATCTCGGATTAGATCTGAATTACCAACCGAAATCACCTGTAAAAAATTGCCATTCTCAAAGCCATAATAGATTGAATACAAGGTATCTTGTTGTGACAATATTTCGATCAATGTAGGGATATTTTTAGATTTTATACCCTCATTCGCAATATTTGAAACATCGGGTTGCACAGCCCCATATGAAGCTGTCGTTAAGGCCCCTTCAAAAAGGTATTTGATATTATCTTGTACATTATGGGAAGTCGTCTCAAATAAGCTACCTGCAAAATCTTCCGCTATTTCACTACTGATCAGCCATAGACCTACGAGCATGGGAAGGCCCAACAGCAAAATCACAGCAAGTAAAACGGATACAATACTAACTTTAAAGCGAATACGAAAGGACATGCGAAATCACCTAAAACGACAGACAAAAAACACTTTAGCTTAACCTAATGTTCGCATTCAACTAGAGCTTAAAGAATCACTTTATTTACTTTTCTTTGAGCCACTGTAATGCGCCGATTATAACGAGAATTATGGTTTGCGCTACTACCAAAAGGTGAAGGCGAATAAACCCTGCTTACTTCCTAGGTATGTCGCCTAGTTCAACTGTGTGTATTTGCTGATAATTTGGTCTAGAACGCCTTCTTGCTTAAGCTTCGAAATTGCTTGATTGATTTCAGGAAGACGATGAAGGTGTTTCGATTTTTTGCTTACGAGAAGATAGAAGTTTAAAGGACCGAACTTGGCTGGTGTCATAACAATTTCAGATGATAAGCCAAGTTTTTTAATGAGATGATTCATTGTTAAAGGGGCATCAATCATAATGTCTGTCCGCTTAGCAGCGACAAAACGTGCGAGGCTTTCATCAGTGGGAATATAGGTTGTTTCAACCCCTTTTTGTTCCACATTTTCTTTGTGCCAACCGTTGCCTAAATTACTCGCGACAAGAAGTTTTAATTTTATGATATCTTCAACCGTTTTAATATTTTCTATTTCTTTTAATTGCTCATGCCCATGATAACTATAAACATTGAGATATAAGAGGAAGAGCGGGGTCGCACTTTTCATTGAATATTTCAGACGTTCTTGGGAATCTACCGTAATTAAAAAATCTGAATTGCCAATTTCAACATCTCTTTGGGCCCGGGCCCATGGACGTTTTTTGAAGACGAGTTTCATCTTCATCTCTTTGACAAAGATTTCATTCAGGAGTTCAGCAAACATCCCTTTTGCTTGGCTAGAGTCATCTAAATAGATTGCCGGTTCCCAATTCGCAAAAGTATACGAAATTTCGTCTTCAGCAGCTTGGGAATAACTGGAAGGGAGTGCAAATAATATTAAGACAAACGCAATTTTAAAGGTACGCATATTACCCTTTATTAATAGGCGCGCTCAATACAGAAGTCGATGGCTTCAATCAGAGCCGATTTTTCTGGGCCATCATCAAAAATTCCTAACGCATCCCGGGCAATTGCACCGTAGTGGCGGGCACGTTCAACTGCATCTTTAAGGGCATCATGTTTATTAAGAAGTTCAAAAGCCTTGTCTAGATCCTCGTCTGTTTGGTCGAGTTCTTCTAATGTCCGACGCCAAAAAGCCCGTTCATCATCATCTCCACGACGGAAAGCAAGGATAACGGGCAAGGTGATTTTACCTTCGCGGAAATCATCCCCTACAGCTTTGCCAAGGGTCGCTTGTTTCGCTGAATAATCCAACGCATCATCAATGATCTGGAAGGCGATACCAAAGTTGGTTCCAAATGTTTCTAAAGCTTCTTCCTCAACAGAAGGACGCTCAGCAACGACGGCACCAATTTGGGCAGCCGCTGCAAAAAGTTTCGCCGTTTTAGCTTTAACCACTTCCAAATAAGCTGTTTCACTGGTTTCCGTGTCGTTGGCTGTGATCAACTGAAGCACTTCACCTTCAGCAATAACAGCTGAAGCATTAGAAAGAATGCGCAAAACATCTAAAGACCCATCAGCTGTCATTAACTCAAATGAACGGCTGAAGAGAAAATCACCAACCAAAACACTGGCTTTGTTGTCCCATACGGCATTAGCAGAAGGGCGCCCCCGGCGCAGGTCACTTTCATCGACCACATCGTCATGAAGCAAGGTAGCTGTATGGATAAATTCGACACAAGCTGACAACCCAAGATGACGTTCGCCTTGATAACCGCACATATGAGCCGCAATCAAAGTCATCATAGGGCGCATACGTTTGCCCCCGGCAGCAATGATATGCCCTGCAAGTTGGGGAATCAACGCCACAGGACTCTGCATATTATCCAGAATTAATTGATTGACTTTTTTCAAGTCGTTTTCAGCTAGGGCTGTTAACGCCTCTAGTGACGGTTTTTTTTCTCGCTCCCCGTCCAGGCTTACGACAACACCCACAGATTTCTCCTCAATTCATTCCGCCTTAAGTACTTTAATTTGCTAAGACCAGCATATTCTAATGTTATGCCATGGACAAGCTTACCTAACCTAGGCCACATTATAACCACGAACATTGACCATGCTCAATGGAGCCATTTGGTCGGAACATATGATTTGCCCCCCTAATGGGTCAACCCTGGCAGGTTGGCTTCTGTGGTTTTTAGGAAAAATGTGACATATATGAAGGAATTAATCCGCACGAATGACCCTGTCTTACTAATGACTCTGAAAACTCGACTTGAGAGTGAAGGAATCGACTCTTTGGTGTTTGACACCCACGCCAGTATTATCGAAGGGAGCATTTCCGCTATTCCACGGCGTGTGATGGTTATCGACGACGATTTTGAGCAAGCTTTTGGTATTTTACAGAAAATGGAAAACGGCATCGAGAATGATTGAAACGACCGAAGATAGCCTGCTTGGAGGAACTGTTCACTTTTCCCAACCCAAAGAAGGCTATCGTACCGCCATTGATCCTGTTCTTCTCGCCGCAAGTGTTGAGGCTAAAACAGGAGAAACGGTTCTTGATCTCGGCAGTGGGGCAGGGGCGGCATCTATGTGCCTTATGCAGCGGGTAAAAGGCGTTTCCGTTACTGGAATTGAGCTCCAGCCTCATTTTGTTAAAATATCGAAACATAATGCTGATGCCAATCAATTTGCAGAGTACTTTCAGGTGATTGAAGGGGATTTTATGACTCTAAATCATTCAGAAAACTTCAATCACGTCATCACTAACCCTCCTTTCTTCGAAGAAGGCAGAGGCACTATTTCTCCAAATAGATCAAAAGCTTTAGCTCATATAGAAGAAAGTGGTGTTTTAGCAGATTGGCTCGCTTTTGCCGTAAAAATGACAAAACATAAAGGTAGCGTAACAATAATTCAAAGAGCTGATCGTTTAGATGAGATTTTAACCCATTTGTGGGGCGTTCTTGGTGAGTTGGTTGTTTATCCTCTATGGCCAGGACCAGTGGATAAAGAAGGCGCAAAAGGGGCTAAAAGAGTCATTGTTCGGGGTCGAAAAGGCTTAGCCACTCCCTTACGCTTAGCTCCCGGATTAATCCTCCACAACGAAAACGGCAGTTACACCGAAAGAGCCGAGGCAATATTACGTCATGGTACAGCGTTGCATCTGTAACCTTCTCACCCTAAATTAAGCAATCTCAATAGAAAAAAGAGCTATAATTCCAATGAAAATAAAGAAGTTCCTCTCCTACCTCCCTGTAGAGCGTTTCCAAAACCCTCCCCCAGTAGTCGCCGTAGTACGCATGAGTGGGATTATTGGTGAGTTAGGGCCTGGGCGAAAAGGTTTATCTTTGCATAGTTTAGCTAAAAGCATGGAAAGCGCTTTTAAAGATGATGATGTAAAGGCCGTCGCCATTGCTCTGAATTCTCCCGGAGGCTCCCCTGTACAATCGGACCTGATCGCTGCACAACTTAAGGCATTGTCGAAAGAAAAAGAAATCCCGGTGATCGCTTTTGCCGAAGATGTCGCGGCCTCAGGCGGCTATTGGATCGCCTGCGCCGCCGATGAAATTTATGCCTCACCTAGCTCGATTATTGGTTCGATCGGAGTGATATCTGCAGGCTTTGGAGCCACTGAATTAATTGAGAAAATAGGCTTAGAGCGCCGTGTTCATACTTCTGGTACACGCAAAGGCATGCTGGACCCCTTCTTACCAGAACAACCAGACCATATTAAACGATTGAAACATCTACAAAAAGAAATCCATGAGGAATTTAAGGACCATGTGCGCCAATCTCGTGGTGACCGCCTCACGGGAGAAGAAAAAGACTTATTTAGCGGAGAGTTTTGGACCGGCAAACATGCCCTAGAACTTGGATTAATAGATGGGATCGGTGGCATGCATCAAATTATGAAAGAACGTTTTGGTGAAAAAGTTAAATTTAAAGAAATTGAACCTCCCAAGAGTTGGATACAACGTCGTTTTGGTATGGAACTGAACAGTCGGCTGCCAGGTGGTAATATAGCTGATGGGCTAATGGCTTCAATTGAAGAACGTCAACTCTGGAATCGCTACGGTTTATAAAACTAGGGAGTACACAAAATGGATTTTGCCACACTTATGCAAGGTTTAGCAGACGCTGCTTCGGCCGGAGACGGCGATAAAGTTGCCGATTTTTTCACGGATGATGGCATTTACCACGACGTTTACTACGGCGCCTTCCAAGGGCGAGAAAAAATAAAAGAAATGATTCATAACTATTTCCACGCTCACGCAAAAAACTTTATCTGGGACTTCCATGGGGCTGTTTCTGATGGCAAAGTTGGTTATGCCCGCTATGTGTTCAGTTACGAATCAACTATTGCAGGCTGTGAAGGTAATCGGGCGATGTTTGAAGGCGTCTCTCATGTGGAATTAGATGGAGATAAACTGACCAATTATCACGAGGTTGCTAATATTGGCCTTGGGCTGGTTAGTTTAGGTTTCCCAGCGGAAAGAACCTATAAAATTCTACAAAAGCATTCCGCTCAGCTCCAAGCTCGCGATGAATCTAAGCACCATTTTGAGTAAAGCCTAATGAGAAAAACTAAACAGTGGATAAACAAACAACACGTTTTACCTACTCTAACACTCCTCTCAGCCCTGATGGTAGCTACCTCTTCCTCTGCTCAGGAAGAGGTAGTGATAAGTAACTTTAAGAGTGGTAATTTGGTCGGCTGGGAAGAAAAATTATTTAAAGATAAGACCAAATACGAACTTGTTGAAAGCAATGGAAAAACAGTCCTAAAAGCCAGTAGTAAGGCAAGCGCTTCTGGCATGTTTAAAGAGATGGCAATTGACCTTACTAAGACCCCATGTCTCAACTGGACCTGGAAGGTTGATAATACTCTAGAAGGGTTAGATGAGACGACCAAAAGTGGGGATGACTATCCCGCCCGAGTTTATGTGGTTTTTTCTGGAGGAATGTTTTTTTGGAAAACCCGTGCCTTAAATTACGTGTGGTCGAGCAACCAAAAAATTGGTTCCTCATGGCCGAATGCTTTTACGGGGAACTCCCTTAACATTGCAGCCCAAAGCGGGAACAACAAAGCAGGGCAATGGGTTAAGCAAAGCCATAATATTAGAGCGGATTACAAACGCTTAGTCGGCGACGATATTAAGCAAGCTGATGCAGTTGCTATCATGACAGATACAGATAATTCAGGTCAAAATGCCCGTGCCTATTACAGCGAAATCAAGTTTACACCATCATGCTAAAGACTCAGTGATTACTGGATAAAAAAGGAATAGAGAAAGCACTATTCCTTTTCCATTTCTTCTTCCATTTCGATTTCTTCTTCAGAGAAAGTGACTTCCATGCGCCGCGCTGTTGGTACAGGATCGGCTAGCCGCGCTTTAAAGCCAAGCGTTCCGCTCGCTTCAAGGTTTGGCTTTGTCGGTTTCACTTCAATGAACTGAACTTCTTCATTCCGCGCATCATAAAGAGAAACCCTGATCTTTGGAATAACCCGAGGTTGGTCGGTAATGTTGACAACAGCCCCCCAGACGACCAGGAAATCTTTGCCATCAGCTTCATCACGTTCTGATTTGATATCTTTAAACTCTAGACCAGCACCTGGGGTTTTATCTACGAGGCCTGCCATCTCATAAAGCTCTTCAGCCTCAGGAACCATCCCAATAATTGCTTCTTTGCCATAGAACAAACCTGCACCCAAGCCACCAATAATAAGCAGGGAAATCATAAGGAACTTAACGAGACCCCCACTTGATTCTGGTTTTTTAGTCAGCGGTTGAGTGAATACATCAGGAACTGGTTCATCTGGAATATCATCCGGGTCCATGAACTCCATGGCTTCACCGTCTTGATTATCAACGAATGATTCCATGACAGCGGGGTCTTCATCCCCGGCAAACATAGCATCAAGTTCTTCCGGTGTAGGAAGATCTTCACCCGCATCATCATCCTCATCGATAAAATCATTTTCGTCGTCATCATCTTCATCAAACATTGAATCGATGGAGCTGGCGACGTCATCGGTGAAGTCGTCTTCGTCCTCTTCAAACTCAAAGGGCTCTGCTTCAGGCTCTGCTTCAGGCTCAGGAATTGGCGCCGGTGCAGGCTCAGGTGCAGTTGGTTGCTGAGGTTGCATTCCTTCAGGTGGCATTGGTGCTTCTTGAGGAGGATAGTATGGTTGCCCAGGTTGTTGGGGCGCATAGCCTGGCATCGGAGCAGCCTGCATCGGGGCTTGATAATAACCCTGTTGCGGCGCTGGAGGCTGTGGCTGATGAAAAGCACTTGGCATATAGCGAGGCGAAGCCACAACTTGCTCTTGTGCAGCAGGTGGTGGCGGTGGCGGATAGGCCATAGATTCTGTGGCGCGCCATTTATTGCCGCAATTACTGCAGCGCACGAGTTTACCCTCGGCCCCCAATGTGGCCGGGTCCATGTTATATTGTTGCGCGCATACTGGGCAGGAAATAATCATCGGCAATTGTGCTAACTTTAATATATAAACAATGGCAAAAGTATTACTTCGTCTAAATTCTTTATAAACACTCGCCAAAATCTAAGCAAGCGCAGGGTTGTGCATATTTTTCAAGCGGTTGTATACTCTATTTATCCTTCATAATAGAAAACCTGTAAACATATTCCTAACGAAATATCCTTAGATTGACACTTTTTTAGAATTTTGAGCCGTTTTTGCTTCTAGACGTACCGTCTTTACCGTGCCATTTTGCGGAAAATTCGTTGAGGGACTAAAAAAGGGATAAGGGTGGAAAGCACTCGAAAAGATGATGTTGTAAAGTTTGAAAATGTCGGCTTACGCTATGGGTTGGGGCCTGAAGTGTTGCGCGATGTTTCGTTTAACTTACGCGCCGGTTCATTTCACTTTTTGACCGGCCCCAGTGGTGCCGGCAAATCATCTTTGCTCAAATTGATGTATTTGGCCCATCGGCCTTCACGAGGTTTAATTAGCCTTTTTGGTCGCGATATTGCCACAGCAAAGCGCAACTCTCTTCCAGCAGTTCGTCGAAAAATTGGCGTTGTTTTCCAAGGCTTCCATCTTTTAGAGCACTTAACTGCCTTTGATAATGTCGCTCTCCCCCTTCGGGTTGCAGGCACCAGAGAATCCGATATTAAACGCCACGTAGAAGAACTGCTTTCTTGGGTAGGTCTCAAAAGTCATATGGATGCCAGACCACCTACCCTTTCTGGTGGTCAACAGCAACGCGTTGCTATTGCTCGGGCGATCATTACTCAGCCTGATATTTTATTGGCGGATGAGCCCACAGGCAACGTAGATGACGCTATGGGTTTCCGTCTTTTGCGCTTATTTGAAGAGCTTAACCGCTTAGGAACCACAGTTATTGTCGCTACTCACTCCCGCGCCCTGATTGATCGGCTTGGTTACCCAACCATGAGCCTTGAGAACGGTGAGTTGACAAAACTCCCATCAAATGAGGGTGGGTTGAGCAATGTTTAATCAACGCACTGACCTCCCCTTACATAAAGACCCGTCTAATCGGTTTTTGCCTTGGCTGATTGCTTTTATGATTTATCTGGCGACCCTCGCAACTGCCGGAGTTATGGCCCTTGATGGCCTGCTTTCTCATTGGCAAGCCGGTGTGACCCATACCTTGACCGTGCAAATTTCTCCTAATGCTTCGGAGAAGAAAACTGAGCAAGTTCTCTCGGCTTCCTTGAATCTTCTTAATAGAACCCATGGCATTGCCCACGCTAAAGCGGTTCCCCATAGTGAAATCATGACTTTGCTTGAGCCTTGGCTTGGAGTTTCTGATACTGTGGAAAGCCTACCACTGCCGATCCTGATTGATGTTGAGTTACTTGACGGAGTTCAAATTAATATGGAACGCCTGCTCAAAGATTTAAAGAAAATCGAACCGAGCGCTTCCATTGATGATCATAGCGTCTGGCTGGAACGTGTAATTCGATTAACCCAGTCGATCCAGATTCTAGCGGCAGCCATCCTGGGTTTTATTGGTTTCGCTACCATCGGCACCTTAATTTTCACCACCCGGGTCGGCTTAGCGGTTCATCATAGTGTGATTGAAGTGCTTCACTTGATTGGGGCCAAAGACAGTTACATCGCCCGCCAGTTTGCCAACCATGCCTTAGGCTTAGGCCTTAAAGGAGGGATGATCGGTATCGCCCTCGCAGGCCCTACTCTTTTAGGCCTTGGATATTTATCATCACGGCTTGAAGGGATGCTTCTCCCTGATGTAACGCTGACCTGGATACAATGGGGAGGGCTCGCAATGCTCCCAGTATTAACTGCATTTTTTGCCAGTATCACAGCCCGTTTGACCGTTCTTGGCACTCTTAAGCGGATGACCTAAATCCCATGGCTGATTACCAGTTTGGCAAGAAAAAAGGTCGTTCATCAAAAGGGTTTTTCCTTTTGATGATCCTGCTTTTTATTGTAGCGGTATGGTTTGTAGGCCTTATTCAATTTTCTAAAAACCTCCCAGAAACCGTTGAGAAGCCTGACCTTAAAACCGACGCCATTGTTGTCCTGACAGGGGGCAGCAAACGTTTAGATGCGGGTTTTCTACTGCTCTCAAAGGGGGTTGCCCGGCGATTGTTTATTTCTGGCGTCTATCGCGGGGTAGAAGCCAAACAACTGCTCCGCCTTTTTAAATATCGCCCTGAACAAGAAGCCTGCTGTATCGAAATAGGCCACGAGGCAGATGACACCGTTGGCAATGCCCGAGAAACAGCAGAGTGGGTAAAAAAACACAAAATTAACAGCATTCGCCTTGTCACAGCCAGTTATCATATGCAAAGAAGCCTCGTTGAGTTCAACCACGCCATGCCGAAGACCGTGATCATTGCTCATCCGGTATTCCCGGACAATGTTATCTTGAAGCGTTGGTGGATGTGGCCCGGCTCGGCAAAATTGATTGTAAGTGAGTATACGAAGCTGATGTTAGCGAAAGCTCTACACTGGATTAACGATATAACACCGGAGTCCCTCAAGTAATGCTGTTCATACGTTCAGTCTTGATGACTTTCTGCATCTACGGATGGAGCGTGATCGTGGTACTTGCCATGCTGCCTTTACTCCTCTTCCCTCGGGGCGCCATGGTCAAGGCCTTTACCTTGTGGATGAAGTCTCTAATGTGGATTATGAAAGTAACCATGGGGATCACCTATGAAGTGCGGGGGATGGAAAACCTTCCCAAAGAAACCGTCATCTTCGCTTCAAAGCATCAATCAACTTGGGATACCCTCTTCTTCTACACCTTGATTGATGATCCAGCTTACGTGCTGAAAAAAGAACTGCTCTCTATCCCTTTCTATGGCTGGTATCTGAAGAAAACAAAATTGATCTCCGTTGATCGCAACGCTGGCGCCTCCGCCCTCAAGCAGGTCATCCGAGACACGAATTACGCCCTGGACCATGAGCGCTCCGTGGTGATTTTCCCTGAAGGCACCCGCTCAATCCCTGGTGAAAAAAGCACCTATCAACCCGGCATCGCTGCCATGTATAAAAGCGCCACCCATCCGGTTGTCCCCGTGGCGCTGAACTCTGGCCTCTACTGGGGCCGTCGTGACTTCATTAAACGGCCAGGAAAAATTATCGCCGAAATCTTGCCGCCTCTAGGAAAAGGCATGAAAGCACGGGAGTTCATGAGTGAGCTTGAAAGAATAATCGAAGAAGCCTCAACCAAGCTAAACGAGGAAGCGGGTTTCCTGAAAGGGTAAGGAATACCATGAGCAAAAACGCCTTCAAATGGTCCCTAATCTTCATCCTCCTCGTTATTCTAGCCGCGACGATCTACTTAGTCTCCATAGACCGCTTTTTCGACGCCCTCGCCCTTTGGGGTGTTGCCAGCATCGGCCTGTGGTTCATGCTCAGAATCATGGACCAAGCCCAAAAACGTGCCAACTATTTGAATGAGCCGGAAGAAGCCCCTGAAGAAAACGAACAGTCCAAGGACTGATTAACCGAAGACGACTTTACACAAGACCGCCATAACCACCCCTATACTGTCATTACCGACACAAAAACCGCCATCATTGCCGAGCTTAGCCTGATAATCCACGACTTTTCAACAATCCTATAAAATAAACTGAACAACTACCGACGTTTGTCGGTAGGTTCATCCGGCGTATGACTTTCAATATAGTTGATAATAGTTTCGTTGGTGACATTGCCTGAAGTTGTAC
>JAPHRK010000043.1 GCA_026196105.1 Rhodospirillales bacterium | reverse complement strand
CCCATCAAGGGCGTAAACTTCCTTTGTTAAGGCCTGTCCTTTTTTTAAGGCTTCTTCAATTTCTGATCGCTCTTCCTGAATTATAAAATCTGTAAAAGAACAGCCCTTTAAATCCTTTTTGGGCTCCCCTAAAATTATCTCCGCAACTTTATTCGTCTGAATGATTTTTCCTGCCTGCAAAACAAAAAGCGCCTGTGACGACGCTTCGAGTAAAAGGCTATTTGAATCATTAGACATTTATGGGTCTACTCTCTGTTGTAACATCTTTTACGATAACTTATTAATACCACAGCCAAAAGTAGTTCATGTAGCCAATAATTCCCTAGAAAGGAATTTCGTCGTCTAAATCTCCGCCAGGAGCACCACCTGGGCCACCATTGGAAGGACCACTCCACCCGGGACCACCTTGAGAGCCGCCTTGGTTATCGCTATAGCCGCCACCATTTTGTTGGCCGCCGTTTTGTTGACCACCATAGCCACCTTGCTGCCCACCTTGGGCATAGTCACCACTCCCACTGCTGTCACCACGGCCGCCAAGCATTGTTAATTCACCGCGGTATTGTTGAAGAACAACTTCCGTAGTGTATTTCTCAATCCCATCTTGGCCTGTCCATTTCCTGGTTTGCAGGGCACCTTCGAGATAAACAGTCGAGCCTTTGCGCAAGAAACGTTCAGCAACATCAGCAAGCCGATCATTGAAGATCACGACCCGATGCCATTCGGTTTTCTCACGACGATCACCCGTTGTTTTATCTTTCCAAGTTTCAGATGTAGCGATAGACAGGTTGACGATCTTCGTTCCATTCTGAGCGAACCTCACCTCTGGGTCACGCCCCAGATTTCCCACTAAAGTCACCTTATTAACGCTGCCAGCCATAGTATTCCCTCTCGTATTTCAATGCCTTAGGATGGCCTCGCCAATCCAAAGTTATACTCACTATTTACGAAACTTCCCTAGTGACATTTAAATGAAAAATAGATGCACAAATGAGGGGAGTCCCAAAATCTGGTGCTAATACTAACCTCAAACCACTACCCATAGCCAGCGAGATTCATGCTAAGTTATTCACAATTTCATCAAAATAGCTTAGGCATTCTCTTGGAGATTTGACGGCAAACTACCCATCTTGGTCAGGAGATATTCAAGGTCAGCTTCTTCAAATTCAACTCCCAAGTCATCGTATTGAGTCAAAACAACCTCAATCAACCGACGTGAGAAACGCTCTCTGTCGTTTGCTTCGCCATCATATTCCAGCTCAGCCGCAGCGCCAATGGCCGCAAAAGCAGCGATTAGCTGTGGTTTAGGTAAATGAGCACTTTCCCATAACCGTTCCAATCCTCGTTTCCCAGGATCATGTATAAGAGCACAAGCATTTAGAAGAGGAATTTGCGCTAACTCAGCAAGAGAAGCTTCAAAAAACCTCAGATCCCCCATACAAAGAGCACGAAGAATAATCGACGGGGTCAGGCGGTTATTCTGCTTAAGGTGACGAACAAGAATTTGCACATCGGCTTCATCATACTCTGCTGACAAAGAAACCGTTGCTCTTTCACGGCTTTGTAAAATCAAATCTGTAGCGATATCTGCTGATAATTTGTGCCTCTGTAAGAGCTGATCTTGCATTTTCTCAGAAACTTTTGTCACCAATTTTTCAGCAACAGAGACAGGTAATTTATTCCGCCATAACAAAGCTGATTGAACTTTCTTATCTTCACCTAGAGTATCGACCGCTTTGTTAAGAGATTTATCTGAAATTTCAGCGCCTTCATTTGAGACAACCGTTGAGACAACCGATGCTTTTCCCGTATTGACCAAAGCTTCAGAAATTGTCTCAGAGACGGTTGGCCGTCCAGCTATAGCAACTTGCTTTGTTTCCCCTTGGGTTTTTATAATTTCGGCCAAGTCGTCATCGGTCAAAACCTCAGAAAGACTTAGAACTGGTAAAGCAACTGAGTCCACATCCAGAGCCAAACTTAAGGCTATATCGTGGGGGAGTATCTGGCTCTCTTTTAGGTGACTAGAGAGGGCTTCACGAACTCTTACTTCGGCGTCTTTAGCCATGATGCGAAAAATTTCTTCCGCTAGTTCTCGTTCAGACTCTGAAAACTTTTGTTCAACAAAGTCCGTCGATAACTTTTCTGCCATTTCGGCACGTGATCTAGGGGACGGGTCCGAGAGGAGTCGACCAATATCTTCTGCAGTTAATGAACTTCTAGCCATCTTCCCAATCCTTCCCTCTCTTAAGATGGGTTCTAGCATATTTGGCTATTCATTGACCATCTCAGTACTATAGCAGATTCGCTACTATAAGTATTCGTTCTATTCTCTAGCGTATTCTAATTATATTCATGGTTACAGTCTATTAATGTGACAACCATCACTTTAACTAAAAAAAACACCGAATACTATTAGAAAGAATCTAAAACTTTGAGCTAAGTTAGGTGTTCCTTGGTTTTTTGAAAGATTACTTCTGGGAAATCTTCGGCAGCTTTATTCAAATGCCAGCCATTTCTTGCCATGAAAACTACCGCTCCATCATGGTCGTCAGCAAGATCACCCTGATAATGGTCTGTAAATTTCTTCATCATAAGAGGATCTTCACAAGACACCCAACGAGCGGTGTGGAGCGCCGTGGCTTCAAAGTGAACAGGAACGTCATACTCTGTACGAATACGATCAGCCATGACCTCGAACTGTAGCGACCCAACAACGCCCACAACCCAATCGGCTCCAATTCGAGGTTTAAAAACACTCGCAGCGCCTTCTTCAGCCAATTGCTGAAGCGCTCGGCCTAAATGTTTAGCTTTAAGAGGGTCATCAGGACGTGCTTTTTGCAAAAGCTCTGGAGCAAAGCTCGGGATACCCGTAAAGATCAGTTCTTCCCCTTCTGTCAAAGCATCGCCAATACGCAAATTGCCATGGTTAGGAATGCCAATGATATCTCCAGCATAAGCATCTTCTGCCACTTCTCGATCTCGAGCCAAGAACAGAACGGGATTGTGAAGGTTAATCATTTTTCCAGAACGGACATGCTTAAGCTTCATACCCCGTTTGAAATGCCCAGAACAAAGACGCATAAAAGCAATACGATCCCTGTGTTTGGGGTCCATATTGGCTTGAATTTTAAAGACGAAGCCACTTACTTTCTTTTCCGATGGCTCCACATCACGACCAGCAGTTGGTTGAGGACGCGGCGTTGGGGCGAGGTCCGTCACCCCTTGCAGCAACTCTCGGACACCAAAATTATTAATAGCACTACCGAAGAACACGGGAGAAAGGTGGCCTTCCCGGTAAGACTCGAAGTCAAAAGGTGGACACAAGCCTCGCGCCATTTCAACTTCGTCGCGCAAGGTAGATACAGCATCTTCAGGGAGAATTTTATCAAGTTTAGGGTCATCGAGCCCATCACAAGTCTCACCTTCGTCTGGTTTATCTTCTTTGCTCTTTTCCATCAGGACCAGGTTGTCCTTGAACAGATCATAGCACCCCAAGAAATTTCGACCCATACCGATAGGCCAACTCGCTGGTGTAACGTCCAAAGCCAAGCTTTGCTCAATTTCATCAAGAATATTGAACGGGTCTTGCCCTTCCCGATCGAGCTTGTTGACGAAGGTAATAATCGGCACGTTGCGTAAACGGCAAACTTCAAACAATTTAAGGGTTTGGGCCTCAATCCCTTTGGCGGCATCAACAACCATAATCGCCGAATCGACAGCCGTGAGAACCCGGTAAGTGTCTTCACTAAAATCTTCGTGACCTGGAGTATCAAGCAAGTTGAAGGTACAATTGTTATACTCAAAGGTCATCACAGATGAGGCCACCGAGATACCCCGTTCTTGCTCAACCTTCATCCAGTCAGACCGCGCCCGACGTCGCTCACCCCGAGCCTTAACCGCCCCGGCAGCCTGAATTGCACCACCAAAAAGTAACAATTTTTCGGTCAGTGTGGTCTTACCAGCATCCGGGTGCGAGATAATCGCAAAAGTCCGCCGTGTAGCGATGGTATCATCTAGGTTAGGCATCTAAGGGCAATCTTTCATGAAAACATTGCCCGGACTTTACTTTTTTTTATGAAGAGAGCCAGCTTTTTTTAATTCTGGGGCAAGTTGAAAAATTTTAGACGGAAATTATTTAGTAAACTTCCATTGCCAATACTAAAATCAAAAGAGATTGAATTGAACCATTTATGGCATAAATATATAGTCAGCCACGGGAAATTGTTATTGATATATCACTTACTAACTTCAAAGCCTGTCCCAATTCCCTTTTACACGAGATGATCTAGATGCAACGTTTCATAATTTCTGTATTTTTTATCTTTATTACATTTTTATCACCTGCTTTTGGGGAGACAATTGCCGGGACAGTTTCTAAAGTCACTGGTGAGGTCAGCTCCGTAAGCACAAGTGGCACACGCACGTTAGGAGTCAACGACCCCGTATTTATTCAGGATAATCTCGTCACCAAAGTAGGGGCTCTAGTAGAGCTGTCCATGAAAGATGGAGCAACCCTAACATTGGGTGCTGAATCCTCTATCGTTATTGAGGATTACACTTTCGAAGATGACCAAGGCAACGCATCACTTAATTTAACCCGAGGGGCCTTCCGTATGATTAGTGGCGCCCTTAAAGGGGTTGAAGGGCGAGAATTCTCGCTCAGAACACCTGTAGCAACAATCGGCATACGGGGCACGGATTTCTGGGGTGGGCGCCTTGATGGAGATTACAATTTTGCCTTGTTAAACGGTAAAGGCATATATGTAGAAAACGCTGCGGGACGAGTTGAAATCTCACAAGTTGGATTTGGCACCACGGTCAAATCCCCCAACCAAACACCCTCACCGCCCAAAAAATGGTCTTCCGAAAAAGTCAAACGCGCCTTGGACACGGTTCGTCCTCCAACTGAAGCCAGCAATACGCCACCAACACCTACGAATTCTGACTACTAAAAAAAAATTGATACCACCTTTTAATAAAGCGAGTTTCCCACAGCTCTCTTTGCTCCCATGCTTGCCCCCTGATAACCACAGGCGTATAATGCGAACCTGAAATTTGGTGCGTTGAATGGGGGTTAAAATTCAGTACTTTACTCGCAAGCATCTCTTAGGCATTGCAGGGCTTGAGCCCCCGGAGATATCAGAACTCCTGGACCTCGCCGATACCTACGTAGAGAGCAACCGTAGTCCCAATAAAAAGTTTGATAAACTTCGGGGCCGAACTGTCATTAATCTCTTCTTTGAAAACTCAACCCGGACCCGCACTTCTTTTGAATTGGCGGCAAAGCGACTTGGGGCGGATACGATTAATATGTCGGTTTCTACCAGCTCAATCAAAAAAGGCGAGACCTTGATTGATACAGCGATGACCCTGAACGCTATGCACCCAGACCTCATGGTGGTTCGTCATGGAGATAGTGGCGCAGTTCAATTACTTTCAGAGAAGGTCAACGGAGCCGTCATTAACGCAGGAGATGGTTATCATGAGCACCCCACCCAGGCTCTTCTTGACGCCCTGACTATTCGCCGCAGCAAAGGTCGCCTCGGCGGTTTAAAAGTCGCCATCTGTGGTGACATTCAACATAGCCGGGTAGCACGTTCTAACATTCATTTGCTCAATATCATGGGTGCCCATGTGCGCCTGATCGCGCCTAGAACCCTTATCCCAAGCGGTGTTCGTGAAATGGGAACTGAAGTCTTCCATGACATGCGCGAAGGTCTCAAAGGCTGCGATATCGTGATGATGTTGCGTATCCAACAAGAGCGTATGCAGGGTAATTACCTCCCTTCAGTTCGTGAGTTTTTCCACTTCTATGGCCTGGATTATGAAAAACTATCCAACGCCAAGCCTGATGCCTTAATCATGCACCCGGGCCCTATGAACCGAGGCGTAGAGATCGACTCTACTGTCGCCGATGACCTGGACCGCAGCTTGATCCGCCAACAGGTGGAACTCGGCGTTGCCGTTCGCATGGCTTGCCTGGAAAAATTAATCGGTAATTTAGATCAACCAGGACAGGGAGGCGCATGATGACTGGTAAACTTATCGCTTATACCAACGCCCGTCTCCTAGACCCAGCAACAGACCTGGACAGACCTGGTGGTGTGTTAACTGAAGGTAAAACCATCCTCGATTTTGGCGCTGACCTTTTCAAAGACGGTGTACCAGATGGGGCTGAGGTTATCGACTGTAGTGGGAACTGCTTAGCTCCTGGCTTTGTTGATATGCGTGTTCAATTACGCGAACCCGGCGAAGAGCACAAAGGGACATTAGCCTCTGCTGGAGCCACTGCCGTAGCCGGTGGTGTCACCACCATGGCCTGTTTGCCCAATACTAACCCAGTAATCGACGATACTTCCGTCCTTGAATTCATTGCTCGCCGCGCCCGCAAGATAGGCTTAGCGAAAGTATTCTCCTATGGGGCCGTTACCAAAGGTCTTGAAGGCAAAGAACTTGCCGAAATGGGTATGCTCTCAGAAGCTGGAGCTGTTGCCTTTACTGATGGGGTAAAAACCGTCAGCAACGCTAAAACGATGCGCCGTGCTTTAGGTTATGCCAAAAATTTCAACCTTTTGGTGGTCCAACACGCTGAAGAACCTAGCCTTGCCGAAGACGGCGCTATGAATGGGGGCGAAACAGCCACTCGCTTAGGACTCCCAGGTATCCCAGCAGAAGCAGAAGTGATCATTGTTGCCCGTGATATTCGGTTGGCAGAAGCTGTAGGGGGACGAATCCACTTCGCTCATATCTCAACAGCCGATAGTCTTCACATCATTCGCAAAGGCAAAGAACGGGGCGTACAGGTCACCTGTGACACAGCGCCACCCTACTTCTCGCTCAATGAGTTATCCGTTGGTGAGTACAGGACTTTCTGCAAACTCTCCCCTCCATTAAGGCTGGAAGCAGACAGAATAGCGATAATAGAAGGGATCAAAGACGGTACTATATCAGCCATCGCCAGCGACCATGATCCACAAGACGAAGACGCAAAACGCCTGCCCTTTGCCCAAGCAGCCTTTGGCGGTGTTGGCTTAGAAACTCTCTTGCCCATTTCGCTTAATCTTTATCATACCGGTGAGATGGATCTTTTACAGGTTATTAAGAAAATCACCTGTGATCCTGCGGATATACTCAACCTACCTGCCGGTCGGTTGGTAAAAGGGGCAGCCGCTGATTTAACAATTTTTAATCCTGATATCGGCTGGAAGATTGAGCCGGACAACTTTGCCAGTAAATCTAAAAACTCTCCATTTGATGGCCGTCCTGTTCAAGGCCGAGTGCTACGCACAATTGTCGATGGCCGCACGGTCTTTGAGTTGGATAACTAATTCATGGAATTTACCTTAAACCATGGGTTGACAGCTTTATTGGGCTATTTACTAGGCTCAGTTCCCTTTGGGCTGGTTCTCACTCGTCTGGCTGGTTTAGGTGATGTTCGCGATATCGGGTCAGGCAATATTGGCGCCACCAATGTTTTACGCACTGGTAACAAGCCTCTGGCACTTGCAACCTTACTTCTTGATGGAGGCAAAGGGGCCATTGCAGTTTTTATAGCCATGTATTGGAGCTTCGACCTTGCTCTCATCGCTGGGCTTTTTTCGGTACTTGGTCATAACTTCCCAATTTGGCTCAAGTTCAAGGGGGGTAAAGGTGTTGCAACCACACTCGGTGTCATGCTGGCGCTCTCCTGGCAGGTCGGCCTTCTCAGTTGCCTGACATGGCTTGCTAGTGCATTGGTCTTCCGTTATTCCTCACTGGCTGCAATCATTGCTTTTTCAATAGCGCCCATATACACCTATTACATCATAGACTTGAATGCAGCGATCATCATTGCCCTGCTCGCACTATTGGGAATTGGTCGCCACCATCAAAATATCGGCCGCCTTATTAAAGGCGAGGAACCTAAGATCGGGAAGAAAAAAGAGGGGTAACATTCCATGGAAGGTCTCAGCGTTAAGAAATTTACGACCGCTGAGAAACTCAACTGGATACGCCTGATTCGTACTCCCAACGTTGGTCCCATAACCTTTTTCAAGCTTCTGGAAAACTTCGGTTCTATTGCTCAAGCCATAACTGAGCTTCCAGCAATGACTTCTGGAAAAACCATCCCAGTTTCGCTTGGTGATGCTGAAAATGAATTAGAAAAGACCGAACGATTTGGAGCTCGTGTCCTTACCTTAATGGAGCCTGAATACCCTCAGGCCTTGGCCCAAATAGCCGACCCACCTCCCGTCATCACTATTTTGGGTCACCCGGAACAGCTAAATCAAGCCAGCATTGCCGTTGTTGGCTCAAGAAATGCTTCAGCGAACGGTAGAATTTTTGCCCGAAAGATTGCCCATGACCTCGGAGAAAGAGGCCTATCTGTCGTTTCAGGTTTAGCTCGGGGTATTGATATGGAAGCCCATAGCGGTTCGCTCAACACAGGAACTATAGCCGTAATTGCTGGGGGAATTGACATTATCTACCCCAAAGAAAATGAAAAACTATATCAGGCTATATCGGAGTCGGGGGCCATCGTTTCTGAAATGCCTTTTGGCCTTCATCCCCAAGCCAAACATTTTCCAAAACGCAATAGAATCATCTCAGGCCTTTCTCAAGGCACCTTGATTGTGGAGGCAAATCCACGCTCAGGCTCATTAATTACGGCTCGCCTAGCCTTAGAGCAGGGGCGTGATGTTTTTGCCGTTCCTGGTTGGCCTGGCGATCCTCGTTCTCAAGGGGGAAATCACCTTATTCGTCAAGGGGCAATCCTGGTTGAGAAGGCCGATGATGTCTTGGATAATTTGAGCAATAACTGGGAAAATCCCTCCTCAACTTTTGAACTAAGTCCAGTTAAAACAAAAAAAACCGTTGCTTTTACTGGCGAACAGCGTCAAAAAGCCGCGCCGGGGGAGAGTGGCGTAACAGCATCTGAGATTGAGAAATCTCTTACTACAGCGCCAATAGCCGTTGACGAATTGATCCGTCAATGCCAATCCTCCACTGCTGACATCGCAACTGCCTTGCTTGAATTAGAGCTTGCAGGTCGGCTTGAAAGGCACCCTGGAAATAAAGTTTCTTTAAAGAGGCTCTAGCTTCAGGAACCTTAAATTGAACTATATCGCTGTAGTACAGCAGCGTAGCGGGGCCATATGAACGTCGTAATCGTTGAGTCGCCAGCCAAGGCTAAGACTATTAATAAGTATCTCGGTAGTGACTATACCGTGATCGCCAGCTTTGGGCATATTCGCGACCTCCCTCCAAAAGATGGTTCTGTTCGCCCTGAAGAAGATTTCGCCATGGAATGGGAAATCGGCGGACGCTCTAAGGCCCACATCACTGAAATCACTAAAGCCGTTAAGGGCGCCGACAAACTGTATCTCGCAACCGATCCGGATCGTGAAGGGGAAGCTATCTCCTGGCATGTCTTGGAAGTGCTCAACAAAAAGAAAGCTCTTAAGGATAAAGAAGTGAAACGGGTGGTCTTCCATGAGATCACCAAAGACGCCGTTCTTGATGCCATTGCCAATCCCCGCGACTTAAACATTGAGCTTGTTGAAGCTTATCTGGCGCGTCGGGCCCTGGACTATCTTGTTGGCTTTAACCTTTCCCCCGTTTTGTGGCGCAAACTCCCTGGCGCTCGGTCTGCCGGACGTGTTCAGTCTGTATCTCTGCGTTTGATTTGTGAGCGGGAAGATGAAATTGAGAAATTTATAGCACAAGAATACTGGAGCGTTAAAGCTGGCCTTAGCACGACAAATCGCACTCCATTTGATGCACAGCTAACCCAACTAAATGGCAAGAAGCTCAATAAATTCGACCTCCCTAACGAACAAACAGCTAATGACGCGGTTAATGTCGTTAAAGCTGGTGGTTTTTCCGTTACCAAAGTTGAACGTAAGAAATCACGCCGGAATCCAACAGCCCCCTTTACGACCTCTACGCTTCAACAGGAAGCTGCACGCAAACTGCACTTCAGCTCAAAGAAAACCATGCAGGTGGCCCAGCGCCTTTACGAAGGTATTGATCTCGGAGGCGAAACAGTCGGTTTAATCACTTACATGCGGACAGATTCTGTCCATTTGGCAGCAGAGGCGGTTTCGTCCATTCGCAGTCAAATTGAAGAAGATTACGGACGAGATTATCTACCTACCAACCCTCGCGAATTCAAAACTAAAGCAAAGAATGCGCAAGAAGCACACGAAGCGATACGGCCCACAGGCGTTTCTCGCAAACCTGCTCAAATGGCGCGTCACCTTGATACAGATCAACAACGCCTCTACGAACTCATTTGGAAACGGACAATTGCCAGCCAAATGGAAAGCGCTGCTCTGGACCAAGTTGCTGTAGACATGACCTCAACAGGCGGCAGTGCTGTATTGCGCTCCACAGGGTCCGTCATTGTTTTTGATGGTTTCTTGAAGCTTTACCAAGAAGGCAGCGACGAAAAGAAAGATGACGACAAAGAGCGCCGTTTACCTAACCTTGAAGAAGGCATGGCTCTGCATTTAGAAGAAGTCACTCCAAACCAGCACTTTACCCAACCCCCTCCACGGTACTCAGAGGCCAGCTTGGTCAAGAAGATGGAAGAGCTTGGAATCGGTCGCCCGTCAACCTACGCAAGCATTATTTCGGTTCTGCAAGATCGTGAATACGTGCGTCTTGATAATCGCCGCTTCATCGCTGATGATCGTGGGCGCTTAGTAACAACCTTCCTGCATAACTTCTTTGACCGCTACATCCAATATAACTTCACCGCTGAGCTTGAAGACCAATTGGATGAGATTTCTCGCGGACAGCTTGACTGGAAAAAAGTCCTTAGCGACTTCTGGAATGCTTTCAGCAAATCTGTTGAAGACACCAAAGAACTTCGTATTACGGATGTTATTAATGCACTGGATGAAGAGCTTGGGTCGCACTTCTTCCCTGAGCGTGAAGACGGTAAAGACCCACGCACTTGCCCTGAATGTAGCGAAGGACGGCTTAACCTGAAGCTTGGTAAATTTGGCGCCTTTGCGGGTTGTTCCAACTACCCAGAATGTAAATTTACCAAACCTCTTACTGGTGAAGCCAATGGTAATAAAGCCGATGAAGGTGGCCTTGAGAAACCTAAGGTTCTTGGTGTTCATCCTGACAATGGCAAAGAGATTAGTGTTCGTCGTGGGCCTTATGGTATCTACGTTCAACTCGGTGAGGAAGAAGAAGAAGAAGTCGAAGTTCGCGGCAAGAAAAAAATCAAAAAAACCAAGCCGAAACGCTCTTCTCTTTATCCCGGTCTCGACCCAATGGCCCTTACCTTAGAGGAAGCTCTTGGTCTGCTATCCCTCCCTCGTGATGTTGGAATAGACCCGCAGTCAAGTGAAATGATTAAAGCTGGCATTGGGAGGTTTGGTCCTTACCTGACCATGCAGGGCATGTTCCTCTCTCTTAAAGAGGGTGACAACCCCGTAACAGTCGGCTTAAACCGGGCCGTTACGTTGTTTGCTGAAAGTGGCAAGACCCCTCCGAAGATCTTGGGCGACAAGGACAAAAAACCTGTAACCGTCCGCAAAGGACGCTGGGGACACTTTGTTCAACATGGAAAAATTAAAGCTAACCTCCCTAAAGGTTTGAGCGAAGAAGATGTCACCTTTGAAAAAGCCTTAGAGCTTCTGAAGGCAAAAGGCGGTGGAGCCAAAAAGAAGGCTCCAGCTAAGAAAAAAGCACCGGCTAAAAAGCCTGCAGCTAAGAAAAAACCGGCAACAAAAAAGGCTCCGGCTAAAAAAGCCTAATCTAACTTTATATATGGGAAACCGATTTGCCCAAAAAAACCAAGACACCGCCTGATTTTCCGAGCAAACGGCAAATTCTTGAGTTCATTGAGCAGGGCAAAGGAAAGATCAGTAAGCGAGAAATCGCCCGAGCCTTTCACATATCTGTTAACAACCGCCCTCGCCTAAAAAAAGTTCTTCGCGAAATGAAAGACGAAGGACTTTTAAGTCAGGGGCGAGGCAAACGCCTCAACAAACCAGGGCAGCTCCCTCCCGTTACGGTATTACAAGTTACAGGCATGGATAATGATGGCGAGCTTTTAGCTCGTCCCATTAGTTGGGAGGCCAGGGAAGAACCACCCCGTATCTTTCTCCTTCCTGAGCGTAAAGGCAAAGGAGCCGTCGGTGTTGGAGATAGAGTCCTCGCTCGGTTAAACCAAGTGGGCAAAACGACCTTTGAGGCCCGAACAATCCGCCGCATTGAGCATACACCTTCCCGTATTTTGGGGGTCTATATGCAAGTAAACGGCGAAGGACGTATCGTTCCCACCGATCGCAAACAAAAAAATGAAATGTTCGTCCCACCAAATGAGGCTAATGGAGCAGAACGCGGGGATTTAGTCCATGGGGAGCTACTCCCCGGACGTCAGTATGGTTTGCGCAGAGCCCGTATTGTTGAGAAACTAGGGAGGATGGGTGAACCGAAATCTGTTAGCCTCATAGCGATCCACACCCATGACATCCCCTTGGAATTCCCCCGAGATGTTATTGAGGCCGCGCAAAATGCTGGCCCTGCCCCTCTGGATAAGCGTGAAGACCTTCGTTCTATTGATCTTGTGACTATTGATGGAGCTGATGCTAGAGATTTTGATGATGCTGTATGGGCCGAACCTGATACAGACGAGAACAATAAAAACGGTTGGCATGTAATTATTGCGATTGCAGACGTCGCCTACTACGTGCGCCCTAATACCCCTCTGGATAAAGAAGCCTATAAACGGGGAAATTCCGTTTACTTCCCTGACCGGGTTGTCCCTATGCTACCGGAAGCGCTCTCAAACGGTTGGTGCTCTTTGGTTCCCCATGAAGATCGCCCTTGCCTCGCCGTCCACATGTGGATTGGCCCCCAAGGGAAGATAAAACGCCATAAATTTGTCCGAGGCATCATGCGTTCCTCGGCTAGATTGACCTATGAGCAGGCTCAGGCGGCTTTTGATGGTCAAACAGACGGAACTACTGCTCCTATCCTCGAAGGCGTCATCAAGCCTCTTTACGGGGCATACGATGCCCTTCTTGCCGGGCGCAAACGTCGTGGTGTACTGGAACTTGATTTACCAGAGCGGCGCATTCTTCTTGATGATGAGGGGAATATTGAAAAAATTGCCCTGCGCGAACGTCTCGATAGCCACCGTCTCATCGAAGAATTCATGATCTCTGCCAACGTTGCGGCAGCAGAGACATTGGAGCGCAAAAAACTTCCGTGTATGTACCGAGTTCACGACCAACCTACATCAGAGAAACTCGAAGCCTTACGAGAATTTTTGGAATCTATGGAGCTAACGGTGACCAAAGGGGTGCTTTTACCAAAGCATTTTAACCATATTCTGGAGAAAGTCGCCGACACACCTCAGGCCCAATTAGTTAGTCAGGTCATTCTGCGCAGTCAGGCCCAGGCAATATACAGCCCAGAAAATCTGGGCCATTTCGGGTTAGCACTGAATAAATATGCCCACTTCACCTCTCCCATTCGCCGTTATTCAGATCTTTTGGTCCACCGAGCTTTAATTCGTGGGCTAGGTTTGGGGGATGGTAAATTAGAAGATGACCACAAAGATTTCACCGAGATGGGTGAACATATCTCCATTACTGAACGCCGGGCCCAAGTAGCTGAACGAGATGCAAATGATCGTTATACAGCTCTGTATCTTGCCGACCATATCGGTGAAACGGTAACGGGCCGGGTCAATGGTGTAACTAGATTCGGCCTTTTTGTTACTTTGAATGAATCTGGGGGAGATGGCCTAGTTCCTATTGGCACTTTACCTGACGATTTTTATCATCACGATGAAAAGCTCCATAGCTTGGTTGGAGACAGAACTGGACGGGAGTTTCGTCTCGGTGATCAGGTCGAAGTCCGTATTCTAGAAGCAGAACCAATTTCTGGAAGTCTCATTTTTGAAATCCAGGAAGAAGGGAGCTCGAACATTACTCTTCAGTATGCAAAAACCCGTTCTAGCCCTCGTTCTAAGGGGAGGCGCTTTAAACACAAAGGCAGAAGAAAAGCCCGTCACTAAAAAAATAGCGCAATTCAAATAAAAACACCCTATCTTAATAAGCACAAATTTAGACTAGGCTTTTAAAACAGCTTCCACTGTAAGAGGCGCAGCCAGGGTGCAGAGAAAATTGAGACATTACCTATTGGAAAATAGCTATAAGTGGGTAACAGCTTTTGTTCTTATCCTATTCCTTACAGCTTGCACCAGTACGCCACCAACGTTCAGCACTCTACCGAATGATTCTACATTTCCACGAGAGCAAGCATTGGGTATATTTGCTTCCGCTTACGAAACGGTTTCAAAAAAAGCCTTAAATTTTCTTCGTGTCGAAGATATCGCTATTTCTAACCTCCAGGGTCTAAGTGAATTAGATGGCTCTCTTAGCCTTCAAGACGAGGGCAACATTCTCACCTTGCGAAAAGATGGAAAAAACCTTCAAAGCTTTATCAAGCCTGAGGCTTCTAAAGTTGAAGAATGGGCAGAAACAACCCTTGAAATCGCTCTGTTCGCCAGAGAAACTTCAGATTCTATTGCTGGCAAGGAACCTGAAGAAATTTACAATAGTATGTTGAGCAATATGATGAGCTCACTTGATGATTTCTCTCGTTATGCCGACCCAAGCAAAGCACAAAATAACCGCGCCAAACGCCATGGCTATGGGGGAGTTGGAATTATCGTTGCCAAAGAGACACCAAATCATCGGGTATCACAAACTTTTCCTAATGGCCCAGCCTTTAATGCAGGAATTCACGTAGGGGATTTAATAAAACAAGTAGATGATACCCCTACCCATGACTTAAACCCTCATGACGTCGCAAAACTGATTAGAGGGCCAATTGGTTCAAAAGTATCCCTCAAAATTCAGCGCAACCAAAACCAACAACTTTTGAACTTTGATATATCTCGCAAAAAAGTCATTCGACCAACGGTTATGGTAACGAATAATAGTGGAATCGTTACCATAAAAATTTCAAGCTTCAATAAAGAAACTGCCCGAGTTCTTTCTAAATCCATCAAGAAAGCTGTTGCCTATTCAACCCCTCCCCCGAAAGGTTTCATCTTAGATTTAAGAAATAATCCGGGGGGTCTCCTGAAACAATCTGTGAATATTAGCGATCTTTTTATTGCCGGAGGTCGCCTCGTGGGTGCAACGGGAAGACACCCCTTAGCCAACAAAAGTTATCGGGCCAATAATATTGACCTTACCAAAGGTCTTCCTCTCGTCGTTATCGTTGATGGTAAATCAGCTTCCGCTTCTGAAATCGTTGCTGCAACGTTACAGGATAGAGGCAGAGCCGTTGTTATTGGAACAACATCATATGGCAAAGGAACCGTGCAAACTGTAAGCCGCTTGCCCAATGGGGGTGAACTCACTCTCACATGGTCTCGCTTACAACTTCCCTCCGGTTATTTTTTCCACAAGTTAGGCGTCTACCCTGCCCTATGTACCAGCGGTCAAAACATCCAAGCGCAAGACCTTATTGAAAAATCTATAACCAATGGGGACAACTTTGCCTCAACTATTACAGAATGGCGATCAGTTGGACTCAAAGATTTAGACCAACGCAAAAAGCTTCGTGGAAAATGTCCTGCAGAGCAAAGAATGGGGAGTATGGAGGTCAATATTGCGACAAAATTAATTGAAGACAGTATCCTATATGAATCACTTTTAAGTCTGGATCACCATGGACAGGCACTCCTTAGATAAGGATAATACCGGAAATTAGGGAAATGCCACTTGACAGGAACGTATTGAACTGTAAATTGCGCGCCCTGATATATAGCTCATTTTAGCGGGATTAAAAACATGGCAAAGCCAGCCACTATTCTTATCAAACTGGTCAGTACAGCTGATACCGGATTCTTTTACGTAACGAAAAAGAACCCACGGAACATCACGGAAAAAATGGAATTCCGTAAGTATGATCCGGTTGCCCGCAAGCACGTTCTCTTCAAAGAATCTAAAATCAAATAGACCTCTCAAAGAGAGCTGGCATTAACTTAGCCGGCGCACAGAATTATTAAAACAACGCTGCTTCAGCATTTGAAGCGGCGTTGTTTTTTTGTCTGGGTTTTAGAGAAGCTTTAGAGCAAGAAATCTTTAAGCTAGGAACTTATTAACGGTTGTCAGAAAATCTGGGACAGAGATTGGCTTAGCAATATAGCCATCACAGCCTCCTTCGCGGATTTTTTCTTCATCGCCCTTCATGGCAAAGGCGGTTACAGCAATCACGGGGATCTCTTTGAGGTCATCATCGGCTTTAATCATTTTGGTCAAATCTAACCCGGAAATCTCAGGTAACTGAATATCCATTAAAATCAGATCAGGGTGATTATCTCTGGCTAAACCCATAGCCTCGCGACCATCTTTAGTCTGTAGGGTTTCATAACCATTAGCTTGAAGAAGATCATTAAAAAGCTTCATGTTCAGCTCGTTATCTTCAACAATCAAAATGGTTTTGGCCATAACTTTCCTCGTACTCGTTTAGTCACAGTATTAAACTAATACACATGATGGATTATTCATCTGTTGAAGTCAAATATGTAGGGGAGGATGTGATTTAATTTCCAGGCAAAAAAAAGGCCGTCCGAAGACGGCCTATAAGTTTGCTCTTGAGGGAAGGGAAGTAACAGAAAGAAGGACCAGTCAGAAAGTCTTAGTAGTCTCCCACAGACTTAACGCCTGATTTCTCCTTTTCGTTAATCCCTAGGTGAACAAGCGTTCACCCACGATCACTATGACTGGGTCATGTGTACATAGCTGTGATGGTCATCACACTTCAGATAGAAATTTAAGAAATTTTTAACTTTTAGAGAAAGTTCTATTCGCCGCGAACATCTTCAACCATCTCTTGCAGACGATTAAGGTCGCGAATAAGCAAACTAGTCTTTTGCCTCTCAATTATACCTTGGCGGGTTAAATTGCTCAAAACCCTAGCAACCGTCTCACGAGTCGTACTTACTCGGCTGGCAATATCACTATGGACTGGAATAGGCGAGATAACCGCGAACCCCTCATCTCCAGTCATGCTTAATTTCGCTTGGCGTAAAAGCTCCGCATGGACTCTGTTGTTTGCCCCAAGGGTACTTAAATCCATAATACGTTCGTTGGAAGTCCTGATCACCCAAGCTAATCGCTTCATAACTTTAAGAGAAATATCAGGGTGACTTTTTAAGGTTTCCATGAATTGGCTTGGAGCCAGAGCCGCGACCATGGTGTCGGTCAATGCCATAACGCTCGTAGAGCGGGGCTGGTTATCAATTGCTGCCAGTTCACCAAAGTAGCTCCCAGCATCAAGGTCATCCAAAGTGACTTCCCGTCCAGAAAGAGAATAGAGAATAACCCGGGTTCGACCACTGACAATAAAGAAGATATCCTGGGCATCGCTTTGGCGATCAATGATCTGTTCTTGGGCAGAATAAGACTTCCAACTACAGTTTTTTTCAACAGCAGCAAGTTCATCGGGCGTTAAGCTCGATAGGAGTTCTATACCACGAAGGCTATTTTGTGCGTTGCGAGACAACGTTATTCCCCAAAAACAATTATTTAATTCCCCACGTTGATCTTATGGAGAGTTGAATCCACTTTAAAGCCTTTAATTTATTTTTTTCCTATTTTAGCACAACTGTTTTAGTCCCATTAAGCAAGACACGGTGCTCTACATGGTACCTTACAGCCCGAGAAAGAACCATATTTTCAGTATCTCTCCCTACCGCTACAAGTTTTTCAGGTGAATAGGTGTGATCGACCCTTTCGACCGCTTGCTCAATAATTGGCCCTTCATCGAGGTTAGACGTTACGTAGTGTGCTGTTGCCCCAATAATCTTCACACCCCGTTCATGAGCCTGATGATAAGGCTTTGCCCCTTTAAAACTCGGTAGGAATGAATGGTGGATATTGATACATTTCCCACGCAATTTATCACACATGCGTCCTGAAAGGACCTGCATATAACGGGCTAAAACAACCAGATCGACGTCAAGCTCTTCAAAAAGCTTCCAGACCTCGGCCTCTTGTTCCTCTTTGGTATCTTTGGTAACAGGCAAATGATAAAATGGAATTTCATGCCATTCAGCCAAAGATTTTAAATTCGGATGATTAGAGACAATCGCCGGGATTTCCACATTCAATTCACCTGTACGGTAACGATAGAGCAAATCATTGAGGCAGTGGTCAAATTTAGAAACCATCAACATGACCCGCTCTTTGCGATTACCGTCATGAATCCCCCAAACCATCTGAAATTTTTCAGCGATACGAGAAAATTTCTTCGCTAATTCCCCGGCCTCAGGTGTAAAAGCCCCGGAAGTGAACACTGTACGCATAAAGAATCGTTTAGATACGAGATCACCAAAATGGGATGATTCCGTAATAAAAGCATCCTGATCGGCTAAAAACCCCGATACTGCCGCCACAATACCAGTCGTGTCAGGGCAAGAAATTGTCAGGATATGAAGTTGTTTTTGTTCACTCATTTTAAGCCTATTCCATTTAAGCACTCAGAGACACACCGCCTCGGCGAGGGTCTCCAATACCAGAAAAACGTTTACTATTTGTATCAAAGGCGACGCTGTGGACCCCACCAAAGAAGAGGTTCTTATCTCCCCATAGCTTAAAGTCTGCAACGGCTTCTTTTGCTGTTGTCAAAGCATCCTCAGCAAAACCCGTCTCTGCATTTAGCAAACCACGTTCAAAATGCAAACGCGGTGCAATAACGGACTCTTCTAAATTAAGCCCAAAATCTAAATGGTTTAGGAGCACTTGTAGAATGGCCGTCCGAATTCGATTTGAACCTCCAGACCCCAAAGCAATGATTTCACCTTTATCTTGGAAAACGAGGCTTGGAGACATCATGGAACACATGCGGGTGTCTTCCGGCCACTGATTAAAGCCATGGGGGTTAATATCCTCTTCACCGAGCATATTATTCATCATTACCCCAGTCCCCGGCACCATATAAGCGGCCCCTTCACCATTTGAAACGGTGAGACTGGCAGCATTTCCCTCAGCGTCGATCACACTGATGTGTGTGGTCCCCCGCAAGGCCTCAGGGCGTCCTTTAACCTGCGCCGCATAGAGAGAGAGAAAAGCCGGATCAAGTAAAGCATTAGCCACTTCACCGCCATCTTGCTCATGGAGATTGCTATCAATTCGAGCCTTATTGGTCAGGGCCATGGCAGCGGATAGCCGTTCCAAATGCTCTTGAGAACCAAAGGAGGTTTTATCCAATTCTGCTTTTTTGAGAATTTCGAGGGCAAAGGCGATGAGTAAACCACCTGTTGACGGAGGAGGGTTAGTATAAATTTCAGCCCCCCCATAGCTAACGGCTAAGGGAATACGCCGCTCAACCTGATACGCTTCCATATCAGCAAGGGTCAAATGCCCTCCATTAGCCGCACAATCATCCGATAGCTTGCGAGCAATCTCCCCTTGATAGAAAAGGTCCGCTCCTTCTTGGGCCAATGCTTCTAAAGTATTGGCGAAATCTGGAAGAGCAAATAAGTCCCCTTCCCCGACCAACTCACCTGGTTTTTTTTGACTCTGATAAATTTTGCGACAGGTCTCATTGGATTTATAAATACCGCCGACAATTTCAAAAATATACGCTTGAAAGCGATTTACTCGTACACCCTCTCGGGCAAGTTTTGTCGCTGGCTGTACAATTTCAGACAGGGGCATAGAGCCGAGATCAGCATGAACCTCGAACACTCCTTTTGCCACCCCTGGTGTCGCTATTGAAGCCTTGCCAGCATGGAACTCTTGCTGCGCTTCGCCAAAATCTGCCAGAATAGGGAAGAAATCCCCCTCATCTTTTGGGCGTCTCACCTTTGGAGTTTGGCTAAAAAAATCATACAGAACAGGGGCTTGAGAGGCTTTTCGCGCTAACAAAAACCCACCACCCCCAAGAGAAGAAAGGACTGGCTCAGCAACACATGAAGCACAAAGGGCCGCTAAAGCAGCATCAAAGGCATTGCCCCCTTCTTGCAAAATAATTTGCGCAGCTTCGGCAGTAGCCGAATGACCTGCAGATACACAGCCTTTACCAGACATAAATACCCATTCCCCAAACTTAAATAGAGTTTGGTGGTGGGTAACCTTAAGGCTTTTCTTTGTCAATCATCTTGCAAAGTAAGAGATTATCGTTCCAAAATGAATAGTGGAGGGAATAATGAATTTTAAGACGTTTTTTACAGTCATTGGCATTCTCGGGCTGTGTTGGTTTTTGCCTTCTGTAGCGAACGCCCAGCGCACCTCTAGTCTTGATCTGATCACCATGCAAAATGGTGACTTCCATCATGGAACGGTCGCACAAGAAAGTTTCACCCTCAAAACGCCCTATGGCATCATTCAAATTCCCTACGGACAAATTAAATATTTGAAGGTTTCTTCAAACCAAGACATCGCTGACTTCCTCGTGACCATTAACGGTGCACGCCATAGCGGGAAATTTGTTACTGAGAAATTTTTCACCATGCGCCCTCAACAACCCTCCTTGACTGTGCAGGTGGTAGATGTTGCCGAGATTGAATTTGGACAAAAAACTCTCCCTCGGACTAAGCAAACATATCAAGATGCGATTGAGTTGGGGAATGGAGACAGTTTCCCGACAAGTATTACCCCAACAGAACTTATGGTCAAAACCACCAAGGGTTTAGCCACGGTCAAAACTAAAGCCACTTATATTGCAGATATCATTCCCCGTGAAGATGACGAAACTACTCAGGTTAGTTTGACCCTCAATTCTTTTGGAAAAACAGTTAGGGGCACTTTGCTAAATAGGAGTCTGTCGGCAGAAATTATGGGGGGGCAGTTTGTGACCATTCCCACGAACCTAATAAGAACGGCTGCCTTTAATATTCGCTCTCTAGAGACAGATGGCAGAACAGGTCTCCATTTTGCGCTTCGCAAACGCGTAAACCCTGCCCTTCTCATTCAAGATACCCTTGAAGATGGGTCAAAAGCACCTGAAACCCTGATCTTGAGAGGCGGCTCTTTCACAAGAGGAGGAGATTCTCCTGAAAATGATTTTGATGAGAAGCCATCGCAAGAAATAAATTTACCCAAGCCTTTTGCCATTGGCCTCTATGAAGTTACTTTCAAGGAATATGATCGGTTTTGTGAAGCAACAGATCGGGAAAAACCTGATGATGGGGGATGGGGAAGAAATCGACACCCCGTTATTAATGTCTCCTGGGAAGAAGCTGTCGAATATACCAAGTGGCTCAGCGAAAAAACAGGTCAGACCTACCGCCTTCCTACCGATGCTGAATGGGAATACGCCGCTAAAGGCGGGACTACCACCAAATTCTGGTGGGGAGATAACGTCGGCACGGCTAATGCAAACTGCGCCCAGTGTGGCAGTATCTGGGAAGCTGAAAGAACCTCACGTGTCGGCAAGTTCCCCCCTAACCCATTCGGCCTCCACGATACGGCAGGAAATGTTTTTGAATGGGTCGCTGACTGCTTTCACAGCTCCTTTGCAGAAGCCCCTAGCGATGGTAAAGCTTTGGAAAAAGAAAAAGGGTGTGGACAACGAGTCATCCGCGGCGGTGGTTGGAGCTTCCCCCCCAAAGAATCTCGCTCCGCCAATCGCTGGCGCGACTTCCCAACTGGAAGAAGCGAAGATACCGGGTTTAGGGTAGTACGAGAGCTAAGGGATTAACTTCTTGGTCCTAAGTCACAATTACGCCATATACTAAGCGTAAATTCCTTCCAATCAATAATGACAGGTAACGTTTTATGCAGTCCTTTCACAAAATTATTCTTGCCTGTCTCTCATTGACGGTCCTTTCCGCTTGTGTGACGACGCCTCCCCCTAAACAAGCGGACTTAGCTTGTCCGGCACCAGGGCAGTGGTTAGATATAAGCTCAGGTAAAGTTGTCAGCGGGTCGCAGGCGACGCGTGCTTTAAGCACGGCCCAAATTGTACTGCTGGGTGAAACTCATACCCGTGCTGAACAACACCAATGGCAACTCCATACTCTTGCTGGACTATATGGCAAAAACTCAGCGCTTGGAGTTGGGTTTGAGATGTTTCCTCGATCAAGCCAAGGGGCTTTGGATCAATGGGTCGCCGGTGAAGTAGACCGGGCTTCATTCTTGGAAAAAAGTAAGTGGGGAGAGGTCTGGCAATATAACTCAGACCTCTATGCGCCTTTATTGGATTTCGTTCGTCAAAACAAAATCACCAGCCATGGGATCAATGTTGACCGCACTTTAATCAAAGCTGTGAGCGAAAATGGTTGGCAAGCTGTTCCTACTGAAAAGCGTGAAGGTGTATCTGACCCTGCGCCTGCGATAGAGGGTTATAAAGCCCTTCTATTTTCTGTTTACCAAGAACACCTGACCCATCGGGGTAAAGATAGCAAAACCGCTACCCAAAAAGATGAAGGTTTTTTAAGGTTTGTTCAGTCTCAACTTACTTGGGACCGGGCAATGGCTGAAAAGTTAGCTGAAATGGTGCGATCACCTGGTATCGACCAAGCAGTAGGGATAATTGGTAGCGGACATTTAGCAAATGGATATGGGGTCTCCCACCAACTTGAAGATTTAGGCATCACGAATACCGCCATAGCAATCCCCATGGATAAAGCCAACGAATGTCAAACCATAGGACCAGGTTTTGCCGATTTAGTTTTTGTCACCGAACCAATGGTGAAAGCTGAAGAGGCTTGGAAACCTATGCTCGGTGTTCTGTTAGAGCTTTCAAAATCGGGTGTACGAGCTGTTAAGGTTTTAGATGGCAGTGTGGGCCAAAAGGCCGGACTTAAAGAAGGAGATATCTTCAAATCAATTGCGGGTACTTCTGTTTCTCAAGTTAAAGAAGCTATCACTATTGTTCGTCGCCAAGCTCCAGGGACGTGGCTTCCTTTGGTCATGGAGAGAAAAGGGGAAACCCTGCCATTCATTGCAAAGTTTCCCATAAAATAATGAAACGTTTTCTATTCTTCACTTTTCTGACATGGCTGGTAATTGCTTCCCCAACCTATGCAGCCGAGCCCTTTCCAACTGTAGAGAACCTGCACCACAATCTCCATGTTACCCTTAACCCTGACCGACGCTCTATATCAGTCAAAGATGAAATCACTCTAATCGGTAAAGGCTTGGTTTCCTTTCGTTTATCATCACCTATGGTTTTGATGGAAATGTTTGTGAATGGACGTAAATCAAGCCCCATGGCCCGTCAGGATGAGTTTGTCTTTGCCCTTCCTAAAGACGACCAGCCTCACAAGATTGTTTTGATTTATACAGGGCAATTCAAGAATTTAGAAACTTACTTGCAACAACCTCGGAAGTACCGAGGTTTTATCGATGCTCAGGGGAGTTTTCTTTCTGGGGCAACAGGATGGTATCCCCGCTTTAACGCAAAGCACTTTACCTACAGCTTATCGGTTAAAACCCCTGCCCTTCATCGAGCCATCGCACCAGGAACCTTAGTAGAAGAAAGTACCACTAAAGGGGTTTATCATGCGATCTTTAAAGTAGATCATCCGATTGATGAAATTCCTCTATTTGCAGGGCCTTATCAGGTAAGGGAAAAATTTGTAGATGGTATTCGGGTGCGTACTTACTTCCATGCTACTTTAAATGGGCTTGAAGGTGATTATCTAGATACAACAGCCCAATATTTGAAACGTTTTAGCCAGCAGATTTCAAAATATCCCTATTCGGCCTTTCACATTATTTCCTCCCCCCTCCCCGTTGGTTATGGCTACCCTTACTTGACCTATATGGGGGCCAATGTGCTTCGATTACCTTTTATCAAACACACATCCTTGGGGCACGAAGTTCTGCATAATTGGTGGGGCAATGGGGTTTGGGTTGATTATGACAAAGGTAACTGGGCTGAAGGTTTAACCACCTATATGGCTGATTATGCTTTTGCTAAAGATCGTGGAGAGGTGCAGGCCAAAGAGAAACGGCTTAACTGGCTGCGAGATTACTCCGCCCTCCCTAAGGAACGGGACAAAGCAGTTACATCATTTATATCAAAAACCCACACCGCCTCACAGGTCGTCGGCTATAACAAAGTCGCCTTTATTTTTCATATGTTGAAAAAGAAAATCGGGGAGGAGGCTTTTACCAAAGGCATTCAAAGGTTTTGGCGAGACAAACAGTTTACCCAAGCCAGTTGGAAAGACTTACAATTTGCTTTTGAGCAGGAAAGTGAGCTGAGTTTAAATCGCTTTTTTAGTCAATGGCTCAACCAACCAGGAGCTCCTAAACTAAAAATTGGCAAGCTTACCACTAATCCCGACGGCTCAAGCTATAAGACTTCCCTAGAAATTCTTCAAAGCGGCAAAGCTTATCAATTATCTGTCCCCATTTCGCTCGACAAACAAAGTTTCACTGCTGAGTTAAGGGGAGCATCGACCACCCTAAGTTTTAATACGCCACGGAAACCTGAGTTTGTAGCCATTGATCCAAACTATGATATTTTTCGCCACTTAGCAGAAGGGGAAACACCCCCCATTTTGCGTGATGTTACCCTCGCTACCCAAACTAAGGTCATGATCCTCAATAAAGATGCGGCGTTCAAAGCCAGTGCCGTTCAACTGGCCGAGCGTATGCTAGACACCAAACCTCAGCTTGCCTCCGGCACAACATCACTTGTAAATGAGAGGCCTTATCTTGTTATTGGCACAAACCAAGATATTGCTGAGTTCCTAGCTCAAAACTCCAGCCTAACACCCCCAACCCAACTTATAAAAGGAACCTCAGCTGCATGGGCAACAAAACCTAAAAATGGTTCATCAATAGTAATTATTAAAGCAGAAGACACAAAAGCCCTAAAAGACCTTTTACGCCCGCTCCCTCACTATGGGCGCCGAAGTTATGTGGTTTTTCAAGGGGCGAAGGCAGTGTCGAAGGGGGTATGGCCTGCTACTGCGAACTCTGCCCTTAAACAAAAAATACAGTAACTTGACCGACTAGTTCCTGGTCGTTATCAGTTTGATCGAAATTATGAGGAAAACAAATGTCTGACGAGCAACCAAGTAAAACTCCGGAGAAGAAACCCCTGAGCCCGGTGATTAAATTTGCTATTTTAGTAACAGCGGTCGCCGTGGTTGCTGTTTTTGCTTTTGGCCGGAATACCATCACCGATCAATCACCTGTCGCAGGAACATCTCCTGTTTTACCAGCCATTGAAATTGGCGGGCCATTTGATTTGGTTGATCACACGGGCAAAGCCGTTACTCAGGATGACTACAAAGGAAAATTCCTTTTGGTTTTCTTCGGTTATACTTTCTGCCCAGATGTTTGCCCAACAAACCTATCTATCGTTTCTGATGCCTTGGAAATAATGACTCCGGAAGAAAAAGAAAAAGTTCAACCTCTCTTCATTAGTGTCGACCCAGAACGAGATACGGTAGAACTTCTTCAGGAATATGTGACCTTGTTCCACCCCCAAATGGTTGGCCTCACAGGGACGACTGAGAACATTGCCAAAGTTGCACGCTCTTACCGTGCCTTTTATGCCAAAGCGAAAGAATCTGGGGGTGATGAAGATTATCTCGTCGACCATTCAGCAACAACATACCTTATGGGACCAAAGGGCGAATTTTTAACAACCTTCTCCCATGCATCCGACCCAGAATTAGTTGCCAAGGGGGTTAAAAAATTCTTGAGTCAATAAGGCTTCATTGACAGTCTTTTTGCTAAGCTTCATGATTGCTTCAAATCATTTTTACTAAGAGGCCGAAAAGTTGAGAAGAATTCTCGTTACAGTCATAGGTTTATTGTTATTTATAAACCCCTTAGCTGCTTTAGCTGACGGCCTCTTAAATGCTGTCTCTTATCGCACAATGGAGACTAACCCTGCAATTACGGTTAGCCCTTTGGACGATTCAGACGAAAATATGCGCCTAAAAACTGAATTTGAAAACAGCCTTCGCGATGAAGGCTATAAAGTTACCTCGGATTCCAACTTAATCCTTACCTTTGAAACTCGTGGTTCAGCAGGCTCCTGGGGAAGTGGAGATCGGCGTACTGTATTTGAGTTTGAGGGGCATGGTAAAGGCGGCAAAGATAGGCAGAAAGCAAAAGTAAACTTGTTTGATTCAAGCCGAGGGGGACTCTTTAACGAAGGGAACGACCCTCATGATGCTGGCACTCCTCCACAATATCGTGTTGATGTAACTCTTGATGATCGCAAAGCTCGCAACAGAGTATGGCAAGGCTGGGCAATTTCAGAGCTTGACCTCCTTGAAGGCGATGATTTAATCAAAGCTATGATCCCTGTCCTAACTCACAACCTTGGCAAAACTGTTCGGCGCCAATCTTTCAAAATCAGACCGGCAAATTAATCTTCAGATGAGATATTTATTTTTTGCGCTCATAGTTGCTTTTGCAACGTCCTCTGCCTTTGCCGATGATTCCAAAGGGACTCCAAAAGTTATCAACGGTTACACCATGGAGATAAACAATACCAAGGTATATCTTTGGGGGGTTAACGGCCCTAATAAAGACGAATATTGCCTAAGCACAAAAGGTAAGCGGTTTACTTGTGGTGCTGCAGCTGAACGTACATTAAGGGTACTTTTACAAAGTAAATCTCCAGAATGCAAAGAGATGGGTAAAGCAGACGACAACACCCCCCTTGTTCAATGTTCTATTGATCGTTTCGACGTTGCGGATCAACTGGTTTTGAACGGTTGGGCTGTTGCAAAAACTGACGAAACGGATCGTTATAGTTATTCTGAAAAAACGGCAAAAATTACCAAAAGCGGCATGTGGAAGTCCCTAACATTCAAACCCAATCAAATTTTGGGCCGCAATAAATAGGTTTCCACAGGTTTCAGGGGTTTTCCGATTGCCGTTTTGGTAAAATCCAGGTACACCCCGTCTGCGGTATTTAATGGAATTTTGAGTCTAATGAGCGAGTCATTACAAAACGCCCTTCTTCCTGCTGGCCTTGGGGATGGCCTTCCTCCCCAAGCTGCTTATGAAGCAGACGTGGTAGAAAAGATTGTAGGGCAATTTTTGTCCTTCGGTTATGACCGGGTAAAACCGCCATTACTAGAATTTGAAGAGAGCTTACTCGGGCAAAGTGGAGCTGGGACACGTTCTCAAACTTTCCGCCTTATGGACCCGGTTTCCCAAAAAATGTTGGCTCTCCGTCCTGACATGACTTTGCAGATTGCTCGCATTTCCTCCTCTCGTTTGAAAAATAGGCCTCGCCCCTTACGTTTAAGCTATGCAGGGCAAGTTCTGCGAGTTAAAGGCACACAATTAAGGCCTGAGAGACAATTTGGCCAGGTTGGAGCCGAACTCATTGGTTCTGCCTCTCCTTCAGGCGATGCAGAAGTTATTCTAATGGCACTAGAAGCTTTGACCGCTGTCGGAATAAAAAACCTTTCTGTAGACCTCGGTGTTCCAACGTTAGTCCCAGCTATTTGTCGTGACCTTGGCATTTCGGATAAAGAGGTTGCTTCTCTTAATGCTGCCCTAGATCGTAAAGATGCTGCCGCTATTGCTGCAATTGGCGGGAAAACTGCAGAAATTTTTCAAAAACTTTTAGCCTCTGCAGGCCAAGCAAAAACAGCCTTAGATGTTTTAGAATCCCTTGATCTACAAGGTGAAGCCGCAAATGAACGCAAAACTTTGGTTAACGTTGCCAAACTCGTGATGGAGCAAGCCAAAGGTATTAATGTGACCATTGATACGGTAGAGCGCCGCGGCTACGAATATCACAGTGGCGTAACCTTCACATTTTTTGCCCTCAACGTTCGCGGTGAACTCGGCAGTGGTGGGCGATATTTGAGCGGCGAGGCCAAGGAGCCAGCAACAGGGGTATCTCTGTTTACGGATTCCCTCTTGCGCGCCCTTCCTGCTCCAACAAAAATTAAACGGATATTCCTTTCTGTCGGCACATCCCTTAAAGATAGCCGCAAATTACGTAACGAAGGATGGTCTGCTATTTCAGCGACTGAAGACATCCAAGATTCTAAAAAAGAAGCCGCAAGACTCGGCTGTACACACTTATTTAGCAACGGTAAAATCCGTGAGCTTTAGTACTTAAGGTACTTTAAATTGGGAGAGAATTAAGATCATGGCCAATGTAGTAGTTGTCGGGTCCCAGTGGGGGGACGAAGGAAAAGGCAAGATCGTTGATTGGTTATCCGAACGCGCTGGTGTTGTTGTTCGTTTCCAAGGGGGCCACAATGCAGGTCATACCCTGGTTATTGATGGCGTAACCTACAAACTCAGCTTACTGCCTTCTGGCATCGTCCGCGGGAAATTATCCGTAGTTGGTAACGGTGTGGTTCTTGACCCCTGGGCATTCTTAAAAGAAATCGACTCAATTCGTGAGCTTGGCGTCAATGTTACACCTGAAGTTCTGAGGATTGCCGAAAACGCTCCACTTATCCTTCCACTTCATAGCAATCTCGACAATGTTCGTGAAGCGGCTTTAGGCAAAGCGAAGATCGGTACAACAGGTAGGGGCATTGGCCCAGCTTATGAAGATAAAGTTGCCAGACGAGCCATCCGGGTCGGTGATTTAGCAGACGAACAAGTCCTTGAAGAAAAAGTCGATCGCCTGCTCTTCCACCACAATGCACTCCTGCGTGGTTTAGGCTTTGATGAGTTCAAAAAAGAAGACGTTCTTGAGCCTCTTAAGGAAGTTGCACCCAAAATCCTTCCTTACTCAGATTCCGTATGGCAACTCCTTGATAAAAAACGTCGAGAAGGCTCCCGGATTTTGTTTGAAGGTGCCCAGGGTACCTTGCTTGATATTGATCACGGCACCTATCCTTTTGTGACCTCTTCAAATGTGGTTGCAGGTCAAGCTGCTGCAGGATCAGGCCTTGGTCCAAATGCTATTGAATATGTTCTCGGAATTACGAAAGCCTACACCACCCGTGTCGGCAGTGGTCCTTTTCCAACCGAACTATTTGATGATGTCGGTCAGCACTTAGGGGAAAAAGGCCACGAATTTGGCACCGTAACCGGGCGTTCTCGTCGTTGCGGTTGGTTTGATGCCGTCTTGGTTCGCCAAGCTGTAAAAGTAAACGGCATTACAGGCATAGCCTTGACCAAACTCGATGTTCTTGATGGTCTTAAAGAGTTAAAAGTCTGCGTTGGTTACAAACTTGATGGAAAAACCATCGATCACCTTCCTGCAAACGCTAAACAGCAAGAGCTTGTAGAACCCATCTTTGAAACTTTTGAGGGATGGTCTGAAACCACGTACGGGGCACGAAGTTGGGCTGACCTACCCGCAACGGCAATTAAATATATTCGCCGAATCGAAGAACTTATTGATGCACCTGTCGCTTTGCTGTCTACCAGCCCAGAACGGGACGATACAATTTTGGTACATGACCCCTTCGAAGATTAGAGGTTTGCCTCCAAATTTATTTACCATCCCATTATACTTGTTAGACCGTACATTTGGCCTATGTGTTAAAGAATCAATTACACTTTCTGTGTAATTTGATTCATAAGGGATTAGTACAAAGGCAAAAACAAACAGTCTAGTACGTTGCTTGCTTGTATAAACCCCGTTAGGGTTTCATATCTTAAGTATGAGGGAGAAACTCCGTCACAATTTTGTGTCTGGTAAGAGTAAATGGCGACTGAACCACAGCCGACAGAAGCGACTGAAGTTGAAGAGACCCAAGCGACAGAACCCCAACCGCAGCCTCAGGCTCCGAAGGGGCCTATTCTTGTGCGCGATAAGTACAAGGTTTACCCAACCGTTCCGATCCCTGAACTAGACACACCAACGGCGACCGCGTTTAAAGCTGTTGATCCAAACGAGCCAACATTTGAAATCATCGCTTATGTTTGCCTCCCCAATTCTTTACCAAGGATCACAGATTTTTCTGTATTCAGAGGAACCTCCTATCATTCGATTCTGACCCTACATGAATTTGATGTTGTCTTCTGGCCACCCTTTGGACACAAAACAACCGTTTTTATTTATGACAAACCTCTCGGTGGTCGTCTCTCAACAGTACTGGCACAAGAACTAAAAACCATCAGCGTCCATGACATTTCTGATGAGGTCATTGTTCCTATAACTCAGGGAATCAAAAGTCTCGCAGCCAGAGGCGCCCCTCACCGAAATATTCGTCCTGACAATCTTTTTTACAAAGATGCTGAGCGCACACAATTAGTTCTTGGTGAATGTCTTTCATCACCAACTGGTTTTAATCAGCCTCCCGTATATGAGACCGTTGAGCGGTCTATGGCACACCGTGCTGCCAGGGGGGCGGGCAATGAAGCTGACGATGTATACGCCCTTGGTGTCACTGTTCTCTACTTGCTTTTGGAGAAAAAAAGAACGGAGTATATGACCGCCGATGAGATCATTGATCTCAAAATAAGCGGAGGTTCATTTAGAGCAATTGTCGGTGATGAACCAATGCTCCCCAAACTAGTAGAACCCCTGAGGGGCATGCTGACAGATGACCATTTTGCGCGATGGACTATTGATGATATTGAATTTTGGATTGATGGAAGACGACAAAGGCCCACTCAACGCCCAAGAGCATTAGCTGCAAAACGACCAATCAAGTTTGGGAAAGAAGAATTTCTTTCTTTACGTCCCCTTGCAAGAGCGATGGCGAACACAGAGAAACGTGACCAAGCCCTGCAAATTATCCGTGGTGGGACTTTAGAAAATTGGTTACGCCGAGGGCTAGAAGATAACGATACAGGCAATGCTGCTCATACTGCCGCCCAAATCACTTCGACCTATCATACTGACCCAACAAAAGCAGAAGATATTTTAATTGCGAATACCTGCATGATTTTGGATCCTGAAGCGCCAGTTCGCTTTAAAGGTTTTTGCTTTATGCCTGAAGGGTTTGGTACAGCCTTTGCCTATGAATATTTACAAGAATCTCGGGGAAAACTCGCCATCGAAGCTATCGCTTGCGACGTGGTTGGGCTGTGGTTTGAAGCAAGGGCAGGAGCAGTCGCGGTTCTTTCAAATGAAAAAACTGAATTTTCCCGATATAAATCTTATCTAACCACGGTTGATCCAGGTTTTGGTGTTGAGCGTTGTCTTTACGAATCCTATAAAGGTTTGCATTGTTTAAGCCCTCTTATTGCTCAAGATTATGTATCTGATATCACTGAAGTTCTTCCAGCCTTAGATGATGCCGGGAAGCGGGTAGATACCCAATCGATGCCCATCGACCGACATCTAGCAGCCTTTATTTCTACTCATTTCAATTACAACATAGAAAAACACCTTAAGGCCTTTGCTTCAACCGAACCTGAAGTTCGAATTTTGGGTATGCTCAGTATATTGGCGGTCATGCAATGGAAGCTTAAAGAAAAAGAGCTTTTAGGGCTTTCCAGCTGGGCTGGTGGTTTAATGGGGCCTGCTCTTTCAGTTTACCAAAGTCGCACAACAAGACGGGATGTGGAAAAAGAAATTCCAAAGATTGTACGAGAAGGAAGCCTCCCTGAACTCTACAATCTCTTTGACAATGCCGAACGTATCAATGACGATTACAAAGATTTTCAAGCTGCAAAAGCTGAATATTTACAAGCTGATATGGAGATTTCAGATATTCGTTCAGCCGAAAAACAGGCTGAACGTGCAGAACAATTGGGACAACAAACTGCTGCTGTAACAGGCATTGTCATTGCTCTCATCATTATGGCTCTCACCTTTATGACGCGAAATGTTTAGGAGGTAGAGAGAAATGGCAAGGGCACCTAAACCTCCTCCAACAGGAAAGAAGAAAGGGCTATCCTGGACGGGTATTTCTATCATCATCCTGGCGATCGGATTAGTCATCGTCGCGATGCCAACCGTCTTTTTGTTAATATTTGGGCTTTTACCTACTTTTGCCTCTTTGGTAACTGATAAAACTTATCAACGTTCAGTAACCTTCTGTGTTGGCGCTTTAAATTTCTCTGGCCTATTCCCTTACTTGTTGGATTTGTGGGGAGGGGCAAACACGATGGCGGCGGCAGGGGGAATTATCACCGATGTCTTTGCCCTCTTTATTATTTATGGTGCGGCTGCTTTTGGCTTCATGGTCTTTAGCTCAGTACCAGCAATGATTGGCTCATTTTTGACTGTTGTAAATGAACGCCGAATGAAAGTTTTACGGAAAACCCAACAATCCCTGATTAAAGAATGGGGGGAAGATGTAGCAGATACAGGTCTTCCAGGTAGCGAAACAGCTAAACAAGAAAAAGCTAAAGACAAAGCCCCCCCAGCTCCTGATGCGACAGCAACACCTCAAGGAACTAAAACGAACGCATAAGAAAGAGAGCCTCATCAAAGGCTCTCTTTAATTTGATTCTCGTTAATAGCAGGGGGTTAAGCGACTTCCAACTGGCGGGTTTTATCTGTTGAAATTCGTTGACCAATCGCGGCATTTCGAACCGCTTTCTGAACTTTCTCAAAAGCCCTTACTTCGATTTGGCGTACACGCTCCCGAGAAATTCCATATACCTTACTTAATTCTTCAAGGGTTGTTGGACTGTCCTTTAAACGGCGTTCCGTCAGAATTCGTTTTTCTCTATCTTTAAGGCACGCCATTGCCTCATGTAAGAGAGCTCGACGACTATTTAGCTCTTCAGATTCGGCATAAACAGTTTCTTGGCTATCGCTTTCATCGACAAGCCAGTCCATCCATTCTCCCTCGCCTTCTTCACGCATTGGCGCATTGAGGGAATTATCTTTGCTGGCCATACGTGAGTTCATGCTCATCACATCTGCCTCGGAAACTTTCAGCCGATGAGAGATTTTAGCAACAACTTCTGGAGATAAATCCCCTTCTTCAATAGCCTGCATTTGCCCTTTGAGTTTTCTTAAATTAAAGAACAATTTCTTTTGAGAGGCAGTAGTACCGATTTTGACTAAAGACCAAGAGTGCAAAATATACTCTTGAATAGCTGCCCTAATCCACCACATAGCATATGTAGCAATACGGAAACCGCGTGTATGGTCAAACCGTTGAACGGCCTGCATCATACCAACGTTGCCTTCTGAAATGAGTTCACCGATAGGCAAACCATAACCGCGGTAACCCATGGCTATTTTTGCGACGAGTCGAAGATGGCTGTTGACCATTTGATGGGCAGCATCAATCTCGCCGTGCTCGTGGAACCTAACTGATAAATCAAATTCCTCTTCTGATGTGAGCATAGGGAATTTTCTAATAGATTGTAGGTAACGTGATAAATTTTGTTCTGGTGAAACAGATATTTTTAATTGGGCTTGTGCCATAATGAGACTCCAATGCATGTCTATCGACTTAACTGGTCCCCACCCTTTTTATTGTTCTTGGTCGTGTTCTTATTATTACCCCATCGTTTATTAGAATTATTTTAGACACGCCCCCCACCTATGGTCAACCATCGTGAATAAAATATTTTATTTACATTGTATTATCAAATAGACTGCAATTTTTGCGATAGTTCATTGAATTCTTTTGTATTTTCTGACACGAACTCCATATATTCCTTGTTAACGGGATGTGAAAATCCTATCAAAAAGGCGTGAAGAGCTTGTCCTGTCAGACTGCGAATATGACTTTTGAGCTCTTCATCGGCCCCTTTAAGATAACGACTCTGCACCCGCCCATACACAGGGTCGCCTATTAAGCCATTTCCAATGCTCGACATATGAACCCTAATTTGGTGAGTTCTCCCCGTTTCCAGCCGACATTCCACAAGGCTTGCTCGAGTCCCTAGGACCTTTAAAACTTCATAATGGGTCAGCGCATGCTTCCCGCCTCGGGTGACAATTGCCATCTTTTTTCTATTATGAGGGCTGCGACCAATATTTCCTTCAATTTCACCTTCACGAGGGGACGGGACGCCCCAGACAATGGCCCGATAAGCTCTGGTTAAAGAGTGATCGGCAAATTGTTCAGCGAGCCCTCGATGAGCGATGTCATTTTTTGCAACCACAACAAGCCCACTGGTATCTTTATCAATACGATGAACTATTCCTGGGCGTTTGACCCCGCCAATACCCGAAAGGCTATCAGCGCAATGGAAGAGCAAGGCATTCACTAAAGTCCCGTCTGGAGTTCCTGGGGCCGGGTGCACCACCATACCCACAGGTTTATCGATCACGATCAAGTGCTCATCTTCATAAACGACTGTTAAAGGGATATCCTGAGGTTCAGGATCTGCGGGCCGTTCCTCAGGAATTTCGACTTCAATTTGCTGACCGGATTTGACCCGACTAGACGGGTCGTTTATGGTCGCGCCGTCGCAGGCAACCTGTCCCTCTAGGATAAGGGCTTTGACTCTGGTCCTTGAGAGCTCTGGAAGCTTAAGGGCCAAAAATTTGTCAAGCCGAACCCGATCGGACTCTTCCTCGACGGTTACTGAGAATTTTGTTTCACTTGTCATAGCCACCATTCTCACATGAAGGGCTGGAGAACAAAAGTATGAACGCGCTTAAAGGTTTGGTCATCGGCATGGGCCTGTTAATTGTCGCCGGAATGGCGCTCCTGGTCTGGGGACTTTATCAAAAAGCTCAAAATCCAGATTTCAAATTTTTTGATCTCACTGGCGATGGCAAAACAAAAATTGAATTCGCCACCACAGCACCTACCCCGCCTATAGCCCAAAACAATGAGTCCTTACAAGACTTCGGGCGTAAAACCATTCCTCTGGAAGCTGGTGACAAACTTATTTCTGTAACCCCTGCCAGTCAGCGCTTGGTTCTACACATCAAAAAAACCAGTGGTCAGCATGAGTTGGTCATCGTCAACATGTTTACTGGAGACATTCTGGGAACCCTTAATCTCAAGACGGCTCCGTGATCGGTGATCACATTTCACCAATCTCTTTATGACCAAATGGAAATGGAGGCTGAAGAAGCCTACCCCCAAGAATGCTGTGGCCTCCTGGTGGGGCTAAGAGAATCTGAGGATAAGGTGAAAGTTACACGGGTCATCCCTTCCCCCAATATGAGCACTGATGATCTGACGAAACGTTTTGAAGTTGATCCGCGGTTACAGTTTGAGCTCATGCGCCACTTACGTGACAAACCTGAGGTTATCGTCGGGCATTACCATTCCCACCCTGACCATCCTCCCCTCCCTTCTGAAACAGATTTAAAAATGGCCCTCGACCCAGATATGGTGTGGGTTATTATTGGTGTTGAACAAGGTCAAGCAGGTATCACAAAAGCTTTTTCATTAGAATCTGATGGCAGCGCCTTCCATTCCAAGGAACTAAGAGTACTCCCATGAATTTCTGCAGCGATAACACCACCGGCATTTCCCCTGAAATCCTTGCCGCCATTTCAGCAGCAAATCAAGGGAGCGCCATGCCATATGGGGGGGACGACTATACCAAAGAGGCAGAAAAACGCATAAATGACCTCTTTGAGACAAGCGCTGAAGTATACTTAGTGGGCACAGGCACGGCAGCAAACAGCTTAGCCCTTTCGACAGTAACACCTCCCTATGGCTCTATCCTTTGCCATAAAGAGTCACACATTGCTTATGATGAAACAGGCGCCCCAGAATTCTACACAGGTGGTGCAAAGCTCACAGGCCTGGACGGAGAGTACGGAAAGATTACAACAACTGGCGTTGAAGCTGCAGTTGCCAACACCCGGGGATCAGTCCACCAAGTCCTCCCGTCTGCAGTGAGCCTGACACAATCAACCGAGTTTGGAGCGCTTTACACTCTAGAAGAAATTAAAGCTCTTTGTTCAGTGGCTCATAAAAACAAGATGAAAGTCCACATGGATGGTGCTCGCTTCGCCAATGCCGTTGCAGCCCTCGGAGCAACCCCTGCCGAGATTACCTGGAAACAAGGTGTAGATGTCCTTACCTTTGGCGCAACAAAAAATGGCGCGATGGCGGCAGAGGCAATTATCTTCTTTGATAAGACGCTCGCAGAGGAATTTGGTCGTCGTCGCAAAAGAGGTGGGCAGTTATTTTCAAAAATGCGTTTTATCGCCGCACAATGGAATGCTTACTTAACCGACGACCTATGGCTCAATAACGCCCGCCACGCCAACACCATGGCAACAAAGTTAAGCCAGGGCTTAAATAGTATTGAAGGATGTCAACTCTACTCCCCAGTAGAAGCCAACGAAATCTTCGTTATTATGACCCCGGAGATCTACCAAACCCTTATAAATAAAGGCTTCAACTTCTACCAATGGCCCGGCAATATTGAAGGCCTCTGCCGCTTGGTTACGGCCTTTGATACGAAAGAAGAAGACATCAACACCTTCATAACGACCGCTAAAGCTGCTGTATAAAACTCTTGCTACCCAAGAAGCCATCAGGTACATCAACCCTTCAAGCGCCACCCAAGTCCCGTTCGTCTAGTGGCCTAGGACGCTGCCCTCTCACGGCGGTAACAGGGGTTCAAATCCCCTACGGGATACCAAGTTCCTAAAGTGCTTCATTTATCAAGCACTTAGCTTGCGCAATCAACACGAGAAACACTATTTTGTGGACTACCCCTGTGT
>JAPHRK010000005.1 GCA_026196105.1 Rhodospirillales bacterium | reverse complement strand
ATCGCAACACGTTACGACCGATGTGCTCACACCTTCTTCTCCGCAATATGCATTGCTGCAATTGTCATATGGTGGATTTAATGAGTCCTGAGCCTAGATACTCCCTAGCTCATCCGGACTAAAAACAAACAAGCCACCACACCTGCATTAACCAAACAGGCCACCCCATAAACATACAGCGCTCTTTTGATATCGATCATGGTGGCTCGGGCTTTACCGGTACCGATCCAATCGTCATTAACCGTTTTCTCGCGATACTTGCGTGGTCCAGCAAGAGCAAGATCTAAGGCACCTGCCATCGCCCCTTCAGGCCATCCGGCATTAGGTGAACGGTGCTTCCCCGCATCCCGAAGCATGGTTTTAAAAGCTCGCCATGGGTTGGCTTTGGGAGCTGCAATGGCCGCTATTGAAATAAATATACCAGCAAGCCGTGCCGGAATGAGGTTAAGGATGTCATCCAACCTAGCAGCAGTCATGCCAAAGGCTTTGTATTTTTCAGTACGGTAACCAATCATGGAATCCATAGTATTGACCGCCTTATAGATCAAAATGCCGGGGAAACCGAAAAGGGCGTACCAAAAAACAGGGGCAACAACACCATCGCCAAAGTTTTCAGCCAATGATTCGATTGCCGCCCGACAAACCCCATGCTCATCAAGTTGTAAGGGATCACGTCCGACAATATGAGACACAGCCTCCCGACCTCCTTCGAGGCCACTTTCTTCAATACCAGTTTTAACCGCCTTTACGTGGGTATAAAGACTACGCTGGGCGATCAAGCTTATAAGAAGGACAAGTTCAATGATCCAACCAAAGGGATAATTTTGCCCAAGCCAAGCAATGCACCACCCAACAGAACCCGCCAAACTGACAATAATTATAACCACAATCAAACCCCGAAAGGCTCGGTCCATTTGACTGCGTCTATCTTTGTTGAGCTTGCGATCCAGGGCACCAATCAAGTTGCCAATAATAACAACAGGATGGGGGATTCGGCTAAAAAGCCCGCCAAGAACGCCCAAATAGCCATCCACCACCAGAGCTAAAAGCAATAGCACCAGCGGATCAAAGCCCACTCTTCCTTCTGACAACCCGAATAAAAACATGAGCCTAGAATGCCTATGCTGATAGAGAAGGTAAAGTGCTTTTGATCCATTGCACTCCTTATCTCGCCCCTATATAGTCCGGCGAAATTCATGAGTTCGTGCGGATGCAATGACTACACGGACATATATCTAACACCCCCGCTCGGAGGCTGGACCAGGCGATATGGATAAAAAAACTGCGATTATGATTTGTGGCCACGGTAGCCGCAATATCAATGCCATCACCCAATTCAATCAACTTTCTGTTCGCATCAAAGAACGCCTACCTCAATACGACATTGAAAGTGGCTTTCTAGAGTTTGCCAAACCCGTTTTGCGTACGGGGCTTGATAAGCTCAAAGAGCGGGGGGCTGAACGTATTATTTGTTTACCCGGTATGCTCTTTGCCGCGGGTCATGTCAAAAATGATCTCCCCAGTGAAGTGAACGAATTTGCCCACGCCAACCCCGACTTGGATGTGCGCTTTGCCCGTGAACTCGCTATTGATTTTAAGCTCCTGAAAGCTGCACAACAGCGCATCCAGGAAGCTTTAGAAAGCAACGACAACAAAGTTGATCCTAAAGACACCTTGTTAATGGTGGTTGGGCGCGGCACCAACGACCCCGACGCCAACTCTAATGTCTGCAAAGTGACACGGATGCTTTGGGAAGGTATGGGCTTTGGTTGGGCTGAGACCTGTTATAGCGGCGTTGCTTTTCCCCGAGTTGATGGCGGGCTAGAACAAGCCGCCAAGCTAGGTTACAAACGGATTATCGTTTTCCCTTACTTCCTTTTTACTGGCATTCTTGTTGATCGTATTTACGACCAAACCGATGAAGTTGCCGCCAATCACCCTGACATCGAGTTTGTCAAAGCGGGTTACCTCAATGACCATGACCTGGTGATTGATACTTTTGTAGAGCGTTTTGGCGAAGTGATGGAAGGTGACAACAAAATGAATTGTCAGCTTTGTAAGTATCGTGAGCAGGTTATTGGGTATGAAGATGACGTAGCCGCACCTCAACAAGGCCACCATCACCATGTGCGCGGTGCTGGTACCGACGATGATCATGGACACCATCATCATGATCACGGGCATCATCACCATCACCACGATGAATGAGAAAGGGGGATGGGCCATGCCTTACGATTATATCCACGAACCCGATGAAATTTATCGCCAGTCCTTTGCAACGATCCGCCAAGAGATTGACTTAACCAAACTTCCGGCGGATATCGAGCCGGTTGCTTTACGCCTGATCCATACCACGGGTGACTTTAGCCTGTTGGAAAACCTGACTTTCAGCCAAGAAGCTGGATTAATTGGGAAGAGCGCTCTATCAGGAGGCTGCACAATTTTAACCGATGTTGAAATGGTGGGCGCGGGCATTACCAGACGGTTTTTACCCACCCCTGATCAAGTCATGTGCACCCTCAACGATCCTGATATTCCAACCCTGGCAAAAGAAAAAAGCACCACCCGCTCTGCCGCTGCACTCGATTATTGGTTCGATCATCTAGAAGGAGCCGTGGTTGCCATTGGCAATGCCCCGACAGCTTTATTTCGGCTTTTAGAAATGCTTGATGAAGGCGCACCTGAACCCGCCTTAATCATCGGTATGCCAGTTGGTTTTGTCGGTGCAGTTGAGTCTAAAGAAGCCCTCATTGCCCATGGCTCTGACATCCCTTACATTACCATACGCGGACGAAGAGGCGGCAGCGCTCTGGCCGCCGCCACGGTCAATGCCCTAGCCGCCAAGACAACCCCTCAACCAGAATGAGAGGCCTCTAGAACATGACCACACCTTGGATTACCGTAGTTGGCATTGGAGAAGACGGAGCTTCAGAGCTTACTTCATCTGCGAAAGCCGCAATTGATACAGCTGAGCTTTTGGTTGGCGGAGATCGCCATCATGTTCTGGCTCCCCGGTCAGATGTTAAACTATTGACCTGGGATGCGGGTTTGAGAGAAACCTTCGAAGAAATCTCCAAATGGCGCGGCAAAAGAGTGACGATTCTCGCCAGTGGTGACCCCCTCTGCTTTGGTGTCGCCTCGACAATGTTGAAAAAGTACTTCCTGCCTGAAGACATGACGGTCATCCCAACACCGAGCAGTTTTAGCCTTGCCTGCTCTCGTCTCAGGTGGTCCTTGCCCGACACGACTTGCCTTACCATTCATGGCCGGCCTTTAGAGGCAGTTGGTGTTCACCTTGTACCCAAAGGCCGGCTGGTCATTCTGAGCCGCGATGGAGATAGCCCATCTGAGGTAGCAAAATTTTTAACTAAAAAAGGCTTTGGCGAAAGCAAGGTTACGGTTCTTGAGCATATGGGAGGTCCCCTAGAAAATCGTCTTGGGGGAACTGCCGAAAGTTGGGCCTTTGGTCGCACGGCTGATCTTAATGTCATTGCTGTCGAACTGATAGCTGGCCCTGCAGCAAAATATCTTTCTTGCCTTCCTGGTCTCCCTGATGAGGCCTTTGAAAACGATGGACAACTGACCAAACGAGAAGTTCGCGCTGCGACCATTTCAGCCCTTCAACCTTTGCCTGGTGACGTTTTCTGGGATGTTGGCGCGGGAAGCGGTTCGATTGCAATTGAATGGCTTCGAGCCGTCAAAGGGGTCGGACAAGCGGTAGCATTTGAGAAGAATGCTGATCGTGTTGCTGCCATCACCCGCAATGCTAATGCTCTGGGTGTGCCGAAATTAGAGATCATTCACGGTAATGCCCCTCGCGCTCTTCGCGAAGGCGGTAAACGCCCGGATGCGATCTTTGTCGGTGGTGGTGTTTCTAACAAGGAACTGATGGAAACCTGTTGGGCTTCTTTAAACCAAGGAGGGCGCTTTGTTGCCAATGCCGTCACCATTGAAGCCGAAGCCCGCCTTTTTGAATTCGCCAAGGAAGTTGGTGGTGAGTTAAATCGGATCAGTGTTTCTCGCCTTGAAAACGTAGGTAGCCTTTCAGGTTTCAAACCTTTGATGACTGTGACCCAAGTGGTGGCTGTTAAAAAATGAGTGGAACCCTTTTCGGCCTTGGAATCGGACCCGGTGATCCGGACCTAATCACTCTCAAAGCCCTCAAAATATTACAAAAAGCGACCGTGATAGCTTACCCTGCCCCTGACAAGGGGGATAGCTTGGCGCGCTCGATAGTTGAGAGTCATTTACCGGGAAATCAAGAAGAAATCATCATTCGCACCCCCATGGTTGCAGGCAATACGCCCGCCCATGATGTTTATGACGAATATGCCGTGGTGATCGAAGATCATCTAGAAGAAGGACGCGACGTTGCGGTGCTGTGTGAAGGCGACCCCTTCTTCTACGGCTCGTTCATGTATATTTTTGAGCGCTTGGCCCATCGCTATGACAGTGAAATCATACCCGGTGTTTCGTCCCTGATGGCCTGTGCTGCTCAAGCCAACTTTCCTTTGGCCTCACGCAAAGATATCTTGACGGTTTTACCTGGGCCTTTGGGTGAGGATGAACTTGAAAGGCGTCTAGCCGATACAGATGCTGCCGCCATTATGAAGGTAGGGCGACACTTGGATAAAATTGTCAGGGTCTTGAAGAAATTAGACCTGACAGAGAAGGCTATTTATGTTGAACATGCTACTATGACCAACACAAAAACCCTTACGATTGCTGAGCTTGAAAAAGCAAAAGCACCCTATTTTTCAATGATTTTAGTACAAAAACGAGGAGAGGCCTGGGTATGACCACGGCTATTATTATTCTGGGTGCCAGTGGCCTCAACATCGCAAAACAAGTTAAGGCAGTTCTGCCCGGCTCAAAAATCCATTGCTTGATCAGCAATGTTGAAGAAGCCGATATCATCTATACCAATGCCAAAGAGCATATCCGCACCTTGTTTGAAAATGGGACAACAATCATTGGTATTTGTGCCTCGGCTATTCTCATTCGCTCTGTCGCACCTGTTTTAGATGACAAAACCAAAGAGCCATCGGTTATTGCTGTAGCCGAAGATGGCTCTGCAGTTGTTCCTCTTTTGGGGGGACATAACGGGGCAAACCAATTGGCAAAAACCATTGCCGATGAATTCTCAACAAAACCATCTATTACCACGGCTGGAGACCTCCGCTTTGGTCTCGCCTTGGATGAACCTCCCAGAGGGTGGCACGTTGCCAATCCAGAGGCCGCAAAAGGGGTAATGGCAAAAATGCTGAGCGGCGATGGAGTTGATCTTCAGGTTGAGGCAGGTGAAGTCGCTTGGCTGCGCAATTCTGGCGCTCCTTTTAAAGAGGGGGTTTCCCCTTCGATCCACGCCACTCACAAAGTTCCCGTTATCCAAGATGGAGACCTGATCCTTCACCCAACAGTCCTAGCCTTAGGGGTAGGGTGTGAGCGGGGAACTGAGCCAGATGAGCTGATCGCTCTTGTTCGCGATGTCATGAAAAAAGAGACCCTCGCAGAAGCCTCTATCGCTTGCGTTGCCTCTATAGATTTAAAATCTGACGAACCTGCCATTCACGCCCTCGCAAAAGAACTCGGCATTCCTGTACGCTTCTTTAGCCCTGAAGAGTTAGAGGCCCAAGCTCCCTATTTACAAACACCTTCTGAGATCGTTTTCAAAGAAGTTGGGTGCCATGGAGTATCTGAAGGCGCAGCTCTTGCGGCTGCAGGGGGCGGAAAAAATGCGGTTCTTGCCGCTGCAAAATTCAAGTCAAATCGAGCAACTTGCGCTGTTGCCCTCGCCAACAAAGGGATTGATCCTCTTACCATTGGGAAACCCCAAGGGGTCCTTTCCATCGTCGGCGTTGGCCCGGGAACACCGAAATGGCGCACACCTGAAGTTAGCCACCTGATCTCTCAAGCAACTGATGTAGTGGGCTACCAGCTTTACCTTGATCTGATTGCCCCATTAATCGTTGGCAAGCAGCAACACGAATCAGCCCTTGCCCAAGAAGAAAACCGGGTTCGTCGAGCCCTTGATCTCGCCGCTGAAGGTCGCAACGTGGCTTTGGTTTGTTCTGGGGACGCAGGAATTTATGCGCTCGCTACCTTGGCATTTGAACTTCTAGACCGCGAAAATCGCGGAGATTGGAACCGAGTAGCGGTTCAGGTTTCTCCTGGTATTTCAGCTATTCAAGCTGCGGCTGCTCGCACTGGTGCACCAATCGGTCATGATTTCTGCACCGTTTCTCTTTCAGATTTGCTAACCCCGTGGGAAGATATTGAAAGACGCCTTAAGGCCGTTGCCGATGGTGATTTCATTGTCGCGCTCTATAATCCCGTTTCCAAACGCCGTCGAACTCAATTACCTATTGCTCGCGAAATTCTACTGACAGGTCGCCCACCAGAAACCCCAGTGATCTTAGCGCGGAACCTAGGCCGAGATGACGAAAACATCCGCTCCACCACTTTAGGCGAGCTAACGCCGGATCATGCAGATATGCTGACATTGGTCCTGATTGGAAACTCAAATACTAAGCTAATCAAGCGGGGCGAAAACACCTGGATCTATACGCCCCGCGGATACGCTAAAAAAATGGAACCCCTGAAGGAATAAAAAATTGATCGTTCATTTTATTGGTGCCGGACCCGGTGCCGCTGACCTTATTACGGTTCGAGGGCTTAAGCTCATCGAAAACGCCCCAGTGGTTCTTTATGCTGGCTCACTTGTTCCTGAAGAAATTGTAAAATCTGCTGCCCCAAACGCCCGGGTGCTTGATACAGCCCCGATGAACCTTGAAGAGATCATTGAGGAAATCAGGGTGGCTCATGAAGAAGGCAAGGACGTGGCACGGGTTCATTCAGGTGACCCATCAATCTACGGCGCCATTGCCGAACAAATGCGTCGCTTAGACGAGCTTGGTATCGAGTATGACGTCACCCCTGGAGTTTCAGCTTATGCAGCAGCAGCAGCTTCATTGTGTACCGAACTAACCTTGCCTGATATCGCCCAAACCGTGATCCTCACCCGAACATCTGTTCGCAGCTCTGGCATGCCCGAAGGGGAAGATCTGGATACTCTAGGTAAAAGCGGAGCAACCTTAGCCATCCACCTCTCAGTCAACAACATGGCCCATGTTGTGAAAAAGCTCACCCCTCATTACGGCGCAGATTGCCCCGTCATTATGGCCTATCGTGCCAGTTGGCCTGATGAGCAATTCATCAAAGGCACCTTGGCGGATATCCGAGATAAGGTAAAAGACTCTGGCATCACTCGCACTGCTCTTATTTTGGTTGGGCATGTTTTCGGAGAATCTAAATTCCCCGACAGCCGCCTCTATGCCAAAGAATTCCACCACGTTCTAAGACCAAAGGAAGAAGCTAATGGCTAAAGCAGATTTTAAATTTAACTTTCCTTTTCGTGTACGCTATTCGGAAGTCGATGGACAAAAGGTGGTCTTTAATGCTCACTACCTGACCTATTTCGACACCGCTCTCACCGAATATTTCCGCTTTATAGGCTTTGATTACATGGCCCATGTGGAAAGCTCAGGCAATGACCTCCACACCGTCAAAACCGTGGTGGAATACAAAGCCCCTATCGAATTTGATGATGAAATTGAAGTCTACGTCAATGTCAGCCGTTTGGGTCGTTCAAGCATCACCTTCTATCTTGAAATACACCTCAAGGCGGAAGACAACCCTCTCGCGACGGGAGAAGTGGTGTGGGTTTACACAGACCAAGAAACACATAAATCCACCGCTTTGCCTGAAGAGTTGGTAAAATTGCTTTCTTAAGCCGTACCGACAGCCATTCCGGTCAGTTGATTGAGGCTGATTTGTGATGTTTTTAAAGATAGCAGAAGGGTAATTTCCATTGCCATTTCTGGAGGCAGTTTCTCGGTCATCTCTTTTTGGATGAACTGAGAGATCTCTGGCTCTAATCCCTCAAGGGAAAGGATGTTGCTCAACAACTCCCGACGGATCATGGGAGGGAAATTTAAGATTTCCCAAACCAACAGGGCTTTGGCTTTACTCACAACCAACGAATGACCAAAAATACGGTCGATACAGAAGCTGTAAATACCGAAATCTAATTTCCCAGCGACACCATAGGTGAAATCAAGAAACTCATCGCGGAAAGTATCGGCGGTAACTTGCCCATTGGTGAGCTTACCTACCATTTCCAAGAAGCTCCGATATCGGCGACGTGCTGGGGTAATCTTATCCGCGAGCTGACCGCTAATTTCCCGCACCCGTTCCATGGAAAACCGAGCGGTAAGAATAGCGTTGGCAGAATGCTTGATTTCTGGATTAAGGGTTTGCTCTTCAATAATGGTGAAGAGCTCTTCATAACGCGCCTGCATCCGGGTATTCCCTTTGGCAGCACGAAGGCCCAAGGGTAAAAGGGCTGCTTGAGCCACCAACGGGTCTTTGGAGCAAATGGAAGCCATCGCCGAAGCGGTTGGTTTGACTGACTGAATAGTGCGGAAATCATCACTGACAACAAACCGACTTTCATCTGGCGTTGTCAGGTAGCGTCCCATTTGATTACAGGCCATGAAATGTTCTGCTAAATCAACGACGCTTTCCGTCCCCGGTTCATTCATAGATGCAGCCATATTCACGTCTCCTGGTGTCTCAGTTTTCGCACTTTGCTACCCTAGCAAAGGAGGAATCTGTTTGAAAAGGTATGTTTGGACAAATACCTTCTGCTATATCTGTTAATATTTCCCTTAAAAGGATACTATATCTGCTTAGTTAGCGGGGGTACTTAATGTTTGGTTTGCAAGAGGGGTTAGACCCTGATTTTCATCATGGCTTAGTGATCGGTCTTAATGCGGTGATTGTCGCTGTGGCTGATGATGAACCACGGGTGTTAGTAATCCGCGAAACCTCTCAATTTGGCAACTTAAACAAAGAAGCCTTCCTCCCCTTTGGCCCTTTCCACCCCTTGCAACACCGCACGTTAGATATGGGTTTGCGGGCTTGGGTGGAAGCTCAAACAGAACTTAACTTAGGCTACGTTGAACAACTCTACACCTTCGGTGACAAAGGCCGGGACCCTCGAGAAGAAAAAGGCGGGGCGCGGGTAATCTCTATTGGTTATCTGGCTTTGGTTTCTGAAGCAGGGGAAACGGGTGTTGCCAATACGGGGTGGAATCGCTGGTACAATCATTTCCCTTGGGAAGATTGGCGCCAGGGTAAACCTGTTATTCTTGATGAAATCATCGAACCCCGACTAAAAGAATGGATCGCAAAAGCTAAAAAGCCATCGACCCAACAAGATCGAACCGCCCGCATGGAACGGGTTTTTGCTAAAGATTTAGGTACCTGGAATGATGAGTTGGTGCTGGAGCGCTTTGAGCTGCTCTTTGAGGCTGGATTGGTAACCGAAAAGAAAAATCAGAAAAAAGGTTTTGAGACTGGGCAGCCCCTCGCCTTTGATCACCGTCGGATTTTGGCAACCGCTATGGGACGCCTACGCTCAAAAATCAAATATCGCCCGGTGGTTTTTGAATTGATGCCCCCAACCTTCACCCTTTTACAACTGCAAAAGCTGGTGGAGGCTTTGTCCGGGAAACTATTACACAAGCAAAACTTCCGACGCCTTCTGGATAACAACGGCCTGGTTGAACCTACGGGCCAGATCGAGACCAAAACCGGGGGGCGCCCTGCAAAAACTTTCCGCTTCCGTCGCGACTTACTTGCTGAACGAGAAACCCTTGGCATGAAGCTCCCCACCAGTCGGAAATGATTTAACAGTCCCATGCAAGAATTTGATGTCATCATTATTGGCGCCGGGGCCGCTGGCCTTATGTGCGCGGGGGAAGCCAACAAACGGGGACGTCGAGTATTGCTTCTTGATCGAGCCCCCAAGGTTGGGCAAAAAATCCGTATCTCTGGGGGAGGGCGCTCTAACTTCACCAACCTCCATGCGACGCCTGCAAACTTTCTCTCTGAAAACCCCCGTTTCTGCGTTTCAGCGCTTAAGCGTTATACTCAACATGACTTTATCGCTTTGGTCGAAAAATATGGTATTGCCTATCACGAGCGCGAGCACGGGCAATTATTCTGTGATGACTCTGCTCAACAGGTTATTGATATGCTACTTGAAGAAGCCCGAGGCGTTGAGGTGAAAACGGGATGCAATATCTCCGATATTTCAAAAACTGGTCAATGTTTTATTCTTGAAACAAACCAAGGTCCCTTCACCGCAGAATCTTTAGTTATCGCCACAGGTGGCCCATCTATTCCCAAGATGGGGGCCAGCAGTTTTGGCTATCAAATCGCTAAACAATTCGATCTCAGGGTCATTGATCCTCGGCCTGGTCTTGTCCCTCTGACTTTCACACCTGATATTTTGAAAAAACTCAATGGACTATCTGGCGTTTCCTTGGAAGCAACTGCCAAACTTGGTAAAATAGCCTTCACCGAAGCCCTGTTGTTCACCCATCGAGGCTTAAGCGGTCCAGTGATTTTGCAAATTTCCTCTTATTGGCATCAAGGAGATACAATCACCTTAAACCTACTTCCCAACACGGATGTGTTTAACTATCTCAAAGAGGCTAAGAACAACCAACCCAAGAAAGAAATTCACACCGCCTTATCCCAGATTCTCCCCAAACGCCTTGCGCAAAAGATGACCGAATGGATAGGGTGTGCGGGGCGCTTAGCAGACACCCCCGATAAGACCTTGCGCCGCCTCGCTGAGCACATCAACGCCTGGCAAATCACCCCCAACGGCTCAGAGGGCAACCGCACCGCCGAAGTCACCGTTGGTGGAGTGGATACAAAGGAATTGTCATCAAAAACCATGGAGGTCCAGTCCGTCCCCGGCCTTTATTTCATCGGTGAAGCCGTAGATGTCACAGGACATCTCGGTGGCTTCAATTTCCAATGGGCTTGGTCCTCGGGTCATGCTTGCGGACAAGTCGTTTAACTATTTTCCAGGGACCAGAGAGCCGAAGTCCCCTCATAGAGCTTTCGCATAATCTCTGTTTCAGTAACACCTAAACGAGCGCTCGGTGAAATATCAATGAGGCCACCCAGACCTGCATCAGAATGTTCCCCTCCGGCCCCCCGTACAGAAAGATCAAATTTCGCGGCGGCTTTTTTAGCAGGTTCAAGGTTATGCCCACCTTCTGTTAATTTAGGCAAAAATAGATGCAAACTGGCCCGCATAGCCGTCCCCAGATTGGTTGGGCAGGAGGTGATATAGCCATAACGCTCAGAATGAGCGAAGGGAGGTATTAAGCCACCCAGCTTCTCAAGCCCTGTTAGTAACCGGCCAAAAAGACCACTCAGGTCTCCACCTTGGCGCATGGACATGATCCGCAAATGATCCTCTTCCCCAACCCAAACAATAAAATCACCTGAGTTTGAAATATACATTCCCCGACCAAATGGCCAATTTGAAGAGATTCCTCCCGAGGCAAGATAGGGATCACCTTCCATGTTCTTAAACATCTGGTGAGCCGCCACCCGGTTTTCATAGGTCTCATCATCAATGGTTTGGGGCAAACCCGGCGTCAAAGAAAGGTACTCCCCGCCAAATTGGAGATCATCTTGCAGGGTAGAAAAAGCCTTAATCATCAAGGTCTCAAACTCCAGCCTTTGGGCTTTTGTCATAGCACCGGGCAATGGAAAATCCGCAAGATTTCGCCCCACCCGCACCCGCATGGAAACCCTTTTTAAGTCGGGATCAATATCTACAAGATTGAAGCTTGATAAAGGTGCCGCCCAGTCGTGCTTCTGCCTTATCTCTTGCTCTAGAGGAATTTTATGATAATCACGGATCATCGGCTCAAATAATGGCTCAAACTCTGCATAGTCACAGCTATTCTGAGCATAAGCCCCCATCTGACTATCCGGGTTCTCTACCCCTGTTCGGATAATTTGCCACAATCTATTCTGTTGGGATTCATCACGAAAGCCAAAATAATCAGCCCTAAAATGCCGGGCCATCAGATTGTTAGGATGAGTCGAACCAATAGCCTTAATCTTAGCTACCTTCTCTTCGTTTGAAGCATTTTCAAATGGAAAACTCATCTCACCTTCTCAGACAACCAAGGTTACATAGTACTAAATCACTATAGCTTGTGGAGGAAATATACCAACCTTTCAAAACCCAGTTTTGGAAAATCGCTATTCATAAATGCAAATTCAACAACAGAGGACGGAATATTAGAAAAACCTTGAATTTCTTGACTCTCATCGAGTGCCTACCTATCTTACTTGCGTAGGCGCTTTGTGCCTAAATTTTTGGGATAATATATGCTCGTTTTGAGCATAAGGGAATTTAAATGATTGCCATGCCTCAAGCCGTTCAAGCAAATCCGGACTATACGTCCGAGATTGCCGAGCGCACCGCCCCGATCTATGACCGGGTGAAAAATGTGTTTAGCGACGAAGAGTGGGTTCATTTAGCCCCATATGTGGACGAGATCGAGCGGCTTAAAAAAGAGCGCAACGCGATTATCCTCGCCCACAACTATCAGACCCGGGATATCTTCCACTGTGTGTCTGACATTGTTGGCGACTCGCTCGCACTGGCTCAAAGGGCAACAGAAGTAGATGCTGACGTCATCGTGCTGGCGGGCGTTCACTTCATGGCGGAAACCACCAAAATCTTGAACCCGTCAAAAACGGTTTTGATCCCTGACCCGCAAGCAGGTTGTTCTTTAGCTGAATCCATCACGGCTGAAGATATCATCAAGATGCGGGCTCTTTATCCTGGCGTGCCTGTGGTGACTTACGTCAACACATCGGCAGATGTTAAAGCAGTATCTGATGTCACTTGCACCTCAGCAAATGCCAAACAGGTCGTTGAGTCCCTCGGGGCTGACCGGGTTATGCTGTTTCCTGATGAGTTCCTGGCTCAAAACGTTGCGGCTGAAACCGAAGTAGAAATCATTACTTTCCCCGGTCGCTGTGAAGTACACGAGAAGTTCTCCGCCAAACAGGTTGATGACCTTCGGCGTTCTTATCCGGCAGTGACGGTTTTAGCTCACCCAGAATGCCCTCCGGAAGTTCTGCAAAAAGCTGATTTCTCTGGCTCTACTTCTGGTATGGCAAATTTTGTTACCGAGAACAAACCAGAGCAAGTGGCCCTGATTACGGAATGTTCCATGAGTGATAACCTGGTGGCTGGAAATCCTGAAACCAAATTCATTCGCTCTTGCAGCCTTTGCCCCCACATGCAGCTTATCACCATGCCTAAAATTATCGACTCGCTCACCAACATGACAGTGGAAGTGACCGTTGATGAGGCCGTTGCAGTTGAGGCTAAAAAGGCCCTCGACAACATGCTTGCGGTTGGTCGGGGTTAACGGAGCTTCGCTCTCATGAATAGACCAATTCTCATCATTGGTGCCGGTGCTGCCGGGTTGATTACGGCTCTAAAGCTAGCAGCCGCTAAACCCACGCCTAAGATCATCTTGGCCGTGAAAGCGCCTTTGGGTGAAGGAGCGGCAAGCGCCCTAGCCCAGGGCGGTGTGGCTGCCGCTGTTGGCGCCGACGATGCCCCGGCTCTTCATGCTGCCGACACCTTAGGGACAGCGGGCGGATTAGGGGTAAGCAAAGCCATCAACCTGCTCACCGCAGAGGCCCCCGCCGCGATTAAAACCCTGCAAAAAATTGGCGTTTGCTTTGATACGGACGACAAGGGAAACCTTATTGTCGGACAAGAAGCCGCCCACAGCCGCCGTCGCATTCTCCATGCTGGAGGAGATGCCACCGGGGCTGAAATCATGCGGGCCTTGAAAGTTGCTGTTCAAGCAACCGAAGCTATTGAAATTATCGAAGGGGCGGAAGCCCTGGACCTGCTCGTTGATGAAGGTCGTGTCTATGGAGCTCTCTTGCAAAAAGGAGAGGGCGTCTCAGCAGTACATGCTTCTCAAGTTGTTTTGGCAACGGGAGGCCTTGGCGCTCTCTATCAATATACCACCAATCCTCAAGAAGCCCGTGGAGATGGTCTGGCCATGGCAGCACGGGCTGGGGCTCGACTTGCCGATATGGAGTTTGTTCAGTTTCACCCCACGGCCATGGACATCGGCGGCGATCCCTTGCCCTTAGCAACCGAAGCCTTGCGCGGTGAGGGGGCGACCCTGATCAATAGTAACGGCGTTCGCTTTATGGCGGCGGCTCATGCAGATACGGAACTGGCCCCTCGCGATGTAGTTGCCCGTGCCATGTGGCGGCAAAGGCAAATGGGGCAACGGACCTATCTTGATTGCCGTAAAGCCATCGGCAGCAGTTTTGTCAAACGATTCCCAACGGTTTACGCCTATTGCCAAAGCGTTGGCATTGACCCGGCGAAAGAACCCATACCGGTCGTTCCTGCAGCCCACTATCATATGGGTGGTATTGATGTGGACGAAGACGGTCGCACCAGCCTCCCTGGTCTTTGGGCTTGTGGAGAAGTGGCCTCAACAGGAATTCACGGGGCCAATCGCCTTGCCAGCAACTCCTTACTTGAAGCCATCGTCTTTGCCCCTCGCACAGCAGAAGCCCTCCTTGACGCCTCAGCTGAAAAAACTCCTTTCCGGGAGGTTTGCTCTGCTAAAGCGCATAAATCACGAAGTGACCGTTTGGGTATAAGGATGCGGCAGATAGCCTATGATGCTTTTGGGTTGATCCGTGAGGAAAAAACCATGACCGAGGCTCTGCAGGAAATCTTGCAAATAGAAGAAAATCTCCCCGCATTGGGTGGTCTCAGTAATCAAGCAACGGTTCTGAAGATGATTGGCATTTCAGCCCTTCTTCGTCAGGAAAGCCGGGGCGGTCACTTCCGCAGCGATTTTCCTGAGAGCAAAGAGAGCTTTGCCAAACGCAGTTTCCTCACCCTTGAGCAAGCTAACGCTAAAATTGCAAATATCGATTTGGGCCCTAGTCCCTACAGAAAGAAACAGGCATGAGAAAACTGGTCAAACTCCTCCCTATGAGTGTCTTACAAGCGGTGAAAGAAGCCTTGTTTGAAGACCTGGGACGAGCAGGAGATATCACCACCGATAGCGTCATCCCCAAAAGTGCCATGATGAAAGCCAACATCGTTGCCCGCCAAGATGGGTGCGTGGCAGGGTTAGATTTTGCCGTGACCGCTTTTAAGCAACTCGACCCAAAAGCTAAAATCACCAAAATTAGTCGCGATGGAAACAACGTGAAACCAGGCGATGTGCTCTTGTCTATCAAAGGCAAAGCGCGGGCTGTACTAACAGCTGAACGTGTAGCGCTCAACTACGTGGGGCATCTTTCAGGCATTGCCACCGCCACCAAAGAAATCGTTGATGCCGTCGCGGGAACCAAGGCCCAAATCACTTGCACCCGCAAAACCACACCGGGCCTTCGGGCTATTGAAAAATATGCCGTCCGGGCTGGTGGTGGAGCAAACCACCGTTTTGGCCTGGATGATGGAATTCTCATCAAAGACAACCACATTGCTGTTGCTGGAGGCGTTAAAGAAGCCATTAGAGCCGCCAAAAACGGTTTAGGTCATATGGTCAAAGTTGAAGTGGAAGTTGATACCTTAAGCCAACTTAAAGAAGCCTTGAGCGAAGGAGTTGATGTGGTCTTGCTTGATAACATGACCCCAGCCACCCTCAAAAAAGCTGTTGCAATGATCAACGGCCAAGCGATTGCTGAAGCTTCTGGTCGGGTAACAGTCAAGACAGCAAAAGCCATTGCTGAGTCTGGCGTTGATGTTATTTCCGTTGGCTGGCTAACTCACAGTGCACCAACACTAGACGTGGGCCTCGATATCGCCTAGCTTTTCTCCAAATTTAAATTGGAGAAGAAAATGGCTTATCAAACCCTCACCCTCGACGTTACCGACCACATTGCCCATATCAGCCTCTGCCGGCCTAAAGAATTCAATTCAATGATTTTGGAATTCTGGCAGGAAATGGTTGATGTCTTTGCCGAAATTGCGGATAGACCGGATGCCCGTGTGGTGGTGATTTCCTCTGAAGGTAAACACTTCACCTCTGGTCTCGACCTTAATGCCTTCTCCGGCATTATGTCAGATATGACCGATGGCGATCCAGGGCGTAAGCGTGAACAACTTTTCCGTACGGTCAAAGAGATGCAGCAGACTTTCACTGTCATTGAAAAATGCCGTCTGCCTGTCCTTGCCGCAATCCAGGGGGGCTGTATCGGTGGGGGAGTTGATTTAGCCACGGCATGTGACATCCGTTACTGCACCGCAAATGCTTTTGTGGTTATTCAAGAGATCAACATCGGCATGGTCGCCGATGTGGGAACGCTGCAACGCCTGCCAAAGCTGATCTCTTTAGGTAAAGTAAAAGAGCTCGCCTACACCGGGCGGCGCATGTATGCCGATGAATCCAAGGAATGTGGTTTGATGACGGAAGTCTTTAAAACTCAGGAAGAGATGCTGGAAGCAGTAATGGAAACCGCCAAAGTTATCGCCTCAAAATCGCCTCTATCGGTGGTCGGCAGTAAAGAGGTTATCAACTACAGCCGTGATCATTCTGTTGATGAATCCCTCAATCAAATAGCTTTGTGGAACGCAGGCATGTTGATGTCGACAGATATTATGGAAGCTGCAAAGGCCAATGCCATGAAAACTGATCCAGAATTTGCCGACATCTTACCCCTGAAAAAAATCGTCAAATAAAGGCAATAAGCAATGGGCGGTAATAAAAGAATTATATTAATCGCCCTGATGCCGGGTTTTTTTGTTCTGGTAGCTTTTACCTTTTCAGGTCTTCTCGACCCTGGACCAGCCACTATGGTTGGTTTGGGGTTTTTAGTTGGTGGACTTTGGCTTGGCCAAGAGACCAAACGACTAAAACCTCAAGAAAAAACTGAGAAAAACAAACCTGCCCCTAATCTAGACAATCATCTTTTAGAAAGCATTCCCCTACCTGTTTTGCTCTTAGACGGTAGCCGGAAAGTTAAAATTGCCAACAAAGCCGCTCGGGAAGAGTTTGGCGAAGCAACAGAAACAAGAGATTTAGGTTATGCCATTCGTCATCCTGAAATTCTAAGCGCAGTTTCTGATACACTAAGCGCTGGGACGGAAGCTTCTTTTGAAGCCGTCCTGCCGGGTAAAGTTGAGCGCACCTATTTAGTTAATGTCGTCCCTGTCGGGGACATCAAAGGGAAAATTGGCAATGCTCTGCTTACCCTTCATGACCTCACCATCGTAAAAGTCGCTGAAAATTTACGTGCCGATTTTGTTGCAAATGTCAGCCATGAACTCCGCACCCCTTTATCGGCCCTGGTTGGCTTTATCGAAACCCTGCAAGGGGAAGCCAGCCAAGACACTGAAGCCCAAGAGCGGTTTCTAAACATCATGTCGGCTGAAGCAGGTCGAATGACTCGCCTAATTGAAGATTTACTCTCCCTTTCTAAAATCGAAGTCAACGAACATGTCAGGCCTAATGAAAAGGTTGACCTGGAAAGTGTTATTGAAGGCGTTGTAGAAACTTTAGACAGAAAAGCCGCTCAAAAAGAAATGTCCTTTTCGATCCATATTCCCCAAAACTTATCGACAATCATTGGAGATAACGACGAAGTCACCCAAGTTTTCACCAATCTCATTGCCAATGCTCTTAACTATGGTGAAAAGGGCACCCCAGTAACCATCACAGCAAAAGCTATTGAAAAAATTCCTGACCATATGGGTGGGGGCATTCAGGTATCTGTGGAAGACAAGGGCGAGGGGATCACTCCAGATCACTTAGTCCGATTAACTGAAAGATTTTATCGTGTTGATAAGGCACGCTCTAGGAATTTAGGCGGAACTGGGCTCGGTCTTGCAATTGTAAAGCACATCGTAAACCGCCATCGCGGAGCCCTAAATATTGAGAGTAACGTTGGGGAAGGAAGTACATTTTCTGTGCTCTTTCCCTGCAAATAAGAAATAAGCCCAAGCATTCCTTACCCTATATCCCCAAATGGGTGTAGCGAACTATACTTTTATACAATAGGGTTAATCCATAGATTTAGTAATATTCTATGGGTGGGAATAATGAGTATTGGAAATAGAGTTGCGAATTTTCAAGGCGCTTTTAGTGATCGTGAAACCCAAAAAATCATCGATGATATCAAAACTATGGTTGTTGAGTTCATTGAGCATTCAAATGAAAAACCGACAACATTATTAACGGCTGAATAAAACTTTTAGTCACGTATAAATATTTTATTATCAGTACCATCCTTACCCCAAGCATCAGACTGGACAAAATCAAATCGCCCTAAGAAGGATATTAGTTTTGAGGCAGAATTTTTATCTTCAGAATTGTCTTCAACCAGAACCGTTTTAAGAGCTTTATCCGATAAAGTTTTAGTTGCCCCACGCAAAATTTGGAGTTCAAGACCATCTACGTCAATTTTTAGATGATTTACCTCAGACATCCCTTGAATCTTAAATAATTCATCTACTGAAAACGACGTTGTCGTAATTGACATCCCCCCAGCAGTACTTTCATCCGTCATAATTTCATTATAGATCGACCCCGCATGGAGGCTACCGAGTTTAAAGGTAACGACGGACGAGCCTTCACTCATGGCAAGACATAAAGGGGAAATTACAGTATCAAGTTTATTGGCGACAATATTACGGGCTAAGACTGAGAAAGAGAACGGGTTGGGCTCTATCGCGTAAACGCGCGTTACCCCATGAGCCGCTGCCATCATGGAATAAAGCCCAATATTGGCACCGATATCGAGAAAGGTATCTTCTGGAGCAAATGACTTGATCCAGGCATTGGTCGTAGGTTCACTATTAGGTCCGCTCTTAGCCCAATAAACACAGGTGCGGTCTGGGATGAAAAGTTGCAAAGTTTTATCACCAATTTGAACGGTCTCAAATGTTTGCAGCTTATCAAAAAGACGCGCTCGAACTGTTAGGCGCTTCCATCGCGGGAGGATAGCTATCACAATTCCAATAATGGCGTTCAAGAAACTGGCAAAAAGCTTTGTCATCTGCAGCTATCCTCTATGTCAACGAGTATCAATTAAGGTCTCAAGAAGCCTACGATATCTTTAATGTCATTCAGGATTGGCTCCGAAATGGCTCTGGCTTGCTCTGCGCCATCGTGTAAAACCGCATCAATGCTTGAAGAATCAGCCATCAGGCGTTGCATCTCTGAGCCAATTGGTCCCAGTTTCTCAACAGCTAAATCAGACAAGGCCTGTTTAAATGTTGAGAACTGGCTTCCGCCGTATTCACCACAAATCGAATCCACATTCCGATCAGAAAGAGCAGCAAAAATCCCCATGAGGTTTGCAGCATCAGGGCGTCCGTCCAATCCTTCTTTGTTTTCAGGGATTGGGTGAGCATCAGTTTTTGCTTTGCGGATTTTTTTGGCGATCTCATCTGGGCCATCGGTCATGACAATCCGTGACGCTGCTGATGGGTCAGATTTACTCATCTTTTTAGAGCCATCACGCAAGCTCATAACCCGAGTTGCTTCACCAAAGATCAAAGGCTCAACAATAGGGAAAAAGTCGTTTTTGAAGTCATTATTAAACTTCTGAGCCACATCTCGGGTCAACTCTAAGTGCTGCTTCTGATCCTCACCCACAGGCACATGGGTGGCTTTATAAAGCATAATATCTGCAGCCATAAGGTTAGGATATGAGTACAAACCAACAGAAGCTTTCTCCCGGTTACTTCCGGCCTTTTCCTTAAACTGGGTCATACGATTGAGCCAACCAAGACGCGCAACGCAATTAAAAATCCACGCTAGTTCAGCATGACCAGGAACCATGGATTGGTTGAAAATAATGTTCTTTTTGGGGTCAACGCCAGAGGCGATCATAGCGGCTGCAACTTCACGGGTATTCGCGATTAGCTGCTGAGGGTCTTGCCACACGGTAATCGCGTGCATATCGACCACACAAAAAATGCACTCGTAATCATCTTGCAATTTCACCCAATTGCGAATTGCGCCTAGATAGTTCCCAAGATGGAGGTTACCGGTTGGCTGAACGCCAGAGAAGATTCTATTCATAGGTTTGGACCCTTTTAAAAACAATGAAATCCGGCCATGTTGGACCACGCCGGATAGTAAATTCGGGAGCTTTATGGAGCCTTCTTATTGGGGGGTCAAGTGGCCTTACGTTTCATCATGCCTTTTAGGTCAGAAAGCCTTGCTGCCCCCACCAACTGAGCGGCAATAAAATAGACTATCAATCCAGTGAATATGAGAATGATTAAGGCATAAATCCGCTCCATTTGCCCACCAGACAACCATCCTTCAAGCTGGATTTTTGTCATCCACAATGCTCCCCCCATCAGGGCTGAAGCAAGCAATGTTCGAGGAAGGCGGCTCAAGAAACGTTGGTCCAGGCTCAACTGGTTACGTTTTCTCAAAACCACAGCCAGTAGGATCGTGTTGGTCCAGGCCGATATGACCGTCGCCATCGCCAAACCCACATGTAGGAATGGCCCCATCAAGATCAAGTTAAAGACCACATTCACCACCATGGAAACAGCGGCGATATACATGGGTGTTTTGGTGTCTCCTCGGGCAAAGAAGCCAGGCGTTAGTCCTTTGATGAGCACATAAGCTGGAAGACCAAAAGCATAAACCATCAAGGCGGCAGCGGTTGCGCTAGCGGCAACCTCGGTGAATTCATTGCGCTGGAACAGGGTGACTATAATGGGCTCTGGAATAATGGCGAAAGCCACCGCAGCAGGGATTGTTAAGAATAAAGTAAATTCCAAGGCGCGGTTTTGGCTATAACTGGCTCCCGCTTCGTCATTAGCTCGTAGCTGTCGTGAAAGCAAAGGCAGCAAGGCTGTTCCAACCGCAACACCCACTACACCGAGTGGCAGTTGGGTCACTCGATCGGCAAAGAAAAGATAAGAGATTGAGCCCGTGGGGAGCAAAGAAGCGATGATCATATCAACCACTAAATTCACTTGATAAATCCCCGCCCCAATAGCGCCAGGAATGATCCGCCGGATTAGGGTTTTGACCGCCTTATTCAAGCGCGGTAAACCAAAGCTGGGCAACATGCCTTCTCGGTGACAGTGCCAAGCAAGCCAGATAAATTGAATCACACCCGCGATACAAACACCCCAAGACAAAGCATGTCCGGGGGAGGGTAAGCTTGGAGCCACTACCAAAATTGCGGCGATCAAACAGATATTAAGCAAAACGGGGGTGGCGGCCGCAGCAGCAAATTTCCCCAAGGAATTCAGTATCCCTCCCATGAGGGAAACCAGGGAAATAAACAGCAAATAAGGAAAAGTGATTCGGGTGAAGAGAACCGCGAGGTCAAACTTTTCAGGGTCTTCCATAAATCCCGGTGCAAAACCCATCATGATCCAGGGCATGCCCAGTTCCATGATGATGAGCATGCCAAGCAGAGTCCAGAACAAGAAGGCAAAAGCCTGATTAGCAAACGCTTGTGCCTCCCCCTGACCATCTTTTTCTAACTTACCAGCAAAGAGAGGGACAAAGGCCGCATTAAACGCCCCTTCAGCAAAGAGGCGCCGAAAAAGGTTAGGGATTTTAAAAGCGATAAAGAAGGCATCAGCAATGGGGCCAGCTCCAAGGGATGCCGCGACCAAAATGTCACGCACGAACCCTAAAACCCGACTTGTCATCGTCATGCCACCCACTGTGGCTATCGATTTCATCAACCCCATGGGCGAAATGTAAAGGAGTGGACTGATTAACGCTAGCCCCCTAAGCTCCAGATAAACCAAATAAGTATATAGGAGTCCTCATGCCTAACTATCGGTCCCAGAAAAACACCAAAAGCATGGGTGCACGGGCCCTTTGGCGAGCAACGGGGACAAAGGACGATGATTTCGGCAAACCGATTATTGCCATCTCTAATTCATTTACTCAATTTGTCCCAGGCCATGTCCACCTCAAAGACCTTGGTAGTTTGGTTGCTGAGGAGATAGCTAAAGCCGGAGGCATTGCCAAAGAATTTAACACCATTGCTGTCGACGATGGTCTCGCCATGGGCCACGACGGTATGCTTTACAGCCTCCCCTCTCGAGATTTAATCGCTGATTCAGTTGAATATATGGTCAATGCTCATTGTGCCGACGCTCTGCTTTGCATCACCAACTGCGATAAAATCACCCCCGGCATGATGATGGCGATGTTGCGCACCAATATCCCAGCTATCATTATTTCCGGGGGTCCCATGGAGGCCGGTAAAGTTGAGGTCAATGGGGAAACCATGGTTGTAAGTGCGGTTTCAGCATTGGTCGCTGATAATGACCCCAACTTAAGCGATGAGCAGAAAGAGGATATCAGTCGAGCCTCTTGTCCCACTTGCGGATCATGCTCCGGCATGTTCACGGCAAATTCTATGAACTGCTTGGCGGAAGCCATTGGGCTGGCTCTACCGGGAAATGGTAGTATTTTAGCGACCCACGTCAAGCGACGCGAACTGTTTAATACCGCAGGAAAACGTATCGTAGAGATGGCGAAAGCTTTTTATGAACAAGATGATAGCTCCGTATTACCTCGTTCTATTGCCAATCGAAATGCTTTTAAAAATGCCATGACTGTTGATATCGCTATGGGAGGGTCAACCAATACCATCCTTCATATTCTCGCCATGGCCCGCGAAGGTGAAGTTGACTTCACTCTTTCTGATATTGATCGACTATCCCGCAAAGTCCCCAATCTGTGCAAAGTCTCTCCATCTGTCCCTCAGTACCATTTAGAGGATGTCCATCGTGCTGGCGGGATTATGGGACTGATGGGCGAATTGGAGCGAGGAGACCTTCTTGATCTTTCAACAAAATCTGTTGAAGGTTTGAGCTTAGAAGAACGGTTGAACCAATGGGACGCTCGGCGAAACTCAGAAGCGTCAATCACTGATTTCTACCTTACCGCTCCAGGAGGGAAATTTAGCTTAAGCTCCTTTAGCCAAAACGCTCATTATCCAAATCTCGATTTAGACCGTGAAAACGGCTGTATCCGAGATATTGAACACGCCTACAGCCAAGATGGTGGTTTGGCAGTCCTTTACGGCAACATCGCAAAAGATGGCTGCATCGTGAAAACAGCGGGAGTAGATGCCAGCATTTTGGAATTCACTGGACGGGCTCGAGTATTTGACAGCCAAGACGGTGCTGCAAACGCCATTATTGGGGGCGATATTGTCACGGGAGATGTAATCGTCATTCGTTACGAAGGACCTCGGGGAGGGCCAGGTATGCAGGAGATGTTGGTGCCAACCAGCATGTTAAAATCCGTTGGCCTCGACAAGGTTTGTGCCTTGATAACTGATGGCCGTTTTTCTGGGGCAACATCAGGGCTATCAATCGGGCATATTTCTCCCGAAGCTGCAGAAGGTGGCGCATTAGGACTTGTTGAAGAAGGTGATACTATTGAAATTAGTATATCTCAGCGCAGCATTAACCTCGCCTTAGATGACAAGCAATTAGCGTCGCGGCGAGCGGCAATGAATGGGCAAGGAGATCAAGCCTGGAAGCCACAACCTCGAGAACGCGCCGTAACCAGGGCCTTAGAAGCCTATGCTGCTCTAACAACAAGTGCGTCACAAGGCGGTTTTCGCGATCCGACCATGGCGCGTCGCCCCTTAGGTGTCGAAGAGTAATTTAATCCAAGGCCACAAGGTAGCCCGCCAATCATTTGGTGTAAGACTTAGTGGTGTTTGAACGAAAGTTTGGTCAAAGATTAAACGTAAGTAACTCAAGAAGCCAGCTTATAGCCAAAACCAGGAACGGTGATGATCTTGGTTGGCTTAGCGGGAGTTTCTTCCAGCTTTTTGCGTAGCCGACTGATCAAGACATCGATAATGCGTTCAGAGGGTGGGTCATTATCGGTGGTGATGGCATCAAGCAATTGATCTCGTGACAGCACCCGGTTAGGGGAATTTATCAAAGCTGATAACAAGCGAAATTCTGAAGGAGGAAGGTCGTAAGCCGTCCCAGTTGGAGTAGAGACACTATGTGCAAAAAGATCTAATTCCAGGCCAGATGCCTCAATAATTTTCTTCTCGCCCCCTCCTGTGGAAACAGTCTTCACCCGTGCAAATACATTGCGCACCCTTAAAACCAATTCCCGAGGATCATATGGTTTTACAATAAAATCATCTACGCCCATCTCTAATGCTGAAAGACGGTCCTCAACCCCTTCACGGGCCGTGGAAACAATTATCGGAATTTCATGGCGGGATCGGAATTTTCGAATGAGAGTCAAACCATCTTCGTCGGGTAACCCTAAATCGAGCAAAATCATATCAGGGGGAACAGTATCCACTTTTCGCATGGCTTCTGAGCCCGTTATGGCTTGGTCTACCTTATATCCATAATGATCAAATAAAGTTACAAGCATGCCCAATAGCATTTCATCATCTTCAACAATGAGGATCCGTTGCGCCATTAAGCTCTCCATAAAAGGGTACATTAATGTTTTTGTAACATTATTGTCGTAAGACAGCAATATCGTTGCAACGAATCTCTATAATAAATCAAGAAAATGTCAGTGTTCCAATAACGGATACAAACGGTTTTATATTTGAGGGAAAATTCAAATGATTACCCAGCAATCAAAATTCATTAAATGTGGCGATCAACCTGCCTGCAACACCTGTGAGTTTATCAAACAACACGGTACATCCATTATGAAGACAACTCCCTGCCACGCTATAAACGCTATGGGTAGATGCGATTTTTATGAAGGAAGTGACGCCATCGTTGTAAAGGTCACATAACCTAATAAGGCCCTACGCCCTTTCTCAATCTCTTTGGGAGGGGGAATCTCTTTTCGCTAAAAGCTTTGAAACCAAGAAAGACAGCTCTTCAGCTTCTCTCAACAGCTCATTTGATTGTGATCTTTTAAACTGCCGGGCACGTCTGATATCTTCCAGCGCTTGCTCCGCCAGATATTCAAGCAATGATGTATCTTTAGACTTTTCCGCCATACCCGCCACCTCATTGTTGGCGTTTCGCTCACACTCTTTAGATTTGGTCACGTCGTTGGCAAAAATCAACAGCACTTTAGTTGTCGATTGGGGTTTGACAGGAAACCTCTTGTTTGCTTAACAACTTAGACTTAAAAATTTTTGACGTTTTTTTACGGTGGAATGATATGAAGCAGTGGCTTCGCCAAGTTAGACACGCACGCAACAAAGAAAGTGTCGGATCAAAACTGCTCAGACTATTTTATTACCGCCTGATTATCCCCATCAAACGAGCCAGAGATCAGCCTGAAATTATTGCCCGTGGAGTCGCTATCGGAATCCTAATGGGGATGACGCCAACAGTCGGACTTCAAATGTACCTGATCTTCTTGATTTGGTTAGCTGTGCGACGGTTTTGGCGCTTTAATTTGGTACTGGCGATAGCTTGGTCATGGATATCCAATCCAGCGACCATGCTGCCCATGTATTATATGTTTCATTTAACGGGCAAGATGCTGTTACTTGATTTTGGTGACCATACGAGTTTCGATGCTTTTACCGCGCAACTAGACACCCTCATGGCCGCCAATGGTGGCAATGCCCTCTATGCCCTTTTAGATCTTATCGAGAACCTATGGAATACATTCGGTTGGAGTATTGTTATCGGCTGTGTACCTTATAGCTTGGGCTTTAGCTTTTTAGGATATTGGCTGACCTATCGTCTTGTTGAAAAACCTAACGATATTGATGCACCACTTAGCCCAGAAGATTAAGCTTGGGTCTTGGTAATACGGTCTGCGGCTTCTTGGGAACGCTTGCGGCTGCGAGTTTTTACCTTCTTGATGGTTTTGAGGCTATATTCGCCTAACACACAGCGCCCACTTTGCATAAGTTGGCGGAGCTGGGTGGTTTTGCTCATAAGTTCTTCTGAAACCACCGCTTCTTCAAAGCACACACGGTTTTTCAAAAAGCCAAACCAATCACCGTCCTTAATAACCTCACTGGTTTGCCCAACAATTCGTTGATGACCAGGGTGGTGGGCATCAGAGCTAATAGCTTGTCCTACACCATCCAAAATGAATTCTTCTGGCAACTTGAAAGTTTTTTGAATATTTCCGGCTGTCTTTTCCACCTTAAAAGCATCAGGTTTCTTGGCAGCAATTTCCATCAAAAACAGGCTGAGTCCATTATGGATTTCAACATAATCACATTGCGCCTGAATTTGCATAAACCCCTCAACCCCAATACCCGCAACAATTCCAGAGCGTCCAGGTGTGAAAGGATGGGGAATAATAGAAATGGCATTGGTTTGGGCAGCGATTGTTGCTGTATCCCATATCGACCAGCAAAAAGGTTTCAAATCCCGAATAGCAGCCGTCAGCGCCTTTTCAGACTCATACAGGAAAATCATATCGATCCCCTCTTGAGAGATCGCCTCAACAGCAGGAAGAATTTCAGTTTTTATGTTATGGGTTGCATCACGTAAATAGAGGAAAGCATCTAAGGGTCTTTTATAGGCATGTTCAGTTGACGCCACATAATCCACTCCAGTTTTTTCCAAAAAAAGGCGATGCTTCTCTAAACGCCGTTTTCGCGTGGACTGCAAAGACCTGTAGGTATTTGTGTGGTAGTGGAGATCAAATGTAATCATTCAATAGTTAACATGTGGATTTAGCCCTTTGATTTAAAGGCCCTCTCTTTATTTTTAAGTTTTACTACCTTCTTGAGCAGCAAAGAATTTGTATATTCTCGCAACCACCAAAAGCAATACGATCAGGTAGTAAACATCTGCCACGTAAAATAGATAAGTTACTAAGTCGTAGTTAATCAGGATTGATAAACAATAAACAAAATAGAAAAAATATTTTAAGCGGACAATTTTAAAAAGCTTGATACCATTGTTGTTGGCATAAACAACTAAAGCAATGAATGACACATAAAGACTCGCGAACAAAACCGCCGCAATCCCATCGGTCCCCAGATGATAAATAGCCGCTGCAGGAGCGACAATTACCCCTGCTTGATCAGCCACCATATCAATAATGGCACCGCCTTGGTGTTGCGAATTTGTTGACCTCGCTAAAGGACCATCGATGCCATCAAGGAAACAATAAAAGAAAAGCAAAAACGAAGCTGTCCAGCCCCACTCAGGGCCCGCCATGCAGCCAAGGAACAGCAAAATCACCGCTGCAGTGGTGACATGATTAGCGCGGATATTGAGTTTTGTTAGAAAATCGGTCAGGGGTTTTAACTTTGCATCCCGATAAGATGCAAAAGCCTCCTGCTTTTGTCGTTCTTCTTCGCTAAAATAATCCATTATCGCTTATATTCACCCTAAAGACGTGTTAGTGCATAGATAGCGGATGAATAATACCCTGTCCATTAGAGTGTACCTATTGTCTGAGAAAACAATTCCCAAACTTAGCGTAATCATTCCCACCCTAAATGCTGTCAAAGGAGTGGCATCCACTCTTGCTTGTTTTATTGGGAAAGATACTTTGCTTGAAATCATTATTGTTGATGGCGGCTCAAGTGATAAGACCGTCCATATCGCTGAAAATTTAGGGGCAAAGATCATCACCAGCCCTAAAGGACGAGGAACACAATTAGCAAAAGGAGCGACAGAAGCACAAGGAGAGTTTCTGCTCTTCATTCATGGAGACACAACCCTTAGCCCTGATTGGGAAGCTGAAGTTACTAGCTTTATGGCTAACCCAGATAATCAAGCAAAAGCTGCCGCCTTTACCTATGCTTTAGATGATGAAGCTCCTGCAGCTCGTCGGGTAGAGCGAATGGTGGCTTTGCGCTGTGAAGCCTTAGCCCTACCTTATGGGGATCAGGGGCTACTTATCAGTCGTGATTTTTATCAGCAACTTGGGGGATATAAGCCCCTGCCTTTGATGGAAGATGTAGACATCATTCGGCGGATTGGGCGGAAGCGAATAAGCTATCTCAAGGCAAAGGCTATTACGTCAGCTACCAGATACCACAAAGGGGGCTATTGGCGGCGCCCCCTTTTTCATCTTTTTTGTCTGGCTCTATACTTCCTTGGAGTTGCCCCAGAAAAAATAGCCAAGCTTTATAATTAAATAGAAAGTACAAACTTATCGTAACGCCCACCGTAAGGCTCCAAAGTCTGTTGAAGCATTCTTGTTGACGCAGCAAGGCCTTCCTTAGGGTTCGAATGGCTTTTTTCTTCTGCCAAGAGCTTGGCATAAAGAGGCTTGATTATATCTAGAGCCTTCTTTTCAGGGACACGACGGTTTGAATGGTAACCAACGATTTCTTTGTTAGGCCCTTCAAAGGTCGGCGTAACGTGGGCAAGAACCCAGTAATAATCACCGTATTTTGTCCGGTTCATAACATAAGCAAAAATTTCTTCACCTGCTTTGATCGAATCCCACAAGGCTTTAAAAATGCACCTCGGCATATCTGGGTGGCGAATAACGTTATGAGGTTTGCCGATAATCTCAGCTTCGGTGTAATCAGCAATTTCAAGGAAAATATTATTAACGTAAGTTAATTGACCCTTCGTATTGGTTTTACTTACAATAATGTCGTCACGGTCAAATGTCCGTTCAACACCAGTTAGAGATACATTTTCTGCCATTTCGCTACCTCATAGAACACTCTAAGTTTCACCTTAGATGAATAATCTGCAAATCAATAACCAAACAAATAGTATATGGATGTGACTATTTTGCGCATTCCTTGTTAATTCGTTGTAAATTGGGGGATAATTGTAATTCCCTATTAGAGATTGGCAAGCTATAATTATATTAATAGTACTACACATAAATATATTTAAACCTACATGTTGTAGGCTAAGAAATAATAACAGGTGAAAAAAATGACTCCAATTTCTCTAAGTGTCACCAGGGTACTGATTGCGTCACTCTCTGTTCTTGCTGTTTTTGGCACAGCCTTAAGCATTTATGAAAAGGCTGCTCTTGATGTTGTCATCACGGAAGCCATTGTCGCCATTATTGCCATAATCAGCTTCGCTGGCATTAACAAAGTCCTAGCTGAAATCCGCAGAACAGGTGACATCCTTGAAGCTGCCGCCAAAGGGGATTTAAATATCCGTGTTTTAAATATCCAACGTGGCGACTCCGTTGGCGCCATGCAACAAGCAACCAACCGTCTGCTTGATCGCACTGAAGCCTTTGCCCGTGAAGCCGGAGCTGCTCTTGAATATGCAGCCAAAGGGGAATACTTCCGTAAAATCGGCATGACCGGCATGGTCAAAGGGTTTGCTGTACAAGCCCAGATTATCAATGAAGGGTTGTCCTCTATGGACCAGCGAACCAAAACTTTTGCTGAAAATGCCACGGCAGTGGGTGGGAAAATCAAAGAGGTTGTGACTTCTGTTTCATCTACAGCAACTCAACTTGAAGATAGCTCACGGGACATGAGCACGGTTGCCCGTGACACCAGTGATCAATCAACCACCGTAGCTGAAGCGGCTGAAACTGCTTATGGCAATGTTGAAAGTGTCGCCGCCGCTACAGAAGAATTCACGGCTTCTATTGGTGAAGTTTCAGCACAAGTCGCACGTTCCTCCGAAATGGGCAAAGCCGCCGTCATTAAGGTGCGTGATGCCAATACAACGGTTGAAACCCTCGCAACAGCAGCGGACAAAATCGGCGAAGTTGTCGGATTAATTAACGATATCGCTGAACAAACTAATCTCCTCGCCCTCAACGCTACCATTGAGGCGGCGCGCGCTGGTGATGCAGGCAAAGGATTTGCCGTTGTCGCTTCAGAAGTGAAAAACCTCGCCAATCAAACAGCCAAAGCAACAGAGGAAATCGTCCAGCAGATCAACAGCATGCAAACAGCGACGAAAGAAGCTGTATCAGCTATTGGCGGCATCGGAGAAAGCATTGATGAAATCGATGAAACGGGCACAGCAATTGCCGGGGCTGTTGGAGAACAAAATGCCGTTGTGAACGAAATTAGTGGCAATATTCAGCAAGCTGTTACTGGCGTTCGTACTGTGGCAGAAACCATCCGTGAAGTTGCCAAGGGCGCAGAAACCACCAATTCATCTGTTGGCAGCGTTAATAATGCGGCAGTTGACCTTCAACAACGGGCTGCAAACCTCAATCGAGATGTTGACGCCTTTATCAACAGCGTTACCCAACAATCCTAGTTCCAAACGCTAAAAACATCTAATAGGAACCCTGTTTTCTTTTTTTAAGGAAAGCGGGGTTTCTTTTTGTCATCTGAACATCATTTGCTGTAACCTCAAAAGAGGTGTACTCATAAATTTTGCGATCAATGTTGGGGACTATTATGGCAAATAACAGCAAGCCTGTTCGTGTTGGAATCAATGGTTTTGGCAGAATGGGACGCTTGGCTCTTAGAGCCGCATGGGACTGGCCTGATTTTCAAATTACCCAGATCAACGAAATAAAAGGCGGAGCAGAGGTCGCAGCACACCTTTTAGAATTTGATACTGTCCATGGTCGTTGGGAACGTCAAATTGGGTTTGACGCTGATAGCATCGAGATTGAAGGTGATAGAATTTCTTTTAGCGAGTTTCCAACCCCTACTGATATTCCCTGGACAGGTAATGAAGTCGACATTGTTCTTGAATGCTCTGGTCAATTTAAAACACCAAAGACCCTGCAGCCTTATTTTGACCGAGGGATTAAGAAAGTCATTGTTGCCGCTCCAGTTAAAGAAGGAGCCATAAACCTTGTCTATGGCATCAACGACCACCTTTATGAACCTCAAACCCACCATTTAATTACGGCAGCCTCATGCACGACCAATTGCTTGGCCCCCGTCGTTAAAGTGATTCACGAATCTTTGGGCATCATGCATGGAGCGATTACCACCATCCATGATGTTACCAACACCCAAGTTATCGTCGATGCGCCACACAAAGACCTGCGCCGGGCTCGTTCAGCTTTAAATTCTCTGATCCCAACGTCAACAGGGTCAGCCACAGCCATCACCATGATTTACCCCGAGCTTAAAGGGAAACTCAATGGCATTGCTATTCGTGTGCCGCTGCTTAACGCCTCTCTTACAGATTGTGTTTTCGAGGTTGCGAGAGACACGACCGTTGAGGAAGTAAACCAGCTTTTAAAAGAGGCTGCCGATGGTCCTTTAAAAGGGGTGCTCGGCTTTGAAGCAAAGCCTCTGGTCTCGACAGATTTTGTCAACGACACGCGTTCTGGCATCGTTGATGGCCCCTCAACCATGGTTGTCGATGGTCGTCAGGTTAAAATTCTCACCTGGTATGACAACGAGATTGGTTATGTAAATCGCATGATGGAACTAACCCAAAAGGTAGCAAATACCCTCTAATGTCCGACCTTAAAGGCTATATCAACGTCACCATTGCTTATTGGGCCTTCACCCTGACGGACGGAGCCTTGAGAATGATTGTGCTGTTGCACTTTCATAGCCTCGGCTTTTCTCCTTTTGATATCGCTCTCCTATTTTTGCTTTATGAAGTGATGGGGGTGCTCACCAACTTATTTGGCGGTTGGCTCGCAAGCCTGTTTGGTCTGAGGTTAAGCTTGTTTGCCGGGCTTGCTCTCCAAATATGTGCCTTGTTGATGCTCTCAGCCCTTTCTCCTGAGTGGACAGTTGGTTTTTCTGTGGCTTACGTCATGGCCTCTCAAGCCCTTTCCGGGGGCGCTAAAGATTTCACCAAAATGAGCTCTAAAAGCGCGGTTAAGCTTGTTGCTGGTATCGGAGATCAGGGCGATGAATCACGTCTCTTTAAGTGGGTCGCAATCCTGACAGGGTCAAAGAACGCTCTCAAGGGAGTCGGTTTTTTCTTGGGGGGCTTCTTGCTCAGCACTGTAGGCTTTAAATACGCTCTCTATGGCATGGCCGCAGTGCTTTTTATTATCCTTATCTATTGCCTCTTTACCGTTGGTGAGACGATGGGCAAAGCCAAAAACAAAGTTTCCATAAAACATCTCCTATCAAAAAGCCGGGAAATAAACTTTCTTTCAGCAGCACGGGTATTCTTATTCGGCTCCCGTGATGTTTGGTTTGTTGTTGGATTACCGGTGTTTCTCTCTGCAGAACTTGGGTGGAACTATAGTGAGGTTGGAACTTTTATGGCTGCTTGGGTTATTGGCTATGGGTTTATTCAAGCTAGTGCCCCCAAATTATTACCGGGAACCAAAGACGCTCTGAGCGGAGCCAAGGCCGCTCGCCTCTGGGCTTTCATCCTTGCCTTGCTCCCGGCAGCTATGGCTTTAGGACTTCAAGTAGGGATTGAGCCGACACTTGTGGTGATAGGAGGCTTAGGTCTTTTTGCCCTCGTATTTGCAATCAATTCAGCCGTACACTCATACTTGATTCTGGCCTATTCCGACCACGACCAAGTTGCCGTTCATGTAGGTTTCTACTATATGGCTAATGCAGTGGGGCGTCTTGCTGGGACTCTGTTATCAGGGCTTGCCTACCAATGGGGGGGGCTCAATGCTTGTTTGATCCTGTCAGCCATTATGGTTACCTTAGCAGCGGTTCTCTCTCTAGGACTTCAAACAACCTCTAAACCAACTTCTTCATAGAGACAAACTTGATTACGGCCGCTTTCTTTGGCTTGATAAAGAGCCTTATCCGCAGAATCCATGGTTTCACTAAACGCAACCGTCCCAGGTTTTACCTGTGCGACCCCAATACTGGCGGTAAATCGGATTTTTTGATCTTCCCAGGTAACAACTAGAGTTTCTAAGTGTTTGCGAATTCTCTCAGCTAATTGAACCGCTACTACTGGCTCAGTTTTAGGCAAAATGAAAGCGATCTCTTCCCCACCTATGCGACCAATAACATCAGTTTTGCGTACCATACGCTTAAGAACTTTCGACATTTCAGAAAGGACTAAATCACCTGCGTGATGTCCGTAAGTGTCGTTTACTTTCTTAAAATGGTCCAGATCCAACATAAGGACCGTGTAAGGTGTGCCATAACGCATAAAGCGGTCATTTTCTTTCTCGGCAGCCTCTAAAAAAGCTCTCCGATTTAAAAGGTCCGTAAGTTCATCAGTCCAAGCGATCTTACGTAATTGGGCTTCAAGAGCTTTACGTTCCGTAATCTCCTGGCGTAATTCTTTGGTACGTTCTTGGACTTGAGAATCCAATCCTTCGAAGGCGATTTTCAGCTGTTCGACAGCATTATCCCCCCGATTTCTAAAGTGAGATAGCCACCAAAGCCCAAAACACATAGCCCCATAAATTGGAATAGTCACAAGCCAGAGGAGACGAGAGATATCTCCTGTCAGGCGTTGATACTTATAGGTTGGGATGAAAGAAACAATTTTCCAACTACCGACATCACTAAGGGTTTTAACCTTCTGTGCCTCCCCGCCTCCAAGCTCTGAACCAGGATAAACGGTATCAAAAGAGAACAGGCCATTCTTATCCGTAAACTGTCCACTTTGTTCAGCTTTTAATTTGGCCCATGATGAGGGGTATAAAGTGTTTATTGTTTTGCCATTATTGAACATGAAGCCCCATTCGGCTTTTTTGTTTGGCCCTAATAACCAATAACCAAGATCATTAATTATCATTTTCTGACCAATTGAACTTGATGTCATTTTGGAGAAATTATTGATAATACGCTGACCTAAATAATTGAGGACAAACACCCCTTTCTTTTTTCCATCCTCATCATAGGTTGGCATGACAAACCTAAGCATAGGTTTTAAAGGGAGCTCCACTTTGCCTCTTTCTTTGTTGAGATCAAAGCGTGAGATATAGATCGTACCTTTCGGCGCAGCGAGACCATTTTTAAAGTAATAACGAGCCCCTTTGAACTGAAGCATATTTTCAGGGACAATAGCTGGATTCCCATTGTTAAAATTAACCCGCCCGACTTCCATTCCTTTCAGATTAATAAAACGAATTTGATCATAAAGTGGTTTTTCTTTAGCAAAAATCAGAAGGTCTTCGGCTTTAAATCCACGTTGAGTATCATTGGGATTGCTGACAAAACCATACTGGGCCAAAACCCTCAGGTCAGAAGCGACCACAGCCAATTCATGAGTGATCGCTTGTTTGCCTAATTTGATACTGGCAACTTCGACGGCTTGGACCGCTGCCTTACGCTCATCAATTTTGACATGCATCACCCCGAGGATAACCCCCCAAAACAGAATGGTCGTTGGGATGAGAAGCAACAAGAAATGGCGTAAAGGCGATTTGTTGAGCATGGAACTTCAACTCAAATCTAAGGAAACAAATCTTCTATTCGTTTCTTCCGTATACTTGTACCATACTGGACTAGAAAGTCCTTAACCCTAGACAACTTCTCCTTAAATTAATGAATAGGCCTCTTTAATTTAAGGAGGTTAACAGCAACTAGCCTACAAGGATAACACCCTCTCCACCCTCATAAAGCCTATCAACTATTTCAGCTCGACATTCAAGAACAGCTCTTTGGTTGATGTAGCCTTTATCCGTAATTTCGCCCGCATCAATACTAGGAGGCTCCATCATAAAGATGACCCGTTTGATAGCAGTGCTACTAGCGGGGTTTTCTTTGTTATGGCGTTCAAGTCCTGCCTTTAGCTTAGCGATAACATCGGGATGAGTAATTATATCATCAAAGGGAGTATCGGGGGATAAACTACAGGCAGCAGCACATCCAGGTGGGTTGGGGAAAATCAACAACCCGAGTTCTTCCATATTATGCCCGGTCACCACCGCGTCTTGAACAAGAGGGGCTGTTGCAGCGACAACATTGGTACGTAGAGTTCCCACACTCACCCACGTCCCTGTGGTAAGCTTAAAGTCTTCAGCTGTACGACCATCAAAAACAATGCCCTTGCTTGGGTCATTTGGGTCATCAAACTTCCCAGCATCCCCGATCATGTAATAGCCATCTTCATCGAAAGCTTCTCGGGTTTTTGCCGCATCCCTGAAATAGCCCGGCGTAATGTTAGGCCCCTTAATTCGGAGTTCAAGTTTGCCCGCATTTGGCGTCATCTTAATGGCAGTTCCGGGTGCCGGCAGGCCAATGACACCAGCTTTCTCAATTGGGTAATGAACGGATGTTGACATTGGGGCTGTCTCTGTCGACCCCCAAGCAGAAAGCATACAGACGCGATTTCCTCGCGACTGGATTGAAAGATTTTCTAATTTTTCCCAAGAGGTTTGAGGAAGAGCTGCCGCAGCATAGAAAATAAAATCGAGTCCTTTGAAGAAGTTATCTCTTAAGGCTGGTTCTTTTTCCAGATAAGGAGTCAGCATATCAAAACCACGAGGCACATTGAAGTACATGGTAGGGGATATTTCTCTCAAAATATCCACGGTTTTCTCGATCAAGCCTGGAGCTGGTTTTCCATTATCCACGTAAAGAGTGCCACCATTCTTCATGATCATATTGAAGTTATGGTTACCGCCGAAAGTGTGATTCCAGGGAAGCCAATCAACGAGAACAGGCGGCTTTTCTTTTAAGAAGGGCCAAATTTGGGAAATCGCCTGCTGATTAGAGCACATCATTTCCTGGGTATTAATCACCCCTTTAGGCATCCCGGTTGAGCCTGAGGTAAACAGAATTTTTGCCAAGGTTTTTGGCCCAACTTTTGAAAAAGCTTCCTCGACCTCAGTTCCAGCATCTGTTTCCATTAGGTCAGAAAACTCTGTCGCTGAGAGGGTAACCGGAATCTTACTCCCCACCACTACTTCAACTCCGGTGAGGTCAAGAGACTCTAAAGCTTTCGCAAAGAGGTTCCCGTTTTCTACATAGATCAAGCCCGGGGTCACAATGGAAAATATATGCTTCAACTTAGCAAAATCATGCGACATCAAAGAATAAGCTGGAGAGATTGGTGCTACGGGAATTCCCACATACATTGCCGCTTGTTGCAAAAGACCGTTATTGACCGAGTTATCAGAGAGGATCATCACGGGTTTCTCTTCAGACAAATCGCGATCCAACAAAGCTTGACCGATAGATTCCACCAAGTCACGGGTTTCACCCCAAGTTACCTTGCGCCATCCGCCATCTTCATTGCGCTCAGCCAAGAAATCACGATCAGGAGCAACCGAAGACCAATGGCGAATGAATTCACCTAAGCTATTGCCATAATGCTTCAAAGGCATCGGGGAGCGGAGGATCATACCGCCATCACTGAGCTTCTCTACGTCTACTTCTGCTGGTGCAAAATCTAAGACGGCTATTTCTGGTTTTGACATCCTGTCCCCCTCTAACTCCATATAAGTTGGGTCATGTTAACTAGATACTGTTTGCGCCCCAATGAGGGGGTCAAGTTTATCACGAATTGATCTGATTTCTTCAATAATTGCCGTTGTCGTCGTTTGCTGAACCCCGGTTGAACGATAAATGATTCCTGCCTTCATCCTAAAAGGTGGAACATCCGCTTCGAGGGTCTTTAAGCGACCACTGTTAAGCTCTTCCATCACCAAACCAGGAGGAACAAAGCTTAAGAAATCCCCTTGCATCAAGGTCGCCTTCAGGAAAAAGACCGAACTGGTTTCAATCACGGGCCGAGGGGCGGGGATATCTGCATCGGTAAAGATTTGCGCATGAAGAATTTTTGCCGCTTGCGGACGATCAAACAAAACCCATTCATGGTCAGCTAAATCTTGTAAGGTGGTTTTCTTCTTTTTGGCCAGAGGGTGTTCAGCCCGACAGATGGTGCGAAAATCACTAGCGATAAGGGGCTCATAGCACAGGTCCCTATTTAATGGATTGGGCGGGAACAGGGCCATCACCGCATCAAGCTCTCCCTGTTCCAGCATTGGGATAAGTTCTTCATAGGGCTTACTCACCACTGAGAAGGTAATATCCGGGCGTTTTTTGAGCAGGTTAATCACGGCTTCGGGCAGCATGAACCCAGCAAAACTAGCACCTAATCCAATTTTAATGTGGCCCTTAAACCCTTCCTGGAAAGAACCGATCTCTTCCAAAGCCTGCTGTGCTTGGCTCAAAATAAGTTTGGCGTGCTTAAAGAGTGTTTCTCCAAACAAGGTGGGGGTAACCCCCCGGATGGTTCGCTCTAGTAAGGGCGCTTCGACTGAAGCTTCTAGTTTTTGAATGCTTTTGCTAAGAGCTGGCTGCGAGATATTGATCGCTCCAGCAGCTCTGAGAATATTCCCATGTTCAACAACGGCAACAAAATGACGAAGCTGTTTTAAGTCCATGCCTATAGCCCTAAATAAGCTTGACGCACCCGGTCATCATTCAGCAGGCTTTCTCCTGTCCCTTCCATCACCATATGCCCGTTTTCAAGTACATAGGCGTGGTTGGCCATCTTTAAGGAAACAGCCACGTTTTGCTCAACCAAAACCACGGTGATGCCTTCATCGTTGAGGCGGTGGATAACCTGGAAAACTTCCTGGACTAAAGCCGGGGCCAACCCTAAAGAGGGTTCATCAAACATGATCATCTTTGGCTCACCCATGAGACAGCGGCCAATAGCAAGCATTTGTTGCTCCCCGCCAGACAAAGTGCCTGCAGCTTGATCAAGACGTTCTTTCAATCTGGGGAAAATAGTAGTTGCGCGCTCAAAATTACGCTCTGCATGAGCACGCCCACGGTTAATCACCGCTCCCATCTCAAGGTTTTCTTTAATGGTCATTGAGGGGAAAATTTGCCGCCCTTCAGCCACCTGACCTAAGCCCAGTTCACAAACTTTGTAACTCGGCTGTCCGGTGATATCCTGACCATCAAAAGTAATGGTTCCCTGTGCTGGTTTTTCAATACCTGCCAAGGTGCGAATCAGAGAAGATTTCCCCGCACCGTTGGCTCCGACAATCGCCACGATTTCACCATCGGGTACATTGAGAGAGACATCAGATAAAGCTTGGGCGTCACCGTAATAGAGGTGAAGGTTTTCAACTTTTAACATCTAAAACGCATCCTCCCCTAAGTAGCAGTCAAGCACGGCTTGGTCATTGACCACTTCATCCGGGGTTCCTTGAGAGAGAAGCTGACCATAGTTCACCACATAGACCCGTTCAGACAAGGCCATGACAGCGCGCATCACATGCTCAATCAGCAAAATAGTTATACCGGTTTCTTTATTGAGGTTTCTAAAGAAAGTAACCATTTCATCGGTTTCAGTAGGACGCAATCCTGCCATCACTTCATCTAAGAGCAGCAGTTGTGGACCTGTCGCCAGAGCCCGGGCGACCTCTAATCTTTTGCGCTCCGGCAAAGTAAGGTTCGTTGCCATTTGCTGAGATTTACCATCTAGCCCTAATTGCTTCAAAATAGTCGAAGCTGCTTCCCGAGCCTCGTCCACATGAGGGGTTTTACGCAAAGCCCCCACTAAAACATTATCAAGCACGGAAAGATCATTAAATGGCTTAACCACCTGGAAAGTGCGCCCAATCCCGGCCTGACAAACCTGATCGGGGCGAAGGCCTGTGATATCCTGGCCACCAAAGAGCACTTGCCCTTCTGTAGGAGCAAAAACCCCAGCGATCATATTAAAAATAGTGGTTTTACCCGCTCCATTAGGACCGATAAGCGCATAAATTTTACCCTCTGGCACTTCGATGGATACCCCATCAACAGCTCTTAAACCCTTAAATGATTTTGCCAGCTGATCAATTTTTAGAAGAGGTACACTCATTCGCTCTTCCCCTTCATCCGTTTATCAATGCCAAGTTTTTTTGAAATCAAAGGCCAGACGCCACCTGGAACAAAACGGATAATTACCAGCAAAATCACCCCATAAAAAAGCTGTTTCACACCCGCTGCTTTAACGCCCATACTTTCCATTAGTATGGTTAATCCCTCCCCAAGAGGGGTGAGGATAAAAGCACCGAGAATAGGACCAAACAGGGTTCCCATGCCGCCAATGATCGGGGCGAGAATAAGCTCTATTGAGCGGTGCATCCCAAAAGCATCAGCGGGGAAAAGATTATTGTAATAAAAGGCAATAAACACCCCACCAAGAGCTGTCATGGCGGCAGAAATCATCACCGCAATCATCTTATAACGGAAGGTGTTAATACCAACTGCTTGAGCCGCTTCTTGGTCTTCGCGGATAGCCATCCAGTAATAACCGAGACGAGAGCGCAGTAGCCATTGATTTACCCCAAGGGCAGCAAAACACAGGAACAAAATGACGTAGTAAAACATCACTGGGCCACCGCGCAGATTAAGAAAATCACTGCTATCACGGTTTTCTACCGGGAGAAAAAATCCTCCCATGGCCCCAACCCAATCAAAATGCTCGAACAAAATGCGAGTGAACTCGGCAAAAGCAATGGTTAAGAGAGCAAAGTAAACGCCTCCGATCCCAAAGCGAAAAGCCATCGAGCCAATAAGCGCTCCTGCCGCAACAGCGATTGCCATGCCAACAAAAAGGCCAATCAAGGGGGAAATTCCAAAATGGACAAACAAAGCGGCTGAGGTATAAGCCCCGAGCCCCACGTAGAGGGTATGCCCAAGAGAAAGTTGCCCAGCGTAACCCATCATCAAGTTCCACGCCTGCCCGACATAAGCAAAATACAAGGTGATCAAGATCACTGAGAGGACGTAGGCGTTAACAATAGCTGGTGCGATGATCAATGAGGCAATCATCAAACCTAAAAGCCCGAGGGCCCTTTTCGGAACGCCACCAAATATACGTTCCATTATGAAGACCTCTTACCAAGTAGACCTTGGGGGCGAATTGCCAGAACCAAAATCAGGAGGCCAAAACTAAAGAGGGATTTCATGGAAGGCGTGATCAACAACCCTGCCAAAGCCTCAGAAGCCCCAATAAGAACGCCGCCGAGCAAAGCCCCACTCAGGCTGCCTAGCCCCCCAATGATGACGATAATAAACGCTAACAAGGTAAGTTCAGGTGCCAGCATGGGGGTAATATCAACCAACATGCTGAGCAAACAACCCGCCGCCCCCACGCACGCCGCCCCAAGACCAAAAGTAAGCGCATAGAGGTTTTTAATATTCAAACCAACTACTTGAGCTCCGCGTAAATTATCTGAGCAGGCGCGGATAGCCTTTCCGGTTCGAGTATATTTGAAAAACAACAAGAGAGAGAGCGCAACGGCGATAGAGGCGGCTGCGGCATAAACCTTGACCTTGTCCAAAATAAGCGGTCCGACTTCAAAAGAATCAAAACCATATTCCACCATAACGCTTTGAGCGTCAGGTCCGAAGATCAGAAGCAAGCCATTGACCAACAAGATGGCAACAGCCAGCAAGAGAATAAACTGCTCATGCTCAGGTCGCGTGACAAAAGGCGCAACCAAAGCGCGCTGCATAATATAACCTATAAGAAACAGGCCTCCGGCGATAATTGGTGTGGCGAGGAGCGGGTCAAGACCATAGGTGGAGAAGATGACAAAGGCGGCGTACATTGCCAGAGCCATCATTTCCCCATGAGCAAAGTTTACCACTTTGATGACCCCGAAGATAACGGAGAGCCCCAAGGCCATCAGTGCGTAAACTAAGCCAGTCAGGACGCCGCCAATCATAATGTTGGCGATAGTGTCCCAAGTCATATTTTATTTCCGTTTTGCATCCCTCCAACCGGGCATCGGGAAGACCGGTTTGGCCTCCGCAGAACCGGCTGGCAGAACAACGGTCGGTTTACGATCGAGGTTCTGAAGCGTTGTGGATTTAATATTGACGTTTTGGCCTTCTTTATTGAATTGGATTGGTCCACCGACCATCACGTGATTGGTGATGTTGGTTTCCCTTAAAGCAGCCGCTAATTGGTCTGGGTTTGATGAACCTGCCCGCTTATAGGCGTCTGCGGCAATCAAAGTCGCCTCAAAGCTGAAGCCCACGTTCAATTCCATCATGTTCTTAGGATATTTTTTGGCAAAACCTGAAGCCAAAGTCTTGGTCATATCCAAGTTTGGGTCCATCCAAGGAACGTTCGCCATTACATATTCGGAGAAGCGCTGCAGGGTTTTAAAGAATGCTTGATCATAGGTTCCGGGGGCACCTGGGGTCATAATGCCCATTGGCTCCCAGCGTTGCTTGACCATTTCCCGAACCATCATAATAGCGTCTGGTCCATGGGAAGCTGGTAGCAAAATATCTGCCTTCGTCGATTTCGCTTTAGCAATTTCAACGGAAAGATCTTTGGCTTTAGGATCATAAGCAATAGTTTCAACGATCTTAAAGGGTAAGTCCATCCGAGGTGCTAAGGCCTTTACACCACCAGCCATAGCTTTACCGAACGTATCGTTCACATGCATAAACACAGCCGTTTTGGGTGTTGTGCCTGTTGCTTTGAATAAATCTTTAATCAACCCAAAGCCGTTCTTAATCAACATGGGGCCAGTAGCAAAATTACGGAAGACGTACTTATATCCTTGCTTAGTAATCTGAGGAGCCGCCGCAATATTAATAATATGGGGAATACCCTTTTGTTCAGCAACCTGAGCAATTGCCATGGTATGACCCGAAACAAAAGCACCAACCAAAATATGAGCGCCTTCGTTGATCAATTTTTCAGCCGCTGTCCGTGCTTTATCAGCACTGGATTCTGTATCAGCGAACATCATCTCAACAGGCATACCCATATCAGCAAGCATGGGACCAGCGAGTTCATATCCGCGACGACATGCCTGGCCTTCACGAGCAAAAAAACCTGATTCCGGTGACAAAACGCCTATTTTAAGAGGTTTTGCTGCATTAGCAGAGCCAATAATTGAAAATGGACTCGCTAAAGCTGCTGTACCTATGGCCATACCTTTTGCAAATGTACGACGTGAAATTGGGGTGGAAACCCCTTTAGTTGGTTTATTTGTCATTGAACTCCCCGTTAGTGATAGTTCGAGTTGATTATAAAAAACCTAGATATAGATTGTTTCTATTCACTGCCATTGTCGCAGCTGTTGAGGTTATACTAAGGCGGGTTTGGCTATCATGTCTAATACCAATTTCATAAACTAATATAATTTTTTGTTATACTTATGATCATATATTATTCTATTTCAATTTTATAACTTGAATTACCAGTTGAAAATCCTTCTATTTAAAGAAGAGCATAAGGACTCGTTAATAATAGCATAGAGATAATCTGGAACTTAAATAAACTCTTTAGAGTATTTGAGTACTTTCAGATAAGAAGAAAAATACCTGCTGTCTGGGGAAAAGAATGAGTGATATCGATTTGGTCTTAAAGGCCAAACTGCAAGAAGCCAAAGATGCTTTTGGTGCTAAGCTGCCTGAAAAGCTTGCAGAAGCTGACATGGCTTGGGCAGAACTTCTCAAAGCTGAGGGACAAGAGGCACAGGCTGAATGTCTTGATGCTTTGGTACATGTTGTTCATAAACTTGCAGGAACCGCCCCCACTCTTGGGTTCATTTCAGTTGGACGAATTGCTCGCACTATTCAGACTTTGCTCCTTGCTGTAAAAAAAGGAAATGGGCAATTATCCCGTGAAGAACGCCAACAAATTGCGGCCTTAATCAACGACCTCAAAGCCAGCCTCAATGATGATGGAGTGGATGTATTTGAAGGGCTCAGTAACCAAAAAAAAAGCCCCCTCCCCGATGACACAAATGATGAAGCCAACGAAGTTTTTGTTCTTGACGGGAATGAAGCAATTGGGGGACCGCTCGCTTCACAGCTTAAACACTACGGATACATACTGGAAATTTTTGATAACTCAGACGCCTTAAGAGATGAACTTCAATCTAGACGTCCCTCAGCTATTATTCTTGGGGCTGATTACGATGAAAACGGCGGGAAGTTATTTGATTTAGTCAGCTCAGTTAAAGAAGTTCGTAAAGATATGCCTCCAATTATTCTGCTAGGCGCTCAAGATACTTTGGATTTGAGACTGCAGGCTGTACGAAGCGGAGCCGCAGCCTTTTTAACCAATCCCAACGACATTGCCCGTATTGTTGAAGCCTTAGATGAGTTCACCAGCCAGGAAGACCCGGACCCCTACCGAGTTCTCGTTGTTGAAGATTCTCAAGCCTTAGCAGAACTTTATAAGGTCCTCCTTGAAGGAGCTGGCATGATAGCCCATTTGGTTTTTGATCCAATGGAAATTATGGGCCCCTTACATGAGCTAAATCCTGATATTATCCTCATGGATATCAATATGCCGGGTTGTAATGGTATTGAGCTGGCTCAGGTTATTCGCCAACGTGAAGAATTCTTCCAGACACCTATTATATTCTTAACTGCTGATGGTGGCTTTGAGCGTGAACTATTGGCCCTAAAAACCGGTGGTGATGATTTCTTTGCTAAGCCAGTTTACCCCGAGTTACTGATTTCCTCTATTAGAGCACGCGCCGAACGCGCCAGGATGCTTAGCTCTATGATTTCTCGAGATAGTATGACTGGCCTTGCCAATCACACGAAAATCAAAGAAATGCTCGGTGATGAATTTGCTCGTTCTAAACGTTTTAAGCAGCCCCTCTCATTTGCCATGCTTGACATTGATAACTTCAAGAACGTCAACGATACCTACGGACATTGGACAGGAGATACGGTAATTAAAAGCCTTGCCCAGGTTTTGCGACAACGCCTTCGGCGCTCGGATATTATTGGGCGTTATGGCGGGGAAGAATTTGCCATTATCCTTCCAAATACAGATGGCGATACCGCTGTTCAGGTCCTTGATAAAATCCGCCGTGGTTTTGGCAAAGTAAAGCAACATTCAGAAAACGAAGAATTTGTGACGACATTTAGTTGCGGCGTCGCAGATTTTCCCACCATAGACGACCCAGCAGAAATCAACAAAAAAGCCGACGAAGCTCTTTATGAAGCGAAACATGCAGGTCGAAATTGTGTAAAAAAAGCTACTGGTGAATAAAACGGCTTAAGCTTTTCCACAAGATTTTTCATTCCGACTCTTTCCCCCCTTGCGTCGTGAGTCCTGCTTATGGCAATCTGTCCCTAGTGGATAGGTTAACGCTTAAACACTACATATCGGGGATATACCAAGATATAGGGTGTAAAACCGTTAAGGCCTTAACCAAAAAGGCCCGACTGAGAAATACTAACTCGCTGGGGAGCGCTACGATGTCTGGAATACAACTAGCTGATGATTTCATCAGCCCGACTGACAACCCCCTTGAGGTTATCGAAGAGATCGTTCTGGGTAAAGAATGGTCCTGTGATCGACGTAGCCCAGACGAGCTCGCAATTGAAATTGTAGGTAAATGGTGTGACTTCAGCTTGTTCTTTGCCTGGAGTCAAAACGCTGGAGCATTACATTTCTCCTGTAGCTTCGATATGCGGGTTCCTGAAAACAAGAAAGATGAAGTTTTTCGTCTTCTTATTCAGATCAACGAAAAGATGTGGCTTGGGTATTTTAGCTTTTGGGAAGAAGAAGGCCTCCCTCTCTTTCGCCATACCATGCTGCTCAAAGGCCAAATTTCCGCCGATCAACTGGAAGATTTGTTAGAGATTGCTGTAAGTGAGTGCAATCGTTTCTATCCTGCCTTCCAGTTTGTTATCTGGGGTGGTAAGACAGCATCAGAGGCGGTTGAAGCTGCCATGATCGAAACTGTCGGCGAGGCTTAAGACTTTTCTCGCCGTAATAGACGGAGAGAAACAATGTCGGGCGCACTACTAATTGTTGGCTGTGGAAAAATGGGCAGCGCCTTACTTGACGGTTGGCTTAATCAAGGTCGTGACCCAAACTCCATTCATATTGTAGAACCTACCGAAGAGCTAGCCGTTGGGCTACGCTCTCGCCAAACGAACGTCTATGCCAGTTTTGAAGAACTACCCGACAGCCTAAGCCCATCTGTTGTCCTCTTGGCAGTCAAACCCCAAGTCATGGAAGCCGTGGTTAAACCCTATAAAGAATATAAAGGAGCGGGAACAGTCTTCCTTTCTATTGCTGCTGGTAAAACAATAAAGTTTTTTGAAAACATCCTTGGGAGCGATGCCGGGATTGTCAGAACCATGCCAAACACACCTGCCGCTGTTGGGCGAGGCATCACAGTTGCTTATGCAAACGCACCCGTCAACGCAGAGCAAAAGGAAGAATGCCAAACCCTTTTAGAGGCCGTAGGCGACGTTGCTTGGATTGGCGACGAAGACCTTATGGACGGTGTTGTTGCTGTTTCGGGCAGTGGTCCAGCTTATGTTTTTTATCTGACAGAGGCTTTGGCTGCTGCTGGCGTGAAAGCTGGATTGCCTGAAGGTCTAGCTCAACAATTGGCGCGAGCCACCGTCAGCGGGGCAGGTGAATTGCAATACCAATCCACTGAAGAAATCTCCCAGTTGCGCATAAATGTCACAAGTCCTGGGGGGACGACAGCGGCGGCACTAGAGGTGCTAATGGGGGAGGATGGCCTTCAACCTGTTATGGATCGCGCCATTTTAGCGGCTGCTCAACGATCAAAAGACCTTGCCTAGCCTCACTTTGCTCCTAAATAAAGAAGGGTAAATGGAGGAATGCATCATGGCTACGAAGAAAACAATTGAGGATAAGATCATTGATTCAGCCTTAGCTTTAGCTGAGGAAACAAGCTGGCAAAACGTAACCTTGAGTGAGGTCGCCACAAAAGCTGGCTGTGATCTCACAAAACTCCGGCAAACCTTTGACTCAAAACCGGCCATCCTTAACGGCTTTCTCAAACGTATCGACTTAGAGGTCCTTTCACAACATGTCAATTCAGGTGACGAAACACCACGAGATCGGCTTTTTGACGTCATGATGGGGCGCTTTGATGCCCTGCAAGATTATCGCCCTGCTGTTGTTTCAATTGCCAACAGTATTTCCCGGCACCCCCTAGGGGGACTTTGTACTCTTCCTCAATTTATGAACTCCATGGCCTGGATGCTTGAAGCGGCAGGTATAAAGTCTTCAGGTTTAAAAGGCGCCCTTAAAATAAGAGGATTGGCTTTGCTTTATGGTCGGGCATTCAAAACCTGGGTCGACGATGACAGTGACGATATGGCTCCCACGATGGCAGCTCTTGATCGGGTCTTAGATAAAGCTGAAAGGGTCATGAATTTCTGCAATAAGGCCTCTAAACCCTCAGAAAAAAATGCTGCGTCTGCACAAGGTTAGCAGAATAATTTCATACTGCGAATGCGTAATAAAATTACCAATATCTCATAAGATGCTGAAAACGCAGCGTATTATTTTTTTGTGCACTGCACAATAATTCTTGACCTTCCGACATTACTCCCCTATATTGCGATCAGATTTACACAATTTTTTTACAATTCATTCCCAGCAGGTGGAGTAAGTACAATGGCTAAGACAGAGAATAAGATGTTTAATTTTGACCCAACCCAATTCATGGGCGGTTTCGACGCTTCTAAAATGATGGCTGATTTTGATCCAACCAAAATGTCTGGTGAATTCACCAAACTTATGGGCGATTTCAAAGTTCCTTCTTTGGACATCCAACCAATCATGGAAATGCAACGCAAAAACATTGAAGCAGTTGTTGCTGCCAACAAATTGGCTGTTGAAGGCATTCAAGCCGTATTCAAACGTCAAGGCGAAATCCTTCAAAAAACCCTTGAAGAAGTAAACAGCACCGTTACCAACGTAACCAGCGCTGGCAACGTTCAAGACTCAGTCATCAAGCAAACTGAAGTTCTTCAAACCGCTCTTGATTCTGCTCTTGGCAACATGCGTGAGTTGGCCGAAATGGTTAGCAAATCAAACACCGAAGCCTTCGAAACTGTAAACAAACGTTTCAGCGAAAACCTCGAAGAAATCAAAGCTGAAGTTTCTAAACTTAAAGCTTAAGTTACTCGGTCACATTCTTTGACCTGCATTAAGGGTTGTCCTACAAAGGACAACCCTTTTTGCTGTTTAAGGACATCCCATGACTATTAGCTTCGATGATTTTCTTAAAGTAGATATTCGCGTAGGAACAATTGTTGAAGTCGAGCCTTATCCAGAAGCCCGCAAACCAGCCTTTAAGCTCAAGGTGGATTTCGGCGATGACATTGGTGTCAAAAAAAGCTCTGCCCAAATCACTGTCCATTACACCCCTGAAACCCTTATCAGCAAACAAGTGGCGGCAGTGGTAAATTTCCCAGCCAAACAAATTGGCAAGTTTATGAGTGAATGCTTAGTTCTCGGGTTTCCTGACGACGAGGGTGAAGTCGTGCTTATCCAGCCTTCAAAAGAAGTCCCTAAAGGGGGGCGGATGTTTTAACAACTTAAGGGAAACTCTAGTTCCTACTTTTTTGCTTTGGCATAGCGAATAAGGAACATAACCAACCAGATTGGAATTACCACAGCGGCCCCGAGGATCACATAATCAAATCCCCATTCAACAAGCTTTGCACCGATCTCAATAACTTTCTCAAACAGGCGTCCAATTGAGGCCAGCAGATTCTGTGGGTCCACATTGAAGAACTTAAGCATTATGCCGACAACAAGGGACATAATGATAAGTCGAATAATAGTGGGGCCGACCCGCTTGGATTCCATGATTGATTGTCCCTTGTTAACCGTTTTTCAGTTCTGAAATTTTCTTATCAGTATTATACTGGCTCAAGGTATAGACCGCCCAAATTGCTGCAGGAATCCATCCGATCAAGGTGAGTTGTAAGATCAGGCAAAGAATGCCTTGGACGAGCTTGCCCATGGTGAAGAAAACAAACCAGGGAATTAGAAGGGCTAATATTAAACGAATCATTGAATTTTCCTTATTGTTTATGTAGCCAACATACCGTTACAATTTTTTCCTGCCAATAGTTCTTTATAAGGGTAACCTCAATCTAACCCTTAAACCACCTGTCGGGGAAGTCCCTAAAATAATCTCACCACCGTGGCCCTGCATTATATCTCGCGCAATACTCATGCCTAAACCCACCCCACCCGTATCTTGGTTACGGGAATCATCAATACGGTAAAAGGGGCGAAACACCTGTTGGCGTTCCTCTTCAGCAATACCTGGTCCGTCATCATCAATCGTAATCTCAATTGCCTCATCACGCTTTCCTGCTCGTACTGAAACATGGTCTGCATAGCGGATTGCATTATCAATAATATTGGTGACACACCTCTCAAAAGCATTGGGTTTGAGGGAAATCGTTATTGGTCCTTCTGTGTGAAGATCGATGAGGCCTCCTTTTCGTTTAGACCTGACAACCACTTCATTTAGCAATTTGTTCAAATCAGACAGAGCGGGTTTTTCTCCCCCCTCTCCTCGGGCAAAAGCGAGATATCCATCAAGCATACGCCCCATATCAGCCACATCACCTTTAAGATCCTCAATATCTTGGCCTTCTTCCAACATGGCGAGCTGTAACTTCATTCGGGTAAGGGGCGTCCGCAAATCATGGGAAACACCAGCCAACATCTTGGTGCGCTCGCTAATGTGACGCTGGATACGGTGTCGCATTTCAATAAAGGCATTCGCAGCTTGACGAACCTCAAGAGCCCCTTCTGGCTTAAAGTTTGGTGTATCACGTCCTTTACCAAACGCCTCAGCTGCCCCAGCCAGCCGCCTAATCGGTCGCACCTGATTGCGCATAAAAATAGTCGCGACAGCAAAGAGAATGAGCGATGACCCAACCATCCACAGAACAAAAACATAGGTTGTTGAACTAAATAATCGCTTACGTGTTGTCGAAACTTGCAAGATGCCGTCAGAGAGTTGAACGAAAACAATGATTTTTTTCTTTTGTGAGACGGAGTCGACAAAGTAGGGCTTACTTAAGCGCTCTTTTAAAGCATTATCAAAAAATAGATTACTTCTTAATTGGCTTTTGGTGGGCGAAATATTTGGTAGTATCTCCCCGTCTAAGAGCACTAAATCCAACTCCATTTTTGCATGAGCCATATCGGTTAATTCGCTGAGGGACATACTTTTCAACCCCCCACTCAGAAGATCAGCCACGGCGCCAATATCGCCAGCAAGGTTGGCCGCCAAACGACGGCTTACTTTATCCCAGTGACTTTCATAAAAGATAAAAGCCGAAATCACCTGAAGGAGAACCAGTGGAGTAACAATGATCAGCAGAGAGCGACCAAACAGACTTTTCGGCAGCAGGCGTTTGATCAGAGATTCTCTTTTCTTTGGTAATCCCCCTTGGTTATCTTCCATTTAGTCAGGCCTCAACCTGTAGCCTTGGCCTCGAATAGTTTGCAAATATCGAGGTTGGCGCGGGTCCGTTTCAATTTTACGGCGTAACCTTGTCACCTGCACATCAACCGAACGCCCTTCGCTCTCGGTCCCACTTTCTTTACACAGAATATCACGGCTTAAAATTCGGTCTGGTGATTTCGCCAAGATTTTGAGCAAGGCGCTTTCGGTTTCGGTCAGGTGAATGACTTCATCACCCCTTTTCAACTCTTCCCTTTTAAGATCAAAACTCACTTCACCCAAGGATAGTATGTCGGTTCCAGAAGGAACTTGAGGAAGACGCTTTAAAATATTGTTGATACGCAAAAGCAATTCACGAGGCTCGAAAGGCTTGGCGAGATAGTCATCCGCCCCTTTTTCAAGTCCACTAATACGATCATCAGGCTCACTCATCGCTGTGAGCATAAGAATGGGAATATCATTTGTCTCCCGAAGAGATTGGGCAAACTCTAACCCACTTTCACCGGGCATCATTAAATCCAAAACAATCAGATCAAAACAAATAGACTCGAGCTTGGCCCGCGCCTCAGCAGCATCAGCAGCTGAGGTCACCAAAAAGCCATTCTCAGAGAGAAATTTGTGCAGTAGTTCCCGCAACCGTTTGTCATCATCTACGGCAAGAATATGTGGTAAATCATCTATCATAGTTTAAGAGTATGCCACCCTCTGCTGGTTATACCAAGTAGCGATAAGCTTTAAGAGCCATCCCCTGAAAAATGGTCTTTTTCCTCTGTGATCCCCATCATCACCTTTCTGAATCCATCAACAGCTTCAGCTCCGGCTTTGCGATAGGCGTTGGCAATCCTCTCTCGCTGTTCTTCTGAAAGCTTACGCTCCAGGTCTTGTCCTTTTGTCGTTAGGTTAAGCAAACGCTGGCGGCGGTCTATTTCTCCTTGAGTTTGGGAGATAAAACCTTCTTCGACCAACTGTTTTAAGACCCGTGATAAACTCTGTTTGGTGATCTGTAAAATATTCAGCAAATCACTGACGGTCATTCCAGGATGGCGTCCGACAAAATAAATAACACGGTGGTGAGCTCGCCCAAATCCAAAATCGGCAAGCATGTTGTCAGGGCCTTTGGTGAAATCCCGATAGGCAAAAAACAACAGCTCAATACCTTGGCGAATATCTTCTTCCCGGAGGAAAAGCGGATTAGCACGGGTTTTTCGCTCTGTCATGATCAGGTTCGGTTAAATAACCGGCTCCTCAATTTATGTCAGCATTATTGACATATATGCCAGAAACTGTTAATCAACGCAACATCATTCCTGTGAACCCTTAGATTAAGAAAGAAAGTTACATGTCTAGCCCCTCATTTGATGACCGTGACGGTCAAATTTGGTACGATGGAGAAATGTTAGATTGGCGGGATGCCAAACTACATGTGTTGAGCCATGCGCTCCACTATGCGTCTTCCGTATTTGAGGGTGTGCGAGTTTATAATGGCAAAGCTTTCAAACTTACCGAACATAGCCAACGGCTGGTTGATTCAGCAACTATGTTGGGTATGGCCATGCCCTACACAGTAGAAGAGCTAGATGCAGCAACCCTTAAAACCATTGAGGCCAACAACATTGTTGATGGATATATCCGTCCCGTTGCTTGGCGCGGCAGTGAAATGATGGGCGTTTCAGCACAAGACACCAAAACTCACGTTGCCATCGCAACATGGGCATGGCCTTCCTATTTCTCTCCAGAAATGCGGGCCAAAGGCATTCGCCTGACCCTATCCCCTTGGAAGCGCCCTGCTCCAGATACGGCTCCAGTTCATGCTAAAGCGGCTGGCCTTTATATGATCTGCACCATGAGCAAACATGCTGCTGAAGATAAAGGTTTTGATGATGCCATTTTTCAAAACTGGAAAGGTCAACTCGCTGAAGGTACGGGCGCAAATATCTTTTTGCTAATGCCCGATGGCAAGCTGCATACACCAACACCGGATTGCTTCCTCAACGGTATCACCCGCCAAACCGTTATGGAACTGGCAAAACGACGTGGCCTAGAAGTTGTTGAACGGGAAATCGAATTTGATGAGCTAGCCAATGCCCAAGAAGTTTTCGTCACCGGGACTGCTGCTGAGGTAACCCCTGTTGGTCAAATCGATGACTACAGTTTTACCCCAGGTAAAGTTTGCCAAATGATGATTGAAGATTACGACAAAGAAGTCGGCAAAACCGTCTAACGATCTGCAGCTCATAAAGTAATTAACCCCGGCAACCGAATGTGGTCGCTGGGGTTTCTTTTTGCCATAAACTTACCGCCGAGCCCCTGGAATGGGCATAGAATGTTCGAGAAGTTCCTTGGTTAGGTAATCAAAAGCTTCATCGACTGAGTCTGTCCTGAAGAAGAGTTTTAAATCTTTACGATCTATTGTTCCAAAATCAGCCAGAGCTTCCAGGTCAAAAACTTTATCCCAGTATTCTGTCCCATAGAGAACAATGGGAAGATGTTTTCGAATAACGCGGGTTTGAATCAGGGTCAAAAGCTCAAATAATTCCTCTAAAGTTCCAAAACCGCCCGGCGCAACAACAATCGCCTTTGCGAGATAAGCAAACCAGAACTTGCGCATGAAAAAATAATGAAATTCAAAAGTTAAATGACGAGTAATATAAGGATTTTCATGCTGCTCCATAGGTAATGAGATATTAAACCCTACATTGACCCCTTTGGCTTCGGATGCTCCCCGGTTAGCGGCTTCCATTATCCCAGGGCCACCCCCGGTGCAAACCACAAAACGCCGATCATCCCCTTGCAAAGATTTCGACCATTCTGTCATTTTAAAGGCTAATTGGCGTGTTTCTTCATAATAACGGGAGAGTTTTAGGTCTTTCTTGGCTTTTTTCTTACCTTTTCCCGTTTTTTGAGATTCTTCAATCGCAATTTCAGCTTTTTCTTGGCTCAAAATGCGGGCTGAACCCATAAAAACGATAGTATCTTGAATTTTAAACTTATCTAACCGCGTTTGAGGCTCCATGAATTCAGCTAAAATTCTCAGGGCGCGTCCATCACTGCTGTCGACAAAGCCCTCATTGCGATAAGCCTTGATAGCTTGATAACGGTCATCTTCCATGGTCATATTTACTCTTTAAAATAATATTTTAATATCAGCTTTCGCCCCATTTATCAGTCGCTGTATTATCGCTTTCCCGGGCATCAACCCATTGCCCCCCATCAGGGGTTTCTTCTAACTTCCAAAATGGTGCTTTGGTTTTGAGCCAATCCATAAGGAAATTGCACGAATCAAATGCTGCCTGGCGATGGCGAGACGCTGTAACCACCAGTACAATCCGCTCACCAGGGTTAAGTTTACCGTAACGGTGAATAATTAAAGTACCGTCCAAATCCCAGCGCTCGTTAGCGAGGGTTTCAATTTTCTCCAACTGCTTTTCGGTCATCCCTGGATAATGCTCTAGGGTCATGGATTTAACAGCTTTGTCTTCCCCGGTACTTGGGTCCATATCACGTACAAGGCCAACGAAGGAACACATTCCGCCAATGGCATGGTTGCCTTCAGCCATTTTTTCCATTTCTAAGCCGGGATCAAAATCTTCTGCCTGGACCCGAATCATCGCCCTAGCCGCCTGTCACAGGAGGAAACATTGCCACCTCGTCACCCACTTTGACCGGATGAGAGAAATCAACGTATTCCTGATTTACCGCAACCCGAACCAAAGAAAGATCCGCAAAGGCATCGGCATAACCAGCGCCTCTTTCAATAAGCCAATCGATCAGCTCTTGCACAGTCCCCACGGATTCGGGGGGGGTTAAGAGCTCCTCGGCAACTCCAGTTTTGCTGCGCAGCCAAGCGAAATAGAGAACCTTCATCGGGCAACCTCGCTAAAAGGAAGGAAATTAACCAAAGAGCCTTTTTTCACTTCGGTACAATCTTCACCCAGCTCAATCAGACCATCGGACTGAACCATTGAATTAAGAATGCCTGAGCCATCGGCCTTAAATTTATCGACGCTCAATTCCCCATCTCCTTTAATCAGTTTAGCCCGCAACCATTCCCGGCGCCCGGGTTTTTTATCAAAGTCAAAAGCTGACTTCACTTGATAGAGCACCGGGTTGATGTCATCACGCCCGGAAAGAAGCATCACCACTGGACGACCGATACGCATGAAAGTGACAAGGGCGGCAACAGGGTTTCCTGGCAAGCCAATAAAGGGCGTTTGTCCTACTTGTCCCAAAGCGATTGGACGTCCGGGCTTAATTGCCAGCTTCCAAAAATGCAAAGCACCAAGGGCTTCAACTGCAGCTTTCACATGATCTTCTTCACCAAGGCTTACCCCACCCGATGTAATCATCAAATCATGATCAGGAGCAGCTTTTTCTAAAGCCCCTTGGATAAGGTCCAGGCGGTCTGGAAGAATACCAAGATCGGTAATGTCGCATCCCATGCCTTCAAGTTGGCTCATGATGATGAAACGGTTAGAATCATAAATACCCCCTGGCACCAACTCTTGGCCTGGGTTCTTAACTTCATCCCCTGTTGAGAAAACAGCCACCCGGAGTTTCTTAAGGGTCATAAGCGATTGGCAACCAACAGAAGCAGCTAAGCCGATTTCCTGTGGCCGGAGCTTGGTGCCTTTTTTTAAGATAACATCACCCATGGTGATATCTTCACCCGCATGGCGAAGGTTGGCCCCAAGTTTAATACCGGGGTTGATTACGACGTTTTCTCCATCAATAGCCGTATCTTCCTGCATAACAATGGTATCAGATCCTTCGGGAACTGGCGCACCTGTAAATATGCGCAAGGCCTCACCCTGTTCCGCGGCCCGACCTAAAGGATGACCAGCAGCAATCCGTTCAGTAACCGGTAAAGTAGTTGGCCCATCACTGAGCAAATCCTGGTGCTGGACAGCATAGCCATCGACAGCAGAATTATTGTGAGGGGGCACGCTCATGGGCGCGATGACATCTTGGGCCAAAACACGGCCCAAACAATCACGCAAAGGCACTGCCTCTTCTGCAACAACTGGAGAAACCGTTGTCTTTAGCTTTGCAATAGCATCATCCAGCGGCATCATTTTTTCTTCGCCAGAAAAGCAACAATCTTTGGCTTGAGACATGTGTTTTACCTCAGGTCTTCTTTAGACCGCTCTGGTCTAGAATAAAGTCAGCCACAGCAGGGACGTTGTTAAGGTCCAGCACAGGGCGGTTGGCATTAAGAACGTCTTCATCGCTGGCAATGGCGACAACACTATCATCTTCAAGACTGCGCATCTCTTTGCCTAATGAGGGACGAAAAACTTCCATTTTTATATGCGCATGAGACTTAAAGCCTTCAATAAGCAATAGGTCTACCGGACCAATTTTGGTGATCAATTCTTCCATGGAAGGGATTGGTTCATCACGGGTTTCATGCATCAAAGCCCAACGTCGATCAGAAACCACCATCACCTCAGTAGCGCCAGCTTGACGGTGCTCGTAAGAATCTTTACCCGGTTTATCGATATCAAACTTATGATGGGTATGTTTCATCGTTGAAACTGTGAAACCTCGCCCGGTAATTTCGGGGATGAGGGACTTAATCAAAGTGGTTTTACCGCTACCACTCCATCCTACCAAACCAAAGACTTTCACTCACGGCTCCTTAATTAGCACTGTTATTTTCATCTTGTTGTTGAATATGTTTTAACCCGGACCGCAGATAATCATAACCCGTTACCAGGGTTAATACGGCGGCAGCCCAAATGCCAAAAATCCCAATTTCTGTTGAGGTGAATGAGCCAAATGTTGGACCAACTTCACCAATCACCAGAAAACCAAGCGCAAACATTTGCAAAGCCGTTTTCCATTTAGCCAAATTTGTTACCGGTACACTTACCCTGATTTCTGCCAAAAACTCCCGCAAACCAGAAACGGTGATTTCCCGACTGAGAATAACGATGCTGGGTAAGATGTGAATCCCATCTAAAGGACCAAAACCTGCGAGCAAAATCAGAATAGCGCAGACCAGCAATTTATCGGCAATGGGGTCGAGAAATTTACCGAGACTGGACTGCTGACTCCAGGCCCGAGCCAAGTAACCATCAAAAAAATCGGTGATGCTTGCAAAGGTATAGACACCAAAAGCTGCCCAGTTCCCAAAAGGGGACTCGAGGAAAATAAAATAGACCAGAACCGGAATCGCAATTATCCGGGAAAAGGTCAAAATATTAGGCAGGTTGTAATACATTTAAAAAGCAAGCAGTCAGCTATGGTAATAAGGAGCGCATTCTAGTCATTAGTTTCCAGAATGGAAATGGTCATAGAGCTTTTTTGCCATTGCTTTGCTAATTCCACCCACAGCTTCCAAATCTTCAAGACCGGCATTGGCCACCGCAGCGGCTGAACCAAAGTGATGAAGCAGGGCTCGTTTGCGCTTTGCCCCAACACCTGGAGCCTGATCAAGGATAGATTTACTCACCCCTTTTGCTCTTTTAACCCGGTGGGTTCCAATAGCAAAACGGTGGGCTTCATCGCGTAAACGCTGGAGGAAATAAAGAACCGGGTCTTTAAATTCCAATTGGATTGGTTCTTTCCCCGGCATGAACAGTTTTTCTTTCCCGGCGTTGCGATCGGGACCTTTAGCGATAGCGGCAACAGGCACATCATCAATTCCAAGTTCTTCAAAAACTTGAACAGCAATACTCAACTGTCCTTTACCGCCATCAAAGATAACCAGATCAGGCCACTGGCCATCGGTTCGCCCTGGGTCTTCCTTAAGGGCACGAGAGAATCGGCGGGTTAAAACTTCATGGGCCATGCTGTAATCATCGCCCCCTTTGAATTTTCCTTCAACCACACCTTTGATATTAAACTTACGATAGGCGGGTTTTATAAACCCTTCAGGCCCGGCAACAATCATAGCGCCCACACCATTAGTGCCGGCAATATGGCTATTATCGTATACTTCAATGCGCTGCGGCGTCGATTCCAAGCCTAAGGCCTCTGCTAATCCATCAAGAAGTTTTCGTTGAGATGCACTTTCCGACATACGACGGGCCAAGGCTTCTTTGGCATTAACTAATGCATGATCAATGGCTTTGCGTTTTTCGCCCCGTTGCGGCACTTGGATTTGCACAATGTGTCCGGCGCGAACTGCCAAAGCTTCCTTCAAAACACTTAAGCCTGAAAGATTATGGCTAAGGAAAATTTGTTTTGGCGGTGGCTTATTGGCATAGAACTGCCCGATAAAAGCCTCCAAAACATCCGCCACTTCAGCATCCTTACTATGGCTTGGGTAATAGGCCCGATTGCCATGGTTAAAACTTGTCCTAAAGAAGAAGACCTGGATACAGGTTTGTCCTCCTTCCTGGTGGGCCGCAATAACATCTGCATCCCCAACCCCAACAAGGTTAATTCCTTGTTTGGCCTGAACACGGGCCATCGCTTGGATGCGGTCTCTATAAACGGCCGCAGTTTCAAACTCCATGGCATCACTGGCTTCTTGCATACGAGTGGAAAGTTCATTTTGAATTTCTTTACTGCGCCCTGTGAGAAAAGCTCGAGCTTGATCAACAAGGGCGAGGTAATCTTCTTGGTCAATTTTGTCCGGCACACAAGGCGCACAACAGCGTTTGATTTGATAGAGCAAACAGGGCCGAGTGCGTGAGTCAAAAACCGAATCCGAACAGGTTCTAAGCAAGAAGGCTTGTTGCAGAATATCTAAGGTGTGAGACACGGACCAGGCTGAAGCAAAAGGGCCGAAAAACTCACCCTCTTTGGCGCGCGCTCCTCTGTGCTTCACCACGCGAGGGAAAGCATGGGCGCTGGTCAGATGGATTAGCGGAAAGGATTTATCATCCCTAAGTAGAATATTGTAGCGCGGCGCCAGTTTCTTAATCAGGTTTGATTCAAGCAGAAGCGCCTCTGCTTCCGTATGGGTTGTGATAAATTCCATAGAAGTTGTGCGCGCAATCATTCTTAGAATTCGAATCACTTGCCGCTGAGGTCGGGTATAACTGCTGACCCGTTTTTTTAAATCTTTGGCTTTCCCCACATAAAGGGCATTCCCTTTAGAATCCATCATGCGATAAACACCGGGTCTATTGGGAAGGGATTTTAAATAGGATTTGATGACCTCAATACCTTGGGTCAGCGACTCCGTAGGAGACTCAGATGGGTCGATATTTCCTTTAGTTTCGGTGTCTTGAGCCATCACGTGAAAGTCGTCTTTTCTATTACCCAGAAGTTAAAAGTCTTTCTACCTTATTTTACGCCTTTAAGGGGGGAATAACTGGGCTGAGACAACCCTAAAATAACTATCCACTAAACTTGTGGATAAGTCTGTAGATAATCCTCGATTAAAGGGACTTATCGGCAGAAGTCTGCGGATTTCCTCTATTTGCCTAAAAAATAGGCACCCCAATAACTCTTTGAATAATATATATTTTTTTAAGTCAAGATAGAAAAAATTATTGCCTCAACTTTTTTCTAGCAGCTTTTTTTCTAGTTGTTGACCCCAAAGCCCTATGTGCACAACTTGGTTTATGTTTAGAGCGAAGAGCCTTTTTTTCAAAGGCTTAAGAGGCTTTCTTGAGTCTCACAAGTGACACTTTTATTTAAGTGTCCTTTTTATTTTTTTGTTGATTTTTTTCTCCTCAAGGATTGCGGCAACCGAGCAAATTATGCAACGCCTCAGCCTCAATCATCGTACCTTTAAAATTACACCGCCAGGCTTCCGTCCCAGTGAGGTTTGCTCCAAGCAGATAAGCCCCCCTCAGATCCGTATCATTAAACTCCGCGGTGCTTAAATTAGCGTTGGATAGGTTGGCGTAAGTTAGGGTAGCATCACTAAAGTTTGCTCTCGTTAGGTTGGCCCCAGACAGGTCTGAATCCGATAAGTCAGCCGAGCGGAAATCTACATCCGTTAAATCTAACCCCGAAAGATCCACCCCCCTAAGGTCAGCTCCAAATAGAACCGCTCGCCGACCTGCAGGATCCATATTTAACCATTGGTAGTGAGAATCAATAATCTCACCAAGTTCATCTGGGCTCATGAAGCTGTCCTTATTTTTTAAACTTACACGTCCAAATTAGCCACATTAAGTGCATTGCTTTGGATAAATTCACGACGAGGTTCGACAACATCCCCCATGAGGGTTGAGAACACTTCCTCGGCTTCATCTATATGCGCAACTCTGACCTGAAGCAGAGAACGTGCATTGGTATCCAACGTGGTTTCCCAAAGCTGTTCCGGGTTCATTTCACCCAAACCTTTGTAACGCTGAACTGCCATCCCTTTACGGCCTAAGCCCATGACTGAATTTGCTAAAGAAAGCGGGCCATTAATGGCAACTTCTTGTTCTTTCATGGTTAAAACACTTGGCTGGCTATAAGTTTGTTGCAGAGAATCAACAAGAGAATGTAATTTCCGCGCTTCAGCACTGTTGATGATCGGTCCGCCCAAAGTATGGCGCTCAGCAACTCCACGGATGGTTCGAGTGAAAATCAAGCCACCTTCTTCAGCAGCTTCACCCTGCCAGCCTTTTTCGACTTCGCTTTCAAGAACATCAAGACGGGCAGCCACAGTTTGAGCCATGGTCGCTGCTAAAGCTGTATCAGAAAGAACATCCGGCGAGAAGGCCCCTGAAACAGCAGCTTGTTCAATAAGTTTAACTGGGGTGTTGCGACCTAGCTGGTTAAGCAATCCACGGATTGAACGAGCTTCATCGACAAGGTTCCGCAGATCATCTCCTGCAATTTGGGCGCCGCCTTCTTGACTAAGCACACAGTCATTAATGGCTGAATCAATCAGGTGCTCATCTAGTGCCCTGTCATCTTTCAAGTAGACTTCAGATTTCCCACGCTTAGCTTTATAAAGCGGAGGTTGCGCGATGTAGAGGTATCCTTTTTCAATGATTTCAGGCATTTGTCTGAAGAAGAAGGTCAGCAATAAAGTCCGGATGTGGCTACCATCAACATCAGCATCTGTCATGATAATGATTTTATGGTAACGGCACTTCTCAATATTAAAATCTTCCCGTCCGATTCCCGTTCCTAAGGCGGTAATCAAGGTGCCAATTTCTTGCGAACTAAGCATCTTATCAAATCGTGCCCGCTCTACATTGAGGATTTTACCTTTCAGAGGCAAAATTGCTTGGCTTTTACGATCACGACCTTGCTTCGCAGAACCACCAGCAGAGTCACCCTCGACGATAAACAGTTCACTGAGCGCCGGGTCGCGCTCTTGGCAATCTGCCAACTTGCCAGGGAGAGAGCTGATATCTAGTGCCCCTTTCCGACGAGTTAGATCACGGGCTTTACGGGCGGCCTCGCGAGCTGTTGCCGCTTCAATAATCTTGCCAATAACTGATTTGGCTTCATTGGGGTGCTCTTCAAACCACTCGGTCAATTTCTCACCGACAACCCCTTCAACAACGGGGCGAACTTCAGAAGAAACCAATTTATCTTTGGTTTGAGATGAGAATTTAGGATCAGGAACTTTTGCGGAAAGCACACAAGTCAAACCTTCCCGAATGTCTTCCCCCGTCACCGAAACTTTAGCCTTTTTCACCAAGCCTGTGGCATTAGCATAAGCGTTCACACAGCGAGTCAAAGCAGCTCTGAAACCAGCTAAGTGGGTGCCGCCATCTCTTTGAGGGATGTTGTTGGTGAAGCAAAGGGTGGATTCGTGATAGCTATCATTCCACTGCATAGCCAACTCAATAACGGTACCGTCTTTTTCCCCTAAACAGCTGATAATCGGTGTGTGCAACGGTTTTTTTGCCCGATCCAAAAACTCAACAAAGGCGACCAAACCACCTTCGTAATACAAGTCTACCTGTTTACGTTCTGCATGGCGCTCATCAATAAGTTTGAGGCTAACACCTGAGTTCAAGAAGGCCAGTTCACGCAAGCGATGTTCAAGAGTGGGGAAATCAAACTCAGTCATGGTGAAGGTTTCAGGTGAGGCCTTAAAAGTCACATGAGTCCCTTTGTTATCACCTGCATCACCAATAACTTTAAGAGGGGCTTCAGCCTCGCCGTTTCTAAAGCGAATGAAATGCTCTTTACCATCGCGCCAAATTCGCACATCAAGCCAGTCGGACAGGGCATTCACCACGGAAACACCCACCCCGTGTAAACCGCCAGAAACTTTGTAAGAATTATTGTCAAACTTACCACCAGCATGGAGCTGGGTCATGATGACCTCGGCAGCAGAAACCCCTTCTTCTTCATGGATATCAACTGGAATACCGCGCCCATTATCAGAAATGGTGACTGACCCATCCCCATTGAGGATGACTCGCACATCATCGCAATGGCCAGCAAGGGATTCATCAATGGCGTTATCGACGGCCTCATAGACCATATGGTGCAACCCGGTGCCATCGTCGGTGTCGCCAATGTACATGCCAGGGCGTTTCCGCACCGCTTCAAGGCCCCGCAATACCTTAATCGACTGAGCATCATAGATCTCGTTTTCAGTCTCTGGGTTTGTGGTTTCTTCAGTCATTCCATGCTCTTCTTTATAAAAATATTAGGCCCTACTGGGGCCGAACAGTACCGTTATCAACACTAAAAAACCGGACTTTATCTCCCAAAGAAGAAAAGACCGCGTGGTCAGTTCCAGTTACCCAGGCTTGGGCTCCCAGACTAAAAATTTCTCCGAACAAGGCCTCGCGGCGTTGTCCGTCTAGATGGGCCGCAATTTCATCTAATAACAAAATCGGCGGTGCCCCTCGCTCTGCAGCCCTCAACCGGGCATCTGCGAGAACAATCGCAATTAACAAAGCTTTTTGCTCTCCCGTAGAGCATTGCTCTGCTTCTACCTTTTTCGTCAAATGAACAACCTTAAGATCGCTCTTTTGAGGCCCTTCAGAAGTTGAGCCTGTTTCACCATCTTGACGACGAGAAACATTCAAGGCCGTTCTCAATTGCTCTTCAACAGCTAAAGCGGGCTGACTATTGAGCATCTCTTCCATACGACCGACAATCTCAACACTCGCCTTAGGGAACAGCCCATCTGCATCCTGACAAGCCGCATCCAATCGTTCCGCCATTTGCCGTCTGGCTGCAGCAATCGCAATCGCCTTTTCCGCCATGGTGGTTTCAAGGGCGCTCAGCCAATCTCCATCAGCCTGACCTTCTTTTAACAGCTTCAACCGGGAGCGAGCTGCTTTATCCCAAGCACTCAACCGCCCCGAATGGGCCGGGTCAAAACCATAAACCAAGCGATCTAAAAACCGCCGACGGGCAGAAGCGCCATCAATAAATAAACGATCCATTTGCGGTGTGAGCCACACCATGGATAAATGTTCTGCCAGCACTGACTGGCTTTTAACCGTCTCGCCGTTGACCTTCACCAACCGACGTTCGCGACCATTGCCAAGGTTGCCAGGGTCACGACCTGTGCCTAACTCCGTCGTCCCTTCCGGTGTTTGGGCAACGGCAGCAACCCCCCAAGGACGTCGCGTATCTTCTGGCTCTCCAGGACTTCGGCGGCTAATATCTTGCACTTTTGACCGACGAAGACCGCGACCGGGAACCAAAAAAGACAGAGCCTCAAGCAGGTTTGTTTTTCCTGCCCCATTAGGCCCCGTGAAAACCACAGAACGAGTATCTGTCTCCAGCCGCTGAAAGGGATAACTGCGAAAATCACTCAAGGTAACCTGAGTGACCGCCATAGCATTTTCAGATACCTTCCCCTGCGTTGCGTCATTAGTCGCACCGTCTTGAGAAAAACCGGAAGAAGGTTCCATTTTTTCAGCGAGTATTGTCAGATTCCTCAACCCTTAAACGCGCATGGGCATAAGCACATAAAGCGCGCTGGCATCAGCAGAATCCCGAACCAAGGTGGGGGATGCCCCATCAGCTAATTGGAATTGAACCGTATCGCCTTCAACCTGATGCAGAATTTCGAGCAGGTAACGTGAATTAAAACCAATTTCGATGGCGTCAGCACTGTAGGAAACTTCCACTTCTTCCGTCGCCGTTCCACTCTCAGGGCTACTTGCAGAAAGAACCAACATGCCGGGGCTCAAAGCAAGCTTAACCGCACGTGTTTTTTCTGTAGAAATAGCAGAAACACGATCGACCACCTGGGCCAAGCTTTTGCTATCCACTTCAAGAATCTTATCGTTGCCTTGAGGAATAACCCGCTGATAATCCGGGAAAGTGCCATCAATAAGCTTGGAAGTTAAAATCGCATCATCAAAAGCAAAGCGAATTTTCGTTTCCGACAGGCTTATTTCTACTGCATCACCCGTTTCTTCAATCAACTTACGAAGCTCACCAACGGCTTTGCGAGGAACGATTACGCCTGGAATATCAGAGGCCCCTTCAGGCATAGGCAAATCAACACTGGCTAAACGGTGACCGTCCGTTGCAACACCGCGCAACACAGCAGTCCCGCCAACGTCGCCAGCATGGAGATAAATACCGTTGAGATAATATCTGGTCTCTTCCGTAGAGATAGCAAAACGAGTGCAATCAATCAGATTGCGCAGCTCACCAGCGGGAACCATGAACGTATTTGGAAACTCGCCACCAGACATCACAGGGAAGTCTTCCGTTGGCAAACAAGCCAAGGTAAACTTAGAGCGCCCCGCACGAAGAATAAGTTGCCCGTCACCACCGGTATAATCCAGCTCAACTTGGGAGCCATCAGGAAGCTTACGTACAATATCATAGAGAGTATGAGCCTGGGTCGTCAGCACGCCCGGCGTCATAACTTCAGCACTTGCCGTCTCAACGATATCCAAATCCATATCCGTTGCATTAAGGCTAATGGTTTCACCATCGGCTTCAATTTTAACGTTGGATAAAATTGGAATAGTATTCCGACGCTCCACAACGCTTTGCACATGCGCTAAGGACTTCAGCAATGTCGCCCGTTCGATAGTAATTTTCATGATCTTATTTTCGATCCGCCGTTATTATCCCCAAAACTAAATATCCCAAGGAAAACCCTGGCCTTTTCACCCCCTTAACACCTCAGAAACCTCGTCCTGACAGCAGATAAAGGAAAGGCCGCATAGCGGCCCTCGTAAAAGGAGATTCAGTATAACAGAACACACCCAAAACCGAAGCCTTTTTGTGCTTTTTTAGGGTGTTTATCCACAATATGTTGAGAGGGGCTTAAAGTTGCCGTCCCTCCCCTTCTAGGGGAGGTTAGGAGGGGTACAAACGGACGAAGGATGCATCTTCTCCATATCCACCCCAACTCCCCCTAACAGGGGGAGAGAACTCTTTTCAAACTTAGCTCTCAAGCATCCGCTTAAGGAGTTCCACATCTTCTGCAAAAGACTGCTCGGCATTACGTAACTCATCAACTTTTTTCACGGCATGCATAACCGTCGTGTGATCCCGGCCGCCAAACTTACGGCCAATTTCGGGTAAAGAGCGTGAGGTAAGTTGTTTGGCGAGATACATAGCCACCTGACGAGGACGTGCCACTGAACGGGCTCTACGCGCTGAGTGCATGTCAGAGATCCGGATGTTGAAATGTTCAGCCACCCGCTTTTGTATCTCCTCAATAGTCACTCGACGATCATTTGCCCTCAGAAGATCATGGAGAACTTCCTGGGTGCTTTCTAGCGTAATGTCACGGCCCACTAGTTGAGAATGAGCGACAACCCGATTTAGGGCACCTTCAAGCTCACGAACATTGGAGGTGATTTTGTGAGCGAGAAATTCTGTTACCTTTTGCGGCATGATCAGGTTCATCTGTTCAGATTTAGCCTGCAAAATACCCAAGCGAAGCTCATAGGTCGTGGCATGGATATCAGCCACCAAGCCACAATTCAGTCTGGATTTCAAGCGCTCTTCCATTCCTTCCAGATCAGAAGGAGATTTATCCGCCGAAATAACGATCTGGCGACCTTGGTCAACAAGAGCGTTAAAGGTATGGAAAAATTCTTCCTGAGTGGATTCTTTCCCGCTGATAAATTGAACATCATCAATCATCAAAACGTCTACAGATCGGAACTGTTCTTTGAAGTCCACTGTATTCTTTTCACGCAAAGCCCGAATAAAGCGATACATGAATTTTTCTGCTGACATATAGACCACAGAACGATTCGGGTTGGCGGAACGAATCTGCCAGGCAATAGCGTGCATCAAATGGGTCTTGCCCAAGCCAACGCCGCCATAAAGGAAGAGGGGATTAAACTGCACCACTTCTGCTTCTGCGATTCGTTTGGCTGCGGCATAAGCAAACTCGTTAGGTTTCCCAACAACGAAGTTGTCAAATGTATAGCGGGTATCCAAAGGTGCGCAGAGTTCGGCACGCTCATCTGAAAGAGAATCACGGCCTGTCGCAGCAGAACGAAGCTCCGGCATACCAGACTTTGATCCTCTGGAAGAAGATTGAGGGCGAGGCTGGGACAAAGGAGCCGCAAAAGGACCGCCTTTTGATGCCAAAGCCGCTGTCGGGCTTTTACGTTCTTCCTGAACGGAAATATCCAAGGACTTAATCCCGGTATTTTCCCGATTCCACAGACTCTGCAATCGCTCGGCATAATGGGTCATGACCCAATCGCGCATAAAACGTGTTGGTACAGAAATTTTTAAGGAGCCATCGACAATATCTTTGATAGACATTGGTTTGAGCCAGCTTTTAAAAGCGGCATCTCCGATTTCGCTCTTCATTTTTTCACAGATGCGACCCCATTGCTCTTCAACGGCCCCATCGACGGAAGATATGTCGTGTTGGTATCCCATTAGAATCCAATTATTCCCCGTGACTCAAACCCAACGAAGTTGGATGAGCCGAATAAAAAAATAAACATTAGAAAGCCGCCTTAATTGACCACTTCCAGTAAGTTAAAATCAAACACCCGTTTGATAGAAGGAGAATAAAACACCTAAAACGGGAGCCTTTATATAAAGAGCAAAATGTAGTTACTTCCGCGTCATTTTTGACGTCGTTTAGTTCTTCTAAGTACAAATAAGTACAAAAATTGGTTAACACATATATTTTCTGACGCCTCAACCTTCCCAGTTTAAGGTTGCCAAAAAAAACCTGCTTGCGAGCGCTATCATATGCGTCACACCTTCTTAAGACTTCGTCTTCAACTGTTGGCTTTTTGCCGTTCTCCCCCGGTCAAAACCAAAGACACTTTAGCCTCGAGAAAGGATGCATTCAATCAGATTGAATCACGAAAATGCAAAATAAACTTCTTGACTCTAGAAGACGCCTTTTGAATCACGCCTTTGTGTTTTGAGGGATTTCATTAGTCTTTAGAGCTTTTGGAATAAAGACGCAAAAAAGCCGCCCACCGGAAAACCCCGAGGCGACTTTTTAAATTTCAGGCGAATCGCTTACGTGTTTAAGCGATTGCCTTAATACGTGCAGAGAGGCGGGAAATTTTCCGGGACATGGTGTTTTGTTTAACAACACCCCGGCTAACGCCACGCATCATTTCTGGCTGAGCAGCTTTTAAAGCTTCTTGGGCTTTTGGCTGATCGCCTGATGCGATTGCCAGCTCAACGTTTTTAACAAATGTACGAATGCGGCTCATGCGCGCGCCGTTAATTTCAGCGCGACGGTCATTACGACGAATACGTTTTTTAGCAGACTTGTGATGGGCCATAACTCTAAGAACCTACGTTCAATCTAATTTCTAAATTCGGAAGGCGGGGTTATATAGCGCTTAAACTCTGTCGTCAAGCGCCCGAAACGCAATAACTCCGCCTTTTATTCAATTATTTATTCTCAAAATTCGGCGAGCGCTTCTCAGCAAACGCTGACATACCTTCTTTTTGGTCATCGGTACCAAATAAGGAGTGAAAAGCTCTACGTTCAAACAAGACACCTTCGTTGAGGGTGACTTCATAAGAACGGTTAACACATTCTTTTGCCATCATCACAGAAGGACGTGAAAGCTTAGCAATCTCTTCAGCGGTATCAATAGCATCATCAAGTAGATCATCAACTGGAACTATACGGCTCACAAGCCCAGCACGCTCAGCTTCTTCAGCATCCATCATCCGGCCTGTTAGGACCATTTCCATGGCTTTTGATTTGCCGACATAACGGGTGAGGCGTTGAGTACCACCAGCACCAGGGATGATTCCCAATTTGATTTCAGGTTGACCGAACTTGGCATTGTCAGCAGCTAAGATAAAGTCACACATCATGGCTACTTCACAGCCGCCACCAAGGGCATATCCTGCAACAGCGGCAATAACGGGCTTGCGGCACAAACGGAGTTGCTCCCAGTTGTCGGTAATGAAATCACCCATGAAAGCTTCCATGAAGGTTTTGTTCTGCATGGCTTTAATATCAGCGCCTGCGGCAAAAGCTTTGTTGCTACCTGTCAAAATGATAGCCCCAATTTCATCATCAGCATCAAAGTCAATAAGAGCAGCTTTGAGCTCAAGCATCAGGTCCGGGTTTAAAGCGTTCATCGCTTTAGGGCGGTTTAATGTGACAAGACCAACGCGGCCCTTTTTCTCGGAAATGATGTTTTCGTAAGCCATCTTAAGGTTACTCCCTCGGATATTTAATTTAACTGGTTGGAACTATTTATAAGGTGATAAGGCAAAGTGGACGGTGACCGTCTTATCTTGGTTGCTCTTATCTGGAATTTCTGTGGGAAACTCAAGTTTGAGAATCTCCCCTTCTCTTTGAAAAACGCCTTGAGTCTTCTCCATCCATCCTAGTTGGGGCAGGACGGTTTTGTAAAAAGAGAGGATTTCTGATTTTGAAATGGGGCCATGGGCGTAGGATTCGACAATTCTCCCCTGAGGGGTTTCGAATTCCAAATTCCCTTCATCGGCCATTTCCAGGCCAGCCATGAGAGGCAAATCTTCAAATCCCGAGACAAAGGCTTTGTCTTCAGCCAAAGCCGAAAAGGACATAAAGAGTGCCAAACAAAAAGCGGCGATTATTTTCCCCATTTGCATCATGGAAATGGCTATAGCATAGATTTTTTTCACAACAGACTCTTATCTTTGCTTCTTTGCACAAAAGAAGGTGGAGCGCCCCGATTGAGTGATTCGTTCAATGCCTCCTGTACTTTCAATATTACAATCACACCCCGGACAAGGCTCCCCTTCGCGCCCATAGACTTTAAAGTTATGCTGAAAGTATCCAAGTTCTCCAGAAGCCTGACGATGGTCCTTTAAAGAAGAGCCCCCCGCAGCAATAGCTTCATTAAGAACGGCAACAATTTTCTCCCAAAGCCTCTCGACCTCTTTAGTTTTGAGATTTAGGGCTTTGCGTGTGGGGGAAATTCCAGATCGAAACAAGGATTCACACACATATATATTGCCTAGCCCCGCCACCACCTTTTGATCAAGGAGTACCGACTTGATTGGGCTGTTTCTCTTCTTAAGGTTTTCAGCCAAAACAGTGGCATTAAATTGATTGCCCAATGGCTCCGGCCCAATAGCCGCCATTAAGGGGTGATCGTCAAGTTTCGCGCCCTCAACAATATCCATCAAACCGAATCGACGGGGGTCAGTAAAACGCAAGGTATGACCTTGGTCGGTGACAAAATCCACATGGTCATGGGCTGCTGGGTCAGGAGCTTCGCCTGGATCATAAACCGTCATCCGTCCGGACATCCCTAAATGAATAAGGAGGGCATCATCACTAGACGTATGGATGACAATATATTTAGCCCGCCTTCGCACCGTAATAACCTTCGCCCCTTCAAGGCGCGTGACAAAATCTTCTGGGAAGGGTTTACGCAGGTTAGGGCGGCGCTGAACCACAGTTTTTAGGGTTCGTCCTTCAAGGTAAGGGGCGATTCCCCGGCAAACGGTTTCAACTTCGGGAAGCTCAGGCATATTTTCTCTTTAATCTCTCATTTTCATATCAATCCAATGTGGCGCTTCGCATATTCATAGGCTATGTTCCGCTCATGTCGAAATCAAGCCAACAAAATAGTTCGTCACCGGACCAAACAGAAACCACCCATTTCGGTTTCTCTACTGTCGCCAGAGAGGAAAAAGCCTCCATGGTGCGAGACGTTTTTGACAGCGTAGCCGGTAAGTACGACCTGATGAATGACCTGATGAGTATGGGCGTTCATCGTTTATGGAAAGCCGCCATGATGGATTGGCTTAAACCTCAACCGGGCATGACCTTGCTCGATGTCGGCGGTGGCACAGGCGATATTGCCATGCGCTTCCTTGATCGGGTTAAAGGCGACGGCGAGGTTTTCGTATGTGACATTAACTATGAAATGCTTCACGTCGGACGGGACCGTTCCGTTGATGAAGGCCTGCTCACAGGGATCAGTTGGATTTGCGGTAACGCTGAGAAACTCCCGGTCCCAGACCAATCTGTGGACGCTTACACCATTGCCTTTTGTATCCGTAACGTGACTGACATTCCCGCCGCTCTTGAAGACGCCCGCCGGGTTTTAAAGCCTGGCGGTCGATTCCTTTGTCTGGAATTTAGCGAAGTGGTATTGCCGGTTCTCGACAAAATTTATGACATTTATTCCTTCGGACTTTTGCCGAAAATTGGCGAGATGGTCGCAAATGATCGGGAATCTTATCAGTATTTGGCGGAAAGCATTCGTCAATTCCCACCTCAAGAGGAATTCGCTGAGATGATTCGTACAGCGGGCTTTGAGCAAGTAAGCTACCGAAACCTTTCAGGCGGTATTGCCGCCTTGCATACCGGCTGGCGAGTCTGAGGCATAAATTGATGATCCGCTCTTTAAGAAATATTCGCCGCCTCCTTAAGGTCGCTCGGACCTTGGCTCGTTACGATGCCTTGTTCTTACTGGAGCGTTTAGATGTGGCACCCGGTGTGGTTCTCGCTGCAAAGCTCCTACCTGCCTTTCGTAGTCGCTCTATCGCCAAGCTGCGTCCCGGGCAACGTCTTGCCAAAGCTTTAGAAACCCTCGGCCCGACCATGATCAAACTGGGACAAGCCTTGTCCACACGCTCAGATTTACTTGGCGAGGAAATGGCGGCAGATTTATCTGAGCTTCAAGATCGTCTCGCTCCCTTTCCTGGCCATCAAGCCCGCGCCATTATTGAGAAAGATTTAGGCGCACCGATCGACAGTCTTTTCTCTGAATTTGAGGATCAAGCGGTTGCTGCTGCCTCCATAGCCCAGGTCCACTTTGCCACGACCGTTGAAGGCGAAGAAGTCGCCGTGAAAGTTCTGCGCCCCCATGTGAAAGATTCCTTTAGACGCGATTTCGACATGTTCTATTGGGCGGCTGAATTGCTGGAACGAGCTAAACCCGAACTGATGCGCCTCAAGCCTGTCGAAACGGTGAGGGCTTTAGAAGAATCCGTCCAATTAGAAATGGATTTACGGTTTGAAGCCGCTGCCGCCGCTGAGATAGCAGAGAATTTTGCTGGTGACCCTGACATCCATATCCCGACCATTGATTGGCCGCGCACAGCCCAATCTGTCATGACCATGGAACGTATTTCGGGCACCCCTATAGATGAGCGTGACGCTCTAACAGCGGCAGGCCACGACCCTATTGACGTGATTACAAAATGCGCCGGGCTTTTCTTTAAGATGGTCTTCCGTGATGGTTTCTTTCATGGGGATTTGCACCCCGGCAACCTGTTTGTTCGAGATGACGGCACCATTATTGCCGTCGATTTCGGCATCATGGGCCGGGTGGATAAAAAGACCCGCCGCCATTTAGCTGAAATGCTCATCGCCTTTTTGACCAAAAATTACCGCCGTGCTGCCGAAGTCCATTTCGAAGCTGGGTGGGTACCTGCTCATAAATCTGTTGATGCATTTACCCAAGCTAGTCGCTCGATTGCTGAGCCAATTCTTGGTTTACCACAAGACCAAATATCCATGGCACGCCTTCTGGCCCAGCTGTTCCAGGTCACTGAATATTTCGATATGGAAACGCAACCCCAATTGCTTCAACTGCAAAAAACCATGCTGTTGATAGAAGGCACAGGCCGCACACTCAGCCCTCAAGCCAATATGTGGCAATTAGCGGAACCTCTCATCGAAGAATGGTTCATGGAAAACATGGGACCGCAAGCGCGTATCCGTGACGCCGCTGAAGATTTCACCACCAACCTACAACGCTTGCCCATCGTCCTGGCGGGCCTTGAAGCCAACCTCGGCGATATGGCTCAAGGGGGCTTAAAACTTCACCCCGAGACCTTAGAAGCTATGGCATCAAAGAAAAATAGTAATGGCAATGACCGCTTGCTTTGGGCAGGTATCATTGCAGCAATTACAATTTCAGTGGTTAGCTTGATTGCTTCTTAAAGCCGTCTAATTGCAGGTCAAGCAGCCGCTCCCCTTCCGTGACCAAATCAAAGCTCCGAGCACTCAAAGACCAGCGCATGGCGAGACCTTGGATGAGGGACAAAATAAGATAGGCTCCGTCATCTGAATTAAGCGTCGGTTTAAAGTATCCAGTTGAAATTTCAGCAGAAATCAGCCGAGAGAAATTACGCTGACGCTTACCCATAAGTCCGGCAAAAAAAGCACGTATTTTTTCGTTTTCACTATGAAGTTCTCGTGAAAACAAGATATCGGGAATCGCGGGGGTAAGTTGGATAAAACCGAGATGATCAATCACCAACTGCCTTAATTGATCATAAGGCCTTACCTTTTCAATTTCCTCAAGAGGCGAAGCAGACTGGAGGATTTCACCAACCCGCTGAGCTACCGCCTCCCAGATATCGCCTTTAGTGGGGAAATGTCTGAAAATTCCAGCTTGAGAAATCCCCACTTCTTGTGCCATCTTTTCTGTGGTTAAACGGTCAGGTCCAATATCCCCAGCCATACGGATGACTGCATCTACGATCTCTGCCTTGCGGGCCTCTGCACTTTTTCTGGTCCGAACCTGTTTCACTTATTCCACTCAAACATTCAACCTGAACCAGCAATAGTAAGGCGACGATATTATGTGTCAAGAAACCGAAAACCTCTGGTCTATTTACTAGCCATCGACTGCAAACGGAAGGAAGCGTGGCATCCGTTGCAATTGAGAAGAAGTGCTCCTAATTTAGTAAGCACAACATCAGGATCACCCATTTCTTTGGCTTCCATGCCGAGGTCGTCAAATGCCTAGTGGGTCGCAAAACCCTTTCTCTTAAAGTCTATGGGCAACTTTCCCATAAGCTGAGGTAAGCACGGCCTGGGCATTGGCCATCCCAACCACAACAGCTTCAAGAAAGCCACGCATTTCTCCTAAAACAAATATTTCTGTTAAGTTTGCTCCTTGTTCTGAATAATTAGCATACCTGACGAAGGCTGATCACGGTGGTGTTTTAGTAATTGTATAACCTGAAGGTTTTAGAGGAGTTTGACGGACAGAAACCGCATATCAGATTATTTGAGAAAAGAGATTAAAATGTCAGAAATATGGGCCATCATTGTCCTCCACCAGATCGTTTTTCAAGGGATGTTTGCCCTTAAAAACATTCTCTTAAAACTGAAAACCGGAGAACAAATTCGCGGGAAGAATATTGAAGCAACTCTCTCAATTGCATTTTTTATTTTGTTCGTAGGGGTTACTCTAGCAATTGCTTATTTTGATCCGTCTTTTGGGCTGGTAAACCTCGTGGATGGACCCATTGCTCTCGCTATTGGCTTCGCTCTTCTAGGGCTTAACCTCCTCATCTCTATCGCTTCTCTTGTGGGCTTAAGAGATTCTTGGCGGGTTGGGGTTATTGAGAACCAAAAGACAGAATTGGTAACCACTGGGATATATCAATTTTCCCGCAACCCCTATTTTGCCTCATATTTAATTATGTTTGCCGCCTACACGACTCTCATGCAGAATATTATTCTTCTTATTCTCTCCCTGATTGGGTTCCTGTTCATCCATAAGATGATCATGAAAGAAGAGAGATATCTCACAAACACCCATGGGGGCACTTATCTTGCTTATAAAAAGAAAGCGCCAAGGTACATCTTTCCTGATATCCTTGGTCAAAGTTAATAGGAACTTAGACCGATTTAAATGACAGACCTTATCCTCAACGCCTTTGTTACTTTATTTGTGATTATCGATCCCTTGGGACTAACACCAATGTTTTTGGTGATGACAGAGGGTGGAGATCGGTCATTTCGGCGGCGTATGGCTCTTCGGGCCGTCGCTATTTCTGCAGGGATATTGATCTTTTTCGCCCTCGTCGGGCATGAATTCATCGGCTGGCTGGGAATTGATCTTTCTTCTTTTAAAATAGCAGGCGGCTTTATGCTGCTGTTGGTCGCCCTGGAAATGGTTTTTGAAAAACGGTCCTCCAGGCGATCTCAACGAGCCGAAGAAGCGGTCAAAGAACACCCGGAAGATATCTCTGTCTTTCCTTTGGCAATCCCCCTAATTGCGGGTCCTGGGGCAATTACCTCAGTTATGCTGTTGATGTCAGCTCAAAGTGGCAAATTATTTGAACAAGGGGTCGTCATGGCCGTGCTGATTGGTGTTTTGCTGATTTGCCTGATCATGTTTCTCTTGGCAGAGCGTTTGTCTAAATACTTTACCGAGACATTTATCAACGTCCTCACCCGGCTTCTTGGCGTCCTCCTCGCCGCCCTTGCTACTCAATATATGATCGACGGTATTCGAGAAGCATTATTCGCCAATTAAACTCACGCATAAAAAATATACCTTTGATTTATTTAGTCGTGATTGATTTTCAACCCAGCCTCCCTTACTTTGTTCCGCAACCAAACAATAATAATACCCAACTATTTTAATAACGTTTAGCGGGTTTTGGGAGTGCAAATGTCTGTGATTATTGAGGAAACAACGAGCAGCGATATTTCAACAAACGATATTGCTATTTTGCAAAAATTTATTGAAGGCTTTACGGACGGAAATTATGACACCGACGGTATTGCGGCTTCTGGTGCCCTCGGTCCATTGGCTGAGAGCATAAAATCTTTGGGCATTAAAATGACGACCAAGCGCCGAATTAAGCGCGGGCAGTCTGGTCTTCAAGCTTCAAAGGATGACGCATTCAGAGAACTAGAAGGCAAAACTGTCACCTTTTCTTCTGGTGTTGAAGAATCACTCCGTAACCTTGATGGTATGGGTAAAGACCTAGACAGTGCGGTTAACGGTGGGGGAACTGGAGACGGTTCTGAAGTTAACCTTAGAACTCTGGTTCAACAAATCAGCAATTCAGCACAAGCCGCCACTGAAGCCCAAGAGAAGTCCACCGCAGCCAATGAAACTGTTGGACAATTGGCCGATTTAGCTGATGGAATCGCTAATCTGGGCAGTGAAATTAAAGGCATTGCGGGACAAACAAACCTTCTAGCTCTAAACGCAACTATCGAAGCGGCCCGCGCAGGGGATGCAGGGAAAGGTTTTGCTGTTGTTGCAAGTGAGGTGAAGGGGCTTGCTGACCGAACAGCAAAAGCAACCACAGAAATTGAATCAAGAGTTAAAGATATTCAGAATGCTCTGGGGACAACAGAAACCCAAATGAGTGATGTTGATCAAAATGTTCGCAGTATGAGTGAGCAATTACAAGGAGTCGCTGTTGAAGCTGATGAAGCAGCAAACTCAATCAACAATGCCACACAATCAATTTTTCAGGTCTCTGAGGACCTAAGCACCTTGGTTTCTAATTATGAATCTGAGGTCAAAGTTGCTTATTGCGGCAATGCCAGTGACGCTGAACAACTTTTGAATTCAGCCGTTATTGCTTATGAAACTTTCGGAGAGGGCGCTTATCCGGTGTTTAATGACCTCAACGGTGGATATGTAGACCGTGACCTGTTTGTCATTACATTCAGTAAAGAGGGTATTGTTCACACCCATCCTTTCCTGCCGCAACACCATGGAAATAGCGGACTAGATTTCCAAGATGCTGAAGGAAAATACTTCATCCGAGAAATTGTTGAAATGGCGAAAACTAAGGACCAAGGAGAGATTACTTACAAATATAAGAACCCCCTCACAGGTATCCCAACAACAAAAATTCTCAAAACCCAAAACAGTGGTGATGTTATTTTGAGTGTTGGTTATTACCAATAGGATATCATTGTTAGCGATGGGATTGGCAGGAAGCATTTGATTTGCTTCTTGCCCATGAACTTGTCAAGTTTGCTCGAAGGACGGAAAGTTTTTATCTTGTTTTTGTTATTTCTATGACCAATACACCAACCCCTTTTTAAGGTGCTCCTTTGGCTACTTATAGCATGCCAAAATGTGATCATAGATGTTTAATCTGTTCTGTCTCAATCTTCAGCAAAATGGCTCGTCATCTTCCATATTGTAATAGATACCCAATCCAATAAAAAATACCAATGTAGCAATACCTAGAACGATCTCTGGTGTGCTGGATGAACTTGTAAAAGTCGTTGAGACTTGCTCTAAAAAATTAAGTTGTGACATGGTCTTCTCCTTTAAAAATAAGTGAAACGTTTGTCTCTGTTTCTGCCCTTATTATACAAAGGTCATTCAAGAGTTTGGTTTCTCAGGTATTTCTGAGGCGAATTTTCTTTAGAGCGGAGAAATTAGGGCGCAAAATTCCCTAAACGGCATCCCCAAGCTTGCAACAATTGGCTCCGTGACTATAGTCTGCCGCCAACAGAGCTATCTATTAATGGAGAAAATTCAATGGCTGTTACAGCGCGCCCTCGCCGCAGTGTTCTTTATATGCCCGGTTCAAACGCTCGGGCTCTTGAAAAAGCAAAAACCCTCGCCGCCGATGCCCTTATCCTGGATATGGAGGATTCTGTTGCACCGGATGCAAAAGAACTCGCGCGTGAGCAAATTTGTAATGCGGTCAAAGAAGGTGGTTACGGCAAACGTGAAATCCTGGTGCGGGTTAACGGCCTGAACACCCCTTGGGGTCAGGCCGATATCGCTGCGGCCAGCCAATGTGGTGCCGATGGCATCTTGTTCCCGAAAGTGGAAAGCGCCGATACAGTTCGCCAAATCGAGTCCATCATGGACAACGCAGGCGCTCCAGCTGAGCAAACCATTTGGTGCATGATGGAAACCCCACGCGCCATGTTCAAAGCCGAAGAAATTGCCGACTCAACCCCTCGTCTTGGGGGTTTTGTTATGGGCACCTCAGATCTGGCAAAAGATCTACACTGCCTCCACACCCCCATGCGCCTTCCCTTCATCACATCGCTCGGTCTTTGCATGTTAGCCGCCCGCGCTGCAGGCATTCCAATTCTTGATGGTGTTTACCTTGACCTTGCTGACGACGAAGGATGCAAAGCGGCTTGCTGGCAGGGTGCTGAGTTGGGCTTTGATGGCAAAACTCTGATTCACCCTAAACAAGTTGCCGCTGCCAACGAAGTTTTTGCGCCTGCTGAAGCTGAAATTGCCTGGTCACGCAAAATCATCGCTGCCCACGCTGAAGCCGAGAAAGAAGGCAAAGGTGTGTTGCAGGTCGATGGGAAACTTGTTGAAAACCTCCATGTCGAAAACGCCAAGCGCTTGATCTCCATGGCTGAGGCCATAGCTGAAATGGGAGGGGTAGCTTAAAGATGAGTAAAACAAACACAGGTAACTTCTTCGAAGATTTTAAAATCGGACAAGAAATATTTCACGCGACACCTCGTACCATTACTGAAGGTGACGTCACTCTTTATACCGCCCTTTATGGCCCCCGTTTTGCTGTTCAATCAGCAGACACCTTCGCCATGGACCTTGGTTTTGAGCAAGCGCCTATTGATGACTTTCTGATGTTCCACATGGTGTTTGGCAAAACCGTTCCGGACATCTCTTTGAATGCTGTCGCGAACCTCGGCTACTCCTCTGGGCGCTTTGGCACCCCGGTTTATCCCGGCGACACTGTTCGCACCATGTCGAAAGTGATTGGCCTCAAGGAAAATTCAAACGGCAAAACTGGCGTTGTTTATGTTAACTCCATTGGTGCTAATCAGCGCGATGAAGTTGTCCTGGATTACGTCCGCTGGGTGATGGTGAACAAAAAAGATCAAAGCCTTCCTGCTCCAGAAACAGTTATCCCTGATCTTCCTGGTGCTGTTGAAGCTGACAAATTAGTCATTCCTGCCGACCTCAACATGGGTCACTATGATT
>JAPHRK010000006.1 GCA_026196105.1 Rhodospirillales bacterium | reverse complement strand
ATAAAACAAGTCATTCATTGAGAGAATCTCCTTTGCCTCAATGAATCACAGATTAGCTCAATTGGGAATCTTAAAATTTAATGGGTCCTGAGCCTAGGCTTGGAAGAAAGCTCGGCTCCTCGGTTTTTTGAAAAGTTTGGTGAGGAGTTCTTGTGGCAAGATGATGATGCTTTGCTGGCAGAGCAAGTTAAGCTGGTTACGTTGGTCAACCCACCCCGCCTGTATTTTCCGCTCAAACCACGTCTCAGACGCCTTGCCCTTTATAGGTAACCTCCCCAAAGGCCAAGACCGCCGCCTGAGAGGTACAAGTCCCTTTGTGCCCAAGTATATACGCGGTCAATTAGGACTGAGTTAAAGCGACTTTAAGATGATCCTTCTTTAGTTCTCAGTTACCTTCATAGTTGGGAAGGCCCCTCTATTTTTGGAAGAATTTTCTATTAACCTATTGCAGAATTTAACTGCAGGATCAGCTTCTATTGAATCTAGCTTTTTCTGAGCTTTCTTTCTCTGGTTTTCTTCTTTGACGGCTTCTGCTTCTAAAGTGTTTCTATCCTGACCAGTTACTTTGTTGCCTGTAAGTTTTTGGACCTTCATCTCTATGGATTCACTTAGTTTTTCAATATTTTCTTCAGTCCTAACTTTCTCTTCCTTTGAAGATGTTAGGTAGATTAAGCAAACACTTAAGCTATCGTCTTTCTTTAAAGCCGTTGTCACAATTTTTGTTACCGCAGCAGCAATATCTTTGGTTTGAGCTGCGTCAAGGTCTTGCTTCGGTGTATTTATTATGAATTTTCCTTGGCCTGTTGCGGTGGCATAGGAATTTGTTAAATCGACATCCCGGTACTTGCTTATCGCGTCCAAAGTTTCTTCAGCGGTCTTTAAGGAAGCTCTTGCTGTTTTCAGGTTATTTTCAGCTTGATCGACAGCTGTTTGCTTATCAGCTTGAACTTCATTTGCTTTTTTAAGTTCAGCCTTTTTTGCTGTAGTGTCTCCTGGTGGTGTCTGTCCTTCAAGTATAGAAATATCAGTCTTTATTGTAGTGATGTTAGCTTGAGCAGTTACAAGTTCTTTTTCCGCACCTTCAAGAGCTTTTGTTGCTTCAGTTACGGTGGTTTTTCTCTTCGCCACCAATTTACTGGCTTCTTCTAACGCTTTTTCATTGCTTAAAAGACTGGCTGAAGTGTTGGCGCTGGCGTTGCTGGTTAAAATCACGGGATCAGCTTTAACCACACCGGTCAGTTGCTCTATGGCTAATATTACGACAGTTAAATCTTGGCTGCGGCGTAAAAAGCTCGCGACTTGGATCTTACCCATTTTATTTGCATAAGCAGCCTCACACATACGATAAAGAGCATCCCGCATTAGGGTAATTGATTGGGTGCGCAGCCCAATACTGGCGCTGTTGCTTTGAAGCGCATTGGCAACAGAAACGGCACCTTCTCCAGGGATAGAGGCGCCAAAACCAAGGGATGCAGCATAGGAAGATAAGGCATCTGGACTTGGCTCAGCGCAGAATTTCATAGCATTGCCCATGACTAAGCGTTGCTGAGCATCAAGGTGAATTGCCGTTCCATTTCCTGCTGAAGGAAGGTTCGTTGTTCTATTAATAGTGTTGAGATTAGCGCAGCCAGAAAATGCGATGAATAACAGCCCTGTACTGCATAATTTTATCATGTTGAATAAAGTCATGATTCCCCCAGGTTTGATCATTTATTAATTATATTGAGGTGACTATACATCATATTGGTAGAAAAATCAAACATACCGCTAAATCCTAGCGTGTTATATATTTCTATTTATATAATAAAAAGGCCCCGAAGGGCCTTAATCGCATCTATGAAATGTAATCATATTGAACTTTAAAGAAGGTCGTGAACGTTCTCGGGGGGACGACCTAATACGGCTTTGTCGCCTTTGCAAACGATGGGTCTCTCAATGATGCGAGGGTTAGCAGCCATGGCTTTCATCAGGGACATATCATCTCCACCCATATCCACCCCTTCTTCTTTGGCTTCTTTCTTACGAATCACCTCAATAGGCTTCTTATCAAGCATCTTGAGGATATTGCGAATTTCCATAACTCCAGGTGGGTTTTCCAGATAATCAACGATAACCGGCTCAATACCCTTCTCTTTGATCAGTTCCAGGGTCTGACGGGATTTACTGCAGCGAGGATTGTGGTAAATAATAACGCTCATGAGATGGTATCCATATAATGTGTCGATTTAGTCTATTGAATTAAGGTTACGAAGAGGAAAGTCAATGCTGAAGTTAGATGAATTCTGGCAACTGGTTCTAGAAGTATGGAGTGACGGTCTTTACGGAATAGACGTGGGTCAGATTATAATTGCGCTCAGCATTCTCATCATTTCGCTCGTTATGCGTCGCCTCTTCTCTCGTTTAGTTTTGGTCCGGTTGGAAGCGGCGGCGGCAAAAACAGAAACTTTGGTTGATGATAAAGCTTTTGAAGCTTTAGAAAAACCGCTTCGGCTGATCCCTGTTGTTTTAGGTGTCTTCTTTGCTACAGAATATCTGGAACTTGATGGGGGGTTTGATGAATTAGCGACAAACTTTATCCGCTCTCTTATCGCCTTTGTTATTTTCTGGAGTATTTACCGGCTTGTTGAGCCCCTTAGCTATCTGATTTCTCAATTTGAACAAAAGCTTTCCCATGCCATGGTGGTGTGGATGCTTAAGGCGATCAAAACTCTGATTATTTTCATAGGCGCTGCCGCCATTTTGGAAATTTGGGGTATTGAAGTGGGGCCGATCCTCGCTGGTTTTGGTCTTTTTGGTGTGGCTGTCGCTTTGGGTGCCCAAGACCTATTCAAGAATTTGATTTCCGGCATCCTGATTATTGCCGAAAAACGCTATAATATTGGTGATTGGGTGCTCGTTGACGGGGTGGTTGAGGGCACCGTTGAGCAAATTGGTTTCCGCTCTACAGTCGTCCGGCGTTTTGATAAAGCTCCGGTTTATGTGCCTAACACGAGGCTCTCTGATAGCGCCGTGACCAATTTTTCCAAAATGACTCATCGGCGCATCAAATGGATGATTGGCATCGAATATAACGCCACCATTGATCAGCTCCGTCAAATTCGTGATCAGATCGAGGCCTACGTTCTAGAGAACAAAGATTTTGCCTCCCCAAGTGATGTCGCAACTTTCGTCCGCATTGACCGCTTTTCTGATTCCTCCATCGATATTTTGCTCTATTGCTTCACCAATACCACCAACTGGGGCGAATGGCTGAAAATCAAAGAAGAGCTGGCGTGTAAAATCAAAGATATCGTCGAAGGGGCAGGGACAGGTTTTGCCTTCCCAAGTCGTACTGTTTACCTCGAAACCACCCCTTCAGAAGCCCCTGAAATCTTTATTCCGCCGTCAGAAAAAGAAGTGAAGGTGTAATTAATATGTAGCTCCGATTTGATCTGAAATCCGCGCTTGCAGGTTCCTACCGAGTCTGACTCAGTACCATTTGAGACCGACACACATATGGGCGTGTTCAAGGTAAAGAGGGGCCGTTGTTAACGGTAGAGCGCCCAGTACTAGAAATAGGTTTAGTGGGCCGTAGTTGACCCAAGGCGGATAGTTGATGTTCTTACATAAATAACTTGTAATTTATTATCTGCTAGCACATAAGATGGCGCAATTGTTTCACTTTTAAGAAATTTTGTTATTATTCCAGACACACGAGGGTGGGATGGAGTTCGATGAATTAGATGCTCATGCACTTATCACAACCCTTCATGCAGGTGTGGTGGTGCACAATCCTGACACCTCTGTAGCTTACGCCAATCCAAAGGCGCTGGAAATTTTGCACCTGACGGAAGCACAAATCTTGGGCAGAGATGCGCTTGATCCACTGTGGCAGCTGCTGGATGGCGATAAGGTCCCTCTATCCGTTGAAGATTACCCCGTTAATCGGGTACTTTTGACGCGCAATCCAGTAAGCAATCAGGAAATCGGAGTTATTGATGGTGAAACCACTGCAATTACTTGGGTTCTTGTAAACGCTTATCCGGAGCTCAACAGGGGAGGTCAAATCTCTAAGATCGTCGTTACATTCATCGATATCACGGCCAACAAGTCAGAGATTCCCTTTGAGGCAAGTCTAAACTCCCTCTCACAACAGATTACGGTTATTGATGGCACGGGGCTTATTCAGTGGGTGAATGATGCTTGGAAAGGCTTTTCGCAGGAAAATGGAGCCCCTTCTGACGAAGCGTGGCTTTACGCCAACTACCTATCAGTTTGCAAAGCTGGGAGTTACGTTGGAGACAACGATAGCAGTGATGCGATGAGTGGAATTCAATCCGTAATGAATGGCGAGGCTACAGAGTTCTATTTCGAGTACCCCTGCCATTCGCCAACTGAACAAAGATGGTTCATGATGCGTATTCGCCCGCTCGAATGGAACGGTCCATATCACTATGTTATTTCGCACGAAAACATTACAGAGCGAAAACTAGCCGAAATCAAGCTCGAAGAACTGGCAACTACCGATGGACTTACGGGAATTCCTAACCGCAGGTACTTTGACGATTTTTTGGAGAAAGAATGGTTACGTGCACGTCGATTGTCTCAGCCTGTGTCATTGGTATTGTTAGATATTGATTTTTTCAAACCGTTCAATGACAATTACGGACATGTTGCTGGTGACAAATGTTTGCAACAGGTTGGTGAAGCTTTGAAAGATATTTTGCACCGTCCCGATGATTTAGTTGCTCGCTACGGCGGGGAGGAATTTGCAATAATTCTTGGCAATACGGATTTAGAGGCCGCATATCAAATCGCCGAAAAGACGCGTATATCCATTCAAGCTCTGAACATACCTCATGCTTATGCTAAGGAAGCAGGGTGTATCACGATAAGTGCCGGCGTTTCCAGCATATCTCCGAACAGGAACTCGAGCAAACAGCCTAATACGTTGCTAAAAGCCGCAGATAAAAATTTATACATCGCCAAAGAAAAAGGGCGCAATCAGGTTGTAGCTTTTACTCCTTGAAACATACCATTTCAGGGCATAACTCCGTATTTTAGTTATTTGGGGAGTGCCCAAAAACCGTACCCCAACAGCTAGTAGTTGACTAAATTACTTTGGTAAAAAGTGGGGTGAGGGAAACCCCACTTTTTACCATTTAGCGACAATCTGGGTGACTGATTGATTGGCTGCCTGCTGACATACCAGGCATCACATAGTCCATTAGAAGCGATTCTTCTTGGGTAGCGTGCCGTTCAATGCCGTCTGCACATACGACAAGGATGCGCCCGTGGCTGTCCATTTTATAATCGATAGATTGCTTCATTGTGGCCTCCATTATTATCTAATACCTTACTAAATTAGTATGGTATTTTATTTATGTCAAGCAACCTTTTGTTTTTCGATTTTTTTTGGGAAGCTCAATTTGCGCTGGGTGGAATAAAGATAAGCTGGGCCATCTACAGATATCGTTTTTACAAAACTCTTCTCTTGTCAGTTAATAGCTCTGAGCTGAAATAAAAACCGCATACATACGGGATATATAAATGTCTGTCGTCAAGAGTTGAGCGGATTTGTACGATAAAATAGGGCTGCTTTGGGCATAATTTTCAAAATAAATCTAAGTACCTACAATTAAAACTCACTTGCCATTGGATGCTTAAAAAGGCACATTCGGCCTTGGCAACAGGTGTTCGCCTCATAGGAGGTGAGAGAATCGGGAAGCTGGTGAAAATCCGGCACGTGCCCAACGCTGTAAGGGAGGATTTTTCATCTCATATGCCACTGATCATTAGATCGGGAAGGCGAGGTGGAAGAGTTTAAACCCCAAGTCAGAAGACCGGCCTGATTGCCCCTTGAGTTTTGCCCTGGAACGGCAGGAGCTCACTTAAACGTTTTCTATTTAAGGGGAATCACATGGAAAACAGTCAAAAAGCTGTCCGTAATGGGCAGGCAATTCAAGACGACCAATACTTCACAGATGGGCTCAGAGACGGGCTTTATAAAACCATTTTCAGCCGCCGGGATGTTCGGGGTCAGTTTCTGCCTCAATCTGTCCCTGATGAGGTTATGGCCCGCGTTCTGCTCGCAGCTCACCATGCGCCGTCTGTCGGCTTTATGCAGCCCTGGAACTTTGTTATGGTGCAAGACCAGGATGTGAAAAAGAAGGTTCACGCTGGCTTTACCCAAGCCCATCAAGAAGCTGCTGAAATGTTTGGCCCTGAAAAAGGCGAGGTCTATAGCAAACTAAAATTGGAAGGGATTTTAGAATCTCCGATCAATATTTGTGTCACCTGTGACCGGGAGCGCGCCGGACCTGTGGTTATCGGGCGTACCCATATCCCGGAGATGGACCTGTTCAGTTCAGTTTGCGCCGTGCAGAACCTCTGGTTGGCAGCTCGGGCTGAAGGCCTTGGTGTTGGCTGGGTGAGTATTATTGAGCAAGAAAGCCTCAAAGAGGCCCTTAAACTACCAGATAATATTTTTCCTGTTGCTTATCTTTGTGTTGGGTATGTTAGCCATTTTTATGACAAACCAGAGCTAGAATCTGCGGGGTGGCGGCAACGCCTTCCTTTAGAAGAGCTGCTTTATAAAGACCAGTGGGGAACCCCTTTAGAGGGATCACTTCCTGAAGCCGTAGCAAAACAAAAGGCTGAATTCACTATTTAGACTTTGCCTTCTTTCGTTTTTTGGTTACCCTTGCCGAAATTTATAATTGATTTCGGCAAGGAGTTTCCTTTTGGAACGCAAAGAAAGAACTTACCAATGGCGCTCGGTTCGCCCCATGCAAGAAGCCATGGAAAACACCAGTGGCCTTGAAAGACTTCAAGAAGCTATTCGTATCGGCGGGCAAGTTCCGCCAATGTCAAAAACCATTGATTTCACCCTGACAGATGTGGGTGAAGGAACCTCTGCCTTTGTTGGCACTCCTCAAGAGTTTCATTACAATCCTATTGGAACCGTCCATGGGGGTTACTTTGCTATTCTGCTCGATTCGGCTATGGGCTGCGCAGTAAACACCACTTTAGCTGCGGGGGAAGGCCATACAACTTTGGAATATAAGGTTAATCTTGTTCGCGGCCTCAATGTAAAAACCGGACCGATCCGGGCGGAAGGCTGGGTGGTTCATCGGGGGCGTCGTATGGCAACTGCCGAAGGGCGGTTAGTCGGTGAAGACGGTAAAATCTATGCCCACGGCAGTACCACTTGCATGATTTTTCCAACCAAAAGCTCAGGGGATAAGCCAAATCAGGATTTAATTATTAGTGATGACGACGCTGTGCATGAGCGCACCTATAATTATTCCTTTGGGGAAAAATCCCATGAAATGGATTTATCTGTGCCAGGGCTTGAGCAGTTTCAGAACCGCCTGGAAGAAAAATCCTTCCGTCCTCCCATTGGGGACACGATGGGTATGGATTTGGCTACTGTTGAGAAAGGAAGAATAACCTTTGCCTCAACCCCTGCTGAGTATCACTATAATCCTATGGGCTCTGTTCATGGTGGTTATGCGGGAACTTTGCTAGATTCCGCTATGGGCTGTGCCGTTCACACCACCATGCCAGCGGGTGTGGGTTACACTACCTTAGAATTTAAAGTTAATTTGGTCCGTCCCATGACCAAAGACACCGGACCCATAAAAGCTGAGGGTTGGCTGGTGCACGGGGGTCGGTCTATGGCGACTGCTGAGGGTCGAATTACCGATGCCAACGGCAAGCTCTACGCCCATGCCAGCACCACCTGTATGGTTTTTGCTCCGAGGTAGATTGTCTAGTCAAAGACTTCCCCGTCCATGTCATCTAGTTTTCCGAGTACTTTAATCGCGAGGTCATAGGAAAAACCAGCTCTTGCCATAGCCGCGAGGTCTTTTTCTTGCTGGTTTTCTTTTGGGGGGCGGGTGCGGTAGGGCCCCAAGCGACGGCGTTTAGCAAAAGCACGAGCTGCATCAAGTTCTGGGTTTTTGCTCTCTTCTTTGAGGCTGTTGTAGGCTCCCTCAATTACCTCATCGTCGAGGCCCTTTTGTTTAAGTTTGGCGTTGATCAGGCGTTTAGAGTTGCCACGGCGATGCAAGGAGCTCGCTCGAAGTTCAGCGTACTGTTCATCATTAAGGACCCCAACACGCTGGAAACGAGCAATCAGTTCTTCGATGATTTCAGCCCCTTCCTGAGGGTCGGTTTCGTGATGTTGGGCGGAAAGCTGAACTTTGCGCATCATGACTCGGCGGAAATTGGCTGTTGAGGTCGAAAACCGCTGCAAATAATACTCGGCGGCGTTCTCTAAATAGCGTCGCGTCGCTTTGCGGGGGACTTTTCGTTTAGGAGCTTCCTTTTCCATTCGTTCTAAATGACATATTAATGGTGCTGTGTCATGGATAGGCGCATGAAAAAATAAAGTGAGAATTATAAATGGCGACGGAAGAAAAAGTAATCCCGCAAGAAATTGAGATGTCTAATTTTTTAGCTGTCTGGACGCTTTATTCGCGGGAGGTGCAAAGGTTTCTCAAGGTTTATACCCAAACTTTAATGGCCCCCATTGTGACGACTTTGCTGTTTCTCGCCATCTTCACCTTGGCTTTGGGGCGCTCCGTAGAGGTCATTGGGGGGGTATCTTTTTCTCAGTTCTTGGCACCGGGTTTGATCATGATGGCGGTGGCGCAAAACGCTTTTGCTAATACCTCGTCTTCCATTCTGGTTTCAAAGATTCAAGGAAATATCGTTGATACCATAATGCCCCCTCTTACCCCTCATGATCTCACCATCGGCTATGCCCTTGGGGGGGCAACAAGAGGGGTTATTGTCGCTGTTGGCGTGGGTATTGTGATGTCTTTTTTTGTCGATATGAGCATCCACAACCTTTTCTTTGTGGTTTTCCATTGCATAGCTGCCGCCTTGATGTTGTCCCTGCTGGGGGTGCTTGGGGGAATTTGGGCTGAAAAATTTGACCATATTGCTGCCGTCACCAACTTTATCATCACCCCTTTGAGCTTTTTATCCGGTACCTTCTACTCAATCCAGCGTTTGCCAGAAACCGTGCAAATAGGGGCATATTTCAACCCCTTCTTTTTCATGATTGATGGTTTTCGTTATGGCTTTATTGGCTATTCAGATACCAATCCCTGGCTCGGTGTTGCCGTTCTCACAGGTGTTAATCTCGTTTTGTGGATCACCTGTTATCGCTTGTTTAAATCTGGCTATCGGTTGAAAGCTTAATCACCCATGAAGCAGCTTAAAAATTGGTGGGATGCGGCGATTGTTTATCGAGACCGTCGTGTCTTGGCCATGATCTTTTTAGGCTTTTCCAGTGGTTTGCCTTTTGGGGTGTTGGCTGATCCTTTAACGGCATGGTTGGCTGAATCAGGGGTGACCAAAACGGCTATTGGTCTTTTTGCCCTCGTTAGCCTTCCCTATTCCCTTAAGTTCATTTGGGCACCTTTGATGGATAGGTTGCCCTTGCCCCTGTTGACGACTGTTTTTGGTCGGCGGCGCGGGTGGGTCCTGCTGACACAAGTTATGTTGCTAGGAGCAATTCTCGGTATGGGGCTGAGCAACCCTGCTGAAAACCTGTATTGGACGGCACTTTTTGCTGTCATGGTTGCCTTTTCATCTGCCAGTCAAGATATTGTTGTTGATGCTTACAGGGTAGAGATTCTGGCAGAGGAAAAACTCGCTGCTGGAGCCGCAACAGTTGTTTTTGGTTGGCGGCTTGGACAAGTTGGCAGTGGTGCTGCCGGGCTTTTCGTCGCTGATTTACTGCCTTGGCCTATGGTTTTCACCATATTGGCAGCTTTGGTTTTAGTTGGCTTGGCCGCCATTCTTCTGAATCCTGAACCTGCAGTTCCAAAAAGCGATGAAGCTGAAAGAATGGAAGCTGAGGTTGAGGCGATCTTAGAAAGTCGCCAGCACCTTCCGCCTCGTCTCGCCCATACTATCGCTTGGTTTTACTCCGCTGTTGTTGGTCCCTTTGCCGAGTTCATGAACCGCCGAGGTTGGCTCGCGGTGCTTGCCTTTATTCTACTTTATAAGTTTGGTGACGCCGTTCTCGGTGTGATGAAAACCCCGTTTTTCTTAGAGATTGGTTTTAGCAAAACCGAAATTGCTGCCGTGACGAAACTCTTCGGCTTCAACGCCATTATCGCCGGCGGTATTCTCGGTGGGATCGTATTGGCTCGGTTGGGGATTATGCGGGGGTTGCTGGTTTGTGGTGTTCTTATGGGGGCCTCTAACCTTATCTTTGTGTTTCAGGCCCTGGCAGGGCACGACCTTTGGGTATTAACCCTAACCATTGCCATTGAAAATATTACCACAGGCATGGGAACAACAGCTTTTGTTGCCTATCTATCATCCCTTTGCAACGTTGCCTATACCGCGACCCAATATGCTTTGCTGACATCTTTGATGGGATTTTCTCGTACTATTATGTCTTCAGGTTCTGGTTGGCTCGCGGATCAGGTAGAGTGGGTTACTTTTTTCCTGATTACCACCGCTGCTGCGGTCCCCGGACTTCTCCTTTTGGTCTGGATGATCAAGGCTTACCCGCCTGAACCTAAGGCAGAACCTCAAGAGGCGTCTTAAAATCCCCAGACCATGGGTAATAAGGGAACAGAGATGGCGAGGATCATGATCTGCAAGGGCAACCCAAGCTTCCAGTAATCACCGAAGTGATACCCGCCTGCACTCATAATCAACACATTGTTTTGGTGCCCTATCGGGGTGAGGAAGGCAGAACTTGCTGCAATTGCCGTTCCCATCAAGAAAGTATCAACATTAACTCCAATGCCTGTTGCAAGCGCGACTGCTAAGGGTGCCATCACCACCGCTGCCGCCGCGTTATTAATCAAGTTGGTTAGCCCCATGGTGACCGTCATTAAGAGCAATAACATCACCCAAGGCGGTTGTTCCCCGGCAGAAGCAAGTAAGCCATTCGATAGAGTATCGATGGCCCCAGAGGTTTCCAAAGCTTGGCCAAAGGGGATCAAAGCCGCCAGCAAAACAATCACGGACCAATCCACTGATTCATAGATTTGCCGTGGTTTAATGGCATTGATCAAGACCAATAAGACAACGACTGCTGCCAAGGCAATTTGGATGGGGAGGAGATCAAAAGCGACAGCTAAAATCGCTCCGGCAAAAAGAATTCCGGGCAGGAAGGTTTGTTTTTTGCGCGGTGTTTTTAGACCCCGTTGCGCCAAAGGGAGACAGCCGAGAGAGACCATACGGTCTGTGACATTTGCTTTGGCACCTTGCACTAAGAGTACATCACCAGCGGCCAAAACCACTTTACCAATCCGCTCATTAATGCGTTCACCATGGCGGGAGATCGCGAGGAGATTAAGGTCAAAACGCCTCCGCAAGCCGATATCTTTTACGGTTTGATTCACTAAACGACTATTGGGTTTGATAACCACTTCTTGCAAAATAACGTCGTCAGAATAGAGAACATTTTCCATGGCGGTGTGAGAGCCTATGATAAAGCTCAAGCCCGCTGTTTCCTCTAAGCGATGAAGGGCATTCTCCTCGGTACGCAGGATCAAAATATCCCCCTCGCTAAGGATTTCCCGACGCAAGGCCCCGAGCAAGCGGTTTCCTTTGCGAACAATCCCCACCACCAAAGCTTCATTATCAACGGAGCGCTCTAATTGGCGGACCGATTTGCCGATTGAGCTGGACTCTGCGGGAACACTAGCCTCGGTAATATACCCAACCCCCTTTAACAGGTTGGCGACGCGTTTTGTGCTCTGCCGATTGCTGGGAATAAGACGCCAACCAATGAGAACAAGGAACAAGATGCCGGCAACGGTAACGACTCCACCCACAGGGGCAAAATCAAAAAGATGAAACTCTTCCCCTGTGACCTGTTCCCGGTAAGCGGCGATAATAATGTTAGGCGGGGTACCGATTTCGGTCAGCATACCGCCTAAAATAGTGCCGAAACTCAAAGGCATGAGGACCAAAGCAGGTTGGCGGGAGGTCTGCATGGCGAGAGGCATCAATAAAGCCAAAGCACCAACGTTATTCATAAAACCAGAAAGCACCGCACCTAAACAGGTGAGCAGGGCTAAGTTGGCAAAGGGGGTACGGGTGATGTAGGCGATTCGTTTGGCGATTCGATCGATCAAACCGCTAACTTCTAAGGCTTTGCTGATCACCAGGATCAGCGCCACCATGATAACGGCTGGATGCCCAAAGCCCATAAAGGCTTTATCTACCGGGACCACCCCGCAGAGCACAGCGGCAACCAAAACCATAAAGGCAACAATGTCATGACGCCATCTCCCCCAAAGAAAGAGGACGATGGCTGCTGTCAATAAAACGCCGAGTAAAATTTGGTCAAACATTCGATGCCTTTAAAGTTAAGACATCACTATAAGCCTAAACCGACAGAAACTTAATGGAATTTCTGTAAATCCATTCCAGCATAAAGACTGGCGACTTCTTCAGTGTAACCATTAAAGGGTAGTGTTTTACGTTTGAGGAATTCTCCAATCCTGCGCTCTTTGCGTTGGCTCCAGCGAGGATGGTCCCGGTCGGGGTTAACGTTGGAGTAAAATCCATATTCCTTAGCTGACTGAAGATTCCAAGTGGTTGGGGGCATTTTTTCAACCAAGGTTATACGGACAATGGACTTGATCGATTTATAGCCATATTTCCATGGCACCACCAAGCGGATCGGGGCACCGTTTTGATTGGGGAGTTGCTCTCCATAGAGGCCGATTGACATCAAGGTGAGCGGGTTCATAGCTTCATCAATGCGCAGCCCTTCACGGTAGGGCCAATCAAGGGCGTTATAAACTTGCCCTGGCATTTGCTCAGGATCAACCAGGGTTTCAAAGGCGACGTATTTACCTTTTGAGGTCGGTTCAACCATTTTCAAAAGTGCTGCGAGGGGGAAGCCAACCCAGGGGATCACCATGGACCAGGCCTCGACGCAGCGGAAGCGGTAGATGCGTTCTTCCAGCAAATGGGCATTAATCAAATCATCGATACCCACAGTCTTTGGCTTGGCCACTTCACCGTCAATTTGTACGGTCCAGGGACGGGGCTTAAGCTTATGGGCATTTTTAACAGGATCGCCTTTGCCTGTGCCGAACTCATAAAAATTATTGTAAGAGGTCACGTCTTTTAAAGGGGTGAGCTTTTCATCCACTGTATATTTACTTTTCATCACGCCGGGGAGCTTGGTTGCGGCTTGGGCGTGCGGTGGGAGGACCAAGGAAGGAGCAACAGCGAGGCCGGCTCCGGCAAAGGCAGCGGTCTTAAGAAACTTGCGCCGATTGAGATAAACGCCGTGGTCTGTGACCTCTGATTCCCGAACATCCGAAGCTTTCTTGATCTTTATCAGCATCCTTGATTTCCCTTAGGTGGTTTTGCCTGTAAACTCTTTAGAGCAATGTCACAGAGTTTAGAGTGATTTCAAAGTAAACTAGGGTCACAAAGTTGTGAGTGAAAAAATGAATGCTGAAGAACGGATAAGCGAGTTAGAGATCAAAATCGCTTATCAAGAAGACCAAATCGAGGAACTGAACAAGTCCCTCTATGATCATTGGAAGCTCATTGAGAAACTCTCTCGCAATGTGGAAATCCTCACCGAACGGGTAAAATCCGCCGCCCAACAAGAAGGCGCCCAACAACCCGACAACCAACCTCCTCCCCATTATTGAGAGGGGAACAATGGGTTCAAGTCTTTGTCAAATTGAGACCTTCTTGAACGGGCCGTTTCAGAAACTATTAGTCATATTCGATTACTAAATAAGGGTTTGCCTTTTGCAGCTCTTCCCTCAACTCTCGCATTTGGCTTGTTGAACTCAAATATAATCTTTCAAGTTTGTCTAATTGTTTTAAGACCACGTAGTTATTGACTGACGTGCCACTAAGGTGAAGGCATCGCAGATTTTTGAATTCAGCCAGGGGTGCGATGTCGCTGACAGAGGTGTTGCTAAGGTATAGGTATTGTAGATTTTTGAGTTCCGCCAGCGGTGTGATGTCGCTGATGGAGGTGCCGCTAAGGTAAAGTTTAAGCAGATTTTTGAGTTCCGCCAGCGGTGTAATGTCGCTAATGGAGGTGCCGCTAAGGTAAAGGGTTTGCAGATCTTTGTGCACTACCAGAGGTGCGATATCGATGACAGAGGTTTTGCTAAGAGTAAGGTATTGCAGGTTTTTAATCTCTGTCAGAGGTGCGATGTTGGTGACAGAGGTTTTGCTAAGGTTAAGGTATTGCAGATTGTTGAGCTCTTCTTTCGTTGCCTGACTGAAAGGCTTGCCGAGGGTATTGCTTATGACTTCGAGAAGTTCAGGCTCAATTTCAGAAACATCCAACCTTTCTTCAGTCGTTGGTTCTTGCTCTGGTGTGCTCTTAAGTACTTTTTTAACAACCTTAACCAAAGCCCCTGTGACTTTTTTTCCGGCCTTAAGCAGGACAGTTACACTTGGTTTAACGACTTTATAAAGTACTGTGGCGGCTTTTGTTGTGAGGGTTTTGCTAAACAAATCTGCAAGCTTTGTTAGCCCACCGGTTAATTGGTCAAGAGCGGTGATTTTTATGCCAATGGCAAAACCGGAGAGCGAGCGGATAAGATCGATTTTGATTTTGCTGTTGTCGATGAAGGTGTTCACGAAGGAAATGAAATATTGATGCTGAACTTCCTGGGGCCCTTTTTTGACTAAATCCAGCATTTCATCGAGTTTTTTGTCGTAATTTTCTAGATGTTCTAAAACATCCCCAAGTTGATCTGCCTGTATCCTTGGCGCTGTATCATTGAAGGGTTCCGTAATAACCAGACTGCCCAAAGGCTTATCAAGCCCAAGTTTGATGGCTTCGCGTATGACATATTCGATACTCGCCGTTAAACTATCCATACATTCTGCAAAGGCGGTAAATTCTTCTTTGTCATACCATTCCTCTGAAGCGACCATTAGTTGCTCACGGCAATATCCAAGTTCTACAGCAATATCGCTGCGGATTTCTGTTGGGAGCCGGGAAATAATATTGAGTAACTCATCAATATTATCTGGTTTGTGATTAAATCGTCCTTCCTGAAGCTTTTTGATGGCTGTTTGGACAGTTTCAAGGCGTTTATGAAATGTATCGCTCATTTCCTGTCCTCATCTAACTTTTTATGGATCAGTTTTACGGCGTTGGTATAGCCACTGGCATGTTTACCCCAATTTTGGATGGCGCGAGCTTCTTGTGGGACAGCTTGAAAATGTTTTAGGGGGGTGAATTCCCAAGCAACGTCTTTAAGAATAACGGGGATAATGATGCATTCCCCCTCCCAATGGCGCTCGGTTGCCCGCCCAAACTCTTTTTCATAGCAAAATTTTGAAAAAAGAGAATCGGCGGAGACTAAATAAAGAAAGAGGTCGCATTCTTCGAGGGCACCAAGAAGTTCCGTTTTCCATATGTCGCCAGCTTTGATTTCAAAATCAGTCCAAATGCTGTCTACCAACGGGCCGTCACCAAGGGTTAAAAGGTTCAGGTGTTTCCTGAAAGCCTTAAGCATACTTTTGTCTGCATGGGCGTAAGATATGAAAACCTTTAGTCCCAATTACGCCCCCTCCCGACTAAAATAACACTTCCTAAAACAACTCTTTGAGACTACTGAAGACAAGAATAGGTAGCAAGAGGTGAATGGGTGTTGGGTTTTGTTTTGAATGCAATAATTCGATAATACTAGAAATATAGTTGACAATCACTTTTGCTGGGCGTAATGGTAGTCTCATGAAACATGATGATGCTGCAAAAACCCTTGCCGAGCTTGGCAATTCAACCCGCCTCGCGATCTTCCGCTTTTTGGTCAAAGCGGGGCCTGAAGGGGCGCCTGTTGGTGCTATTCAAGAGGCCTTGGAGATTCCCGGGTCGACCCTTTCTCATCATATTTCACGTTTGGTGGGCGTCGGTCTTATTCACCAAGAACGTGAAAGCCGAGTTTTGCATTGTATCCCCCAACTCGAAACCCTCAATGAGGTTATGCAATATTTGATGGAAGAATGTTGTGTCGGTGTGGGGAATGAGAAGTGTTGAATTATCGTCACTGTCATTCCCGCGAAAGCAGGAATCCAGAGTCTCGAACTCAAATGCTTCTTACTTGTCCTGGATGCCCGATCAAGCTGGGTATGACGAAAAAAGACCAGCCATAGAAACCTAAGCCAATAATTTTTGAGACACACACAGACTAAGGTTAAACGAAACGAAATTGATTCGAATATTCTAGAATAATGGAGATTTAAATGTGGTTCACGGAACACCTACCCCAGTTACAAGATTCGCTGATATTTTTTGTTGCTGTTATGGCGGAGATGGCGATTTTGTTTGTTGGGATTACCTTTCTGGTGGGGGTAATGATGGACCTGCTCCCTGCTGAAAAAATCAGTAATCTCCTTTCTGCCAAGCGAGGTAAAGGTTATCTCATTGGGGCCGGACTAGGGGCGTTGACGCCTTTTTGCAGTTGCTCGACCATTCCCGTTACCAAAGGGTTGCTTAATGCTAACGCCGGATTTGGTCCCACCATGGCTTTTCTCTTCACGTCGCCTTTGGTGAACCCTATGCTCGTTGCTCTATTGTGGATGGCTCTAGGGCTAGAATTCACAGCCATTTACGTGATCGTGGCTTTGAGCCTGACCATTGGCCTTTCTTATCTTCTCGATCGCTTTGGCTTTGAGCGTTTTATCCGCGCCGATGTTATCACCAGCCCGGCTCGTTCTTGTGGGGCAGAACAATCAATGCCCGTAAACGACACATCCATTCGTGCTAAAGCCCGTCGACTTTTTGCCAACAAACTTCGTTTGAAAGAACTTTGGCGCGGCGCGGTGATTGATTACCGTAAATTCCTGCCCTTTATTGCTGTTGGTATTGCGATTGGGGCGGTGACACATGGCTTTGTGCCGGAAGATTTTTTGGTGGAAATCGCTGGGTCTGACAACCCTTGGGCCATCCCTGTATCGGCTATGATTGGTATTCCACTTTATATCCGCGGCAGTGTCATGGTGCCGATGATTATGCCTTTGGCAGCAAAAGGGGTAGCCCTTGGTGCCATCGCAGCCCTGATCATTGGGGCTGCAGGAGCAAGTATCCCGGAAGTTGTCATGCTCAAACGCATGTTTAAGCTCCCGCTGATGCTGGCTTTTCTGGCTTCTGTGCTGACCATCGCTGTGGTGACGGGCTATAGCTTTGAGGCGATTATGGGGTAAGGGGTGTTATTTCCCCATCTCCCCCGCCGCTAAAGCGGGGTCGAGGTGGGTGCTAAAAAGGCTCATACCCCAATGGAGGTGGGGGCCAGTGGCACGCCCGGTTTGTCCGACTTTACCGATGATTTGTCCCTTTTTGATTTCTTGACCTTCAGTGACATTAATCTCACTCATGTGGGCATAGACAGTGGAGAGGCCATGCCCATGGTCGATCATCATGGTTTTGCCTGTATAGAACATATCCTGGTGTACAAGGGCGATGATACCATCGGCGGGGGCGACAATATTCGTCCCTTCAGGGGCGGCGATATCGACGCCATTATGGGGGTTGCGGGCTTTACCGTTAAGGATTCGTTGGCTACCAAATACCCCTGAGATGCGTCCCTTCAAGGGCCATTGAAACCCCGATATAAATAGTGGGTTGTCTGTGTCTAAACGTCTTACCTGCCCGATCCCTTTGTTGTCATCTTTGATTCGCGCAACGTCTACCGGATTAGGGGTAACTTTGCGGTTCGGAAGGCCGTTGATACGTTGGATGTTAAATCTGCGAGGTTTGACCTCCAGAAATTTGCTTTCACTTATCCCATTTGGTGTCGTTGTAACCAGCTCCCACTCCTGTTTTGCATTCCGACCAAAGCCAAGGACAAACAAGCCGTCTTTTGACACCCGAACGGGCTTCCCCTCCAGGTCAACCAAAACACCGGGTTCAACCATGCCAATGACAAGACCTCCTTGTCTTAAATCCCCTTCCAGAGACACAGGAGTCGCCAAAGCGGAAAAGTTTATTAGGCAAAAGAATGTAGCAAAGACGAAACGCCTCAAAGCAATTCTCCTTGGCGTATATCAGGGGAGGGCTTTTTCTTGGGCTTCGGTTTAGGTGATGGCGGCGTCCTCCCGCTTGAAGAGACAACCACCGGGGTGCGTCCATCGGCAAATTCGATCTCCAATCCATCACCAGTTTTAAGGCCTTTGGCCTTGGTGACGGGCAAGTTGTTTTGATCTCGAATGACCGTATAGCCTCGACTGAGGGCGCTTTTGTGGGAGTAGCTTTCCAGCAAACTACCAAGGTTTGAAAGTTTGTTCTCAGTTTTTTCAAGACTATGACCCATGCCGCTTGAAAGACGCTCCCCTGCACGAGTTTTTTCATAGGCGTTGGTTTTGGCAGTGATTATATTTTTCCCCGCCATACTGAAAGCCCGCGTTAAAGCCGTGAAACGGTCTGATGCATTTTGCACTTGCTGTTTGGGGTGGATGAGCTTGGCGGTGAGCTGGTTTATTTGGTTCTCTTTACGGTCAAAATAGGTTGCCCGCGCATTGCCCAGACGCTCAACCCGGTCATCTAGACGTTGTTCCATCTCTTCAACCAAGCGCCCTAGGTCAGGCAAGCCCCGTCCTAAGCCTTCAAGACGGTTTTCCCGGTCCACAATCATTCGGCCCATGCTGGAGACCAACCGTGAGCCGTCATCCATGACTTGAGCCAAGAGGTCAAGGCGCACCGGTACTGCCATTTCTGCTGCCGCTGTTGGGGTCGGGGCGCGTTGATCAGAGGCGTAATCAATCAAGGTGGTGTCGGTTTCATGACCAACGGCGGAAATTAACGGGATGTCACTGTCAGCGGCAGCGCGCACCACCACTTCTTCGTTAAACCCCCAGAGGTCTTCAAGGCTTCCGCCACCTCGGGCAACAATCAGTAAGTCCGGACGAGGAACACTCCCGCCGGGAGCAATGGCATTAAAGCCGTAAATGGCAGAGGCAACTTGCTCAGCAGCATTTTCCCCTTGGACCAGAACAGGCCAAAGCAAGACATGGCGGGGGAAGCGATCATTGAGGCGATGCATGATATCGCGGAAAACGGCTCCCGTGGGAGAGGTGACAACGCCGATGACTTTGGGCAGGAAGGGGATTGGTTTTTTCCGGGCGGGATCAAACAATCCTTCGGCGGCTAATTTCTTTTTGCGGTCTTCAAGGAGCTTAAGGAGAGCCCCTTCCCCAGCGAGCTCCATGGATTCGATAACGATTTGGTATTTTGATCGCCCCGGATAGGTGGTTAAGCGACCTTGAATGATCACTTCCATGCCGTCTTCCGGGTTAAGGCCAAGGCGGGAAGCAACACCTTTCCAGCAGACCCCATCCATCACTGCGCCATCATCTTTAAGCGCCATATACATATGACCCGAGGCGGCGCGCTTAAAACCAGAGATTTCGCCTCGAACCCGCACGTGTGAAAAGCTGTCTTCGACAGTGCGTTTCAGGGCTTGAGATATCTCTGAAACAGAGAAGATGGGAGCGTTATGGCCTTGGTCGGACATGGAGTGCCTTTGGGGATGCCTTTTAGAGTCGAAATACCGATCAAATATGGTACAAGATGCCCAACTCTGACAAGCACTCAAAATTAGGGATGGGTCAAAATGAAGGTTCTGGTAGTCGGCGGCGGGGGCCGCGAACATGCTCTGTGTTGGGCGATTGCTAAATCACCAAAGTGCGCCAAGCTCTTTTGCGCCCCGGGAAACGCCGGGATTGCTGATGTAGCTGAGTGCGTCAACGTGGGGGCAGAAGACATCGACGGGCTGGTTGCTTTTGCTGTGGATAACGCCATTGATTTTGTGGTGGTTGGCCCTGAAGTGACCTTGGTTTTGGGTCTGGTTGACCGCCTAGAAGAAAAAGGCATCAAAGCCTTTGGACCCAGTGCGAAAGCCGCCGTTCTTGAAGGCTCCAAAGGCTTCATGAAAGACATCCTGGCAAAATACAATATCCCCACCGCTTATTATGGGCGCTTTACCGACATTGAAGCCGCGAAAGCTTATGTGACGGAAAAGGGAGCCCCCATCGTAGTCAAGACCGATGGTTTGGCTGCGGGGAAAGGGGTGATCCTGTGCCAAACCAATGAAGAAGCCTACGCCGCCATTGATTCCATGATGACCGATCAGGTTTTTGGCAGCGCGGGTAACGAAGTTGTCATTGAAGAATTTCTAGAAGGGGAAGAGGCGAGCTTCTTTGCCTTGGTTGACGGTGAACGTGCTTTACCCCTGATTGCGGCTCAAGACCACAAGGCTGTGGGCGAAGGTGATACGGGCCCTAACACAGGTGGTATGGGCGCTTATACCCCGGCTCCAGTGGTGGTGCCTGGGATGATCGATCATATCATGGATGAAATTGTCGCCCCGACCATCAAAGGTATGGCCTCTGAAGGTTGCCCCTATAAAGGTGTGCTTTTTGTTGGCTTGATGATCAAAGATGGGGTGCCGAAGGTTCTAGAATATAACGTGCGATTTGGTGACCCTGAGTGTCAGGTCCTGATGATGCGTTTGAAATCTGATGCTTTGCTGGCTTTGGTGGCTGCAGCTGAAGGTCGTTTGGATGATATTGACCTTGAGTGGCATGACATGGCGGCCATGGTGGTTGTTATGGCAACTCAAGGTTATCCTGGGTCTTACGAAAAAGGCACCGAGATTAAAAATCTCAAAGAGGCTGATGAGGTTGAGGGCGTCACGGTTTTTCATGCTGGAACCAAAGCTGAGGGTGATAAAGTGCTGGCAAGCGGAGGCCGGGTTCTCGGTGTTACTGCTATGGCACCCACCGTTGCCGCTGCGCAAAAACAAGCCTACAAAGCCGTCGGTACAATTGACTGGCCTGAAGGCTTCTGCCGATTCGATATCGGCTGGCGGGCTATCAACAGATAATTATAATCTTAAGTAAAAAAAGTGGGGGTGAAAGGACCTTCTCCTCCCACTTTTCTGCGCCATTTATCACCTAATACTAAAGTATGATATACCAAAGTATAATTCATAAACAAAATACTTGAAATCTTGAGCTCCCCATCCTTATTTGTGTGAAGCTAGCCCATGAAAATTATCTAGTTGTTGCTGGCTATTGTATCAAAAATAAAAATTTAACAAATACTTGTGATTGGTGATGGTCATGAAAATCTCTACGAGAGTGTTCACGGGTTTCTTTGGTGTTATCCTTCTTTTAGGCATTGTCGCTTTTATCGGCATTTATGCGATTAATAACATTGGTAACGGTTTTGTTCGGTATCGTGCGTTAGCCGTTCAAACAAATCAAGCTGGTCAGGTACTCGCAAATATGCTGATGACCCGTTTATTTGTTAAGAACTACATCCTCAATGCTTCAGATGATAATATTAATAATGTACAAAAACGGGCATCGGCAACCCTTGAATTAACCAATGGCTTGTTAGGAAAAGTGGAACAGGATGACAAAAAAGAGGTTGTTAAAACTGTCCAAGCTGAACTTGGAGATTATTTGAAATCCTTCACAAATGTGACAACACTACAAAATAAACGTAACAATTTGGTCAATAACCAATTAGATAAAATCGGCCCCCAAATTGAGCGTAATCTTTCACAAATTATGAAAAGTGCCAAAGATGATGATGATGCTGAGTCGGCTTTTAATGCTGGTACAGCTTTACGCCAACTTTTGTTAGCACGGATTTATGTGACCAAGTATTTGTTGAATAACAATGATGCTGCTTACGAACGGGTAAATAAAGAAATCAACGCTTTTAAAGGTGAGGCAGAACACTTAGCCGCAACTTTGAAAAACCCAGAACGCCAACGATTGATCAAAGAATCAATTGAGTTAACGGCAACCTACGATATGGCTTTCCAAAGTGTTTATGACACCATCAACGCACGTAACAAAATTATCGAAGGTACGTTGGATCAAATTGGCCCCAGGATCGCACATGAAATTGAAACGCTGAAGTTGGACGTTAAGAGTGAGCAAGATGTGTTAGGACCAGAGATGGTTGATACTGTTGAAACTAACACGAAAATGACCTTAGTCATCTCCATCATAGCAGCCCTTGCTGGCATCGTGGCAGCTCTTTTCATTGGTAAAAGCACTTCAGGTCCTGTTGTTGCGATGACAGAAGCTATGAAGGGTTTGGCGAAAGGTGATCTTAAGACAGAAGTTCCTGGGCAAGACCGTGAGGATGAAGTCGGTGAAATGGCTGGTGCTGTGCAGATTTTCAAAAATAATGCTCTTGAAGTAAAGCGCCTTGAAGAAGAGCAACAGCAAGGAATTATCCGCGCTGAGGAAGAAAAGATGCAAGCGATGAATGAACTTGCAAACAGCTTTGAATCAAGCGTTGGTGGCATTGTTGAAAGCGTTTCAACGGGCTCAAACCAAGTTAAATCTTCGGCAGAAAATATGTCACGCATGGCAGCCCAGGCCAGTGAACAGTCGGTTGCGGTTGCCTCAGCCTCTGAAGAAGCCTCAACCAATGTTCAAACTGTTGCTGCTGCTACGGAAGAGCTTTCTGCCTCCATCACCGAGATTAGCCGTCAAGTGGGCCAATCTCGAGAGATTGCAGAAAAAGCTGTAGGTGAAGCAAATAATACCCACGATACCATTCAAGGCCTTGTGGTTTCAGCCCAAAAAATTGGTGAGGTGGTAAGCTTAATTACTGATATTGCAGAACAAACCAACCTGTTGGCTTTGAACGCAACGATCGAAGCAGCCCGTGCCGGTGATGCGGGTAAAGGTTTTGCTGTCGTTGCTTCTGAAGTCAAGAATTTGGCAAACCAAACCGCCAAAGCCACGGAGGAAATTGGGAGCCAGATTGGATCGGTCCAAGGAGCAACACAAGATGCCGCTAATGCGGTTGAGGGCATCGGTAATATCATTGGTGATATTAGTGAATTTGCGACCAACATTGCGGCTGCAGTAGAGCAGCAACAAGCCGCTACTCAAGAAATAGCGAGTAATGTTCAACAAGCTGCTGCTGGTACTCAAGAAGTTAATACCAATATTTCCAACGTTAACCAGGCCGCGACAGAAACAGGGACAGCCTCAGCTGAAATTTTGGATATCTCTGGTTCTCTGTCACAGCAGTCTTCTGATTTAAAACGAGAAGTTAGTAGTTTCCTTGATAGAGTTCGTGCCGGATAAAACTACCTTTAAACGACAAGCAAAAGCCCCATAGGAAAATTTCTTTGGGGCTTTTATTTTCAGCATATGGCGGAGTTTTAGTTTTGGGATCTTGGAAGAGCTATCGTTTGGTGAGGTTGGGGTTTCGTCAAAGCATAAAGACCTGACGTATCTCCCCTGCGCATTGGGGGTGCCATAAAACGAAGGGGGAGCACCTTTTTCCCTGCGGCAAAAATATCACCAACCAAACGAGCTGATTCAAGCATTTGATCTCCATGAGAAGGTGGAACGAGCCACAAAGTTAACGCTTTTGCCAGGTGCTTTTGGTCCAGCTGAGTTGCGGCAATGAGGCAGAGTAGGCTCATTTCATCAGGGCTGACCTTGGGATTGGCACCACTATGCAACGTAATCCTGCGACGACCATCCATAGCTAGAACAGACATCATCACCGTTGCTGCACGCTTGGCACAGGTTTTACCACAACCGCCTTTGCCAGCGCAGGGCCTTGCTCCTTGAAGAACCACTGCCGCTCCTCGTTCACGGATGAGGGCAAGGGCGAATTGTTCAGAAGAGGAAAGGGTTGCTGTTTCAAATGTCATCATAGAAGGGCCTCAAATTACTGGTGTTGGATATCAATCGTTTGTGTTGATCCACTTCACCTAGATAGTGCAATTAATAATTATTCGCAATAACTATTTTAATATTGGTCCCTTTTGTTATTCTGATTTTCTTGAAAGAGGAAAATTTTAGAACCGAATTTGTGTTTCTTGAGACGAACTGATTTCAAACAAGACATGAAAATTGAAACCATAACCTTTAAGGGCTCTAAATATGCCCCTCTAAAGCTTCAACAGCGAGCAAAGCCTGTCTTGCATCTCGACCTAATTTCTGTCGCCAGGGTTTAAGCAGAAAACCGAAAAACCTAGTGAGCCCACGAAGTCGTTTTAGTTCTGGCCAGACAGCTTCTGGGGCAATTTGTTGATAAGCACTCAAAGCTGCGGGCAGAGGATTGTGCTCTAAGGAGGCGTAACGAGCCGCTGAGATGAGAAAGAGCAAGATGTCCCGGGCTTGGGCTTGAACAAGGGTCATTTCTGCCAGCAAGTCTTCTTCAAAATCGATAAACCCAACTCCGTTGGATGTTTTGACTAAATCTCTAACTTGTCCGCTGCCATGCCATTCACCATCTTGGTGTAGTTTTGCGAGAGCTTGTGCACCTGTGATAAGCAGCTTTTCCCTGTCAGTTAGGCTGTCTTCTTGATCAAGAAGATCTTGAAGAGGGGTGCCAAAGTGACAAGTTGCGAGCCAACCTTTGCCAAGGGCAACTGGCCTCGCAACGGGGACGCCTTTTTTATGCAGTTGAACGAGCCTGGAAAACTCAAAATAAAGCCCTTCTTGCCCACCAATGCTTACTGTGGGGCGTAACATAGGTATCCTAAATAAAGTGGCAAAGATTTTTTGAACTTTATGCCAGTGATAATAATTATAAGGTGCTTTATCCTTAACCCAAACCTTGTCGCCTTGCCACTCAATAACAAAAGCGCGATGCCTGGCAGTGGTTCGACCCTCTTTTACGAGAGTAACCATGGCGTCAGAGGGAGAAAATGTCTTGGGCTCAGTCATTTAGGTCTTTCCAACCAGCTATTAGAACGGCATAACCGTCTGTAACTATGGTGTCAACCTGTTGGCCTCCAATCACCAGCATGTTATTGTCGAAAAACCCCAATAAATAAAGGCTCCTAGACCCTTGAACGAAACACCACATTTACATCGATCAACAACCGAACTTTTTGAACGACTTTTTAGGGAAAGTATTAAGCCCCAAATAGGTAAAGTTCTCTGGGCAGTTTTTTTCATGATGTGGGTTGCTGGTGCATCTGCTGTTTCTATTGGGCTACTCCGACCGATTTTAGATGATGTTCTCGTTAACAAGAACCAGGAAATGCTTTGGCTGATTGCTGGTGCAATTTTTGTAACATTCACAGTCAAAGGAATTGCTGATTACGCCCAATCTGTGATCATGAGCTGGGTTGGTCAAAGAATACTTACCGATACACAAATCAGGCTTTATAACCACCTGATGTGCATGGATTTAGCTTTTTTCCATGGCACCTCAACCGGTAAGCTCCTCTCCCGTTTTACCACTGATATCAATATGATGCGTTTTGCGGTTCAAAACACTCTGACGGCAGTTGGTAAAGATGCGACGAAGCTGGTTGGATTTATTGGCCTTATGTTTTACCAGGATGCACAATTATCACTCATCGCATTCATCGTCATTCCAGCCGCAATTATTCCCATTTCCCGGTTGGGGAAGCGGATGCGTAAGGTGACTGCTAATAACCAAGTTCAGCAAGGAGAGTTTATTACTCTGCTTGAACAAACCTTTCAGGGCATTCGACATGTGAAAGCCTACGGAATGGCCGACTATGAAAAGGGGCGTGTTCGCTCCCTAGCCAACGTCATTTTCGATCTTTTTTACAAAGCCGCCCGAATTCGCGCTCTTTCTTCACCTATAATGGAGTCTTTGGCTGGGATTGGTATAACTTTGGTGATTGTCTATGGAGGTTTGCGTGTCATAGATGGGGTAACAACAGTGGGCGAGTTCTTCACCTTTATAGCGGCTGCGTTGTCTGCATACGAACCAGCAAAACGACTTGCCAATCTTAATGCTAACCTACAAGAAGGTTTGGCAGGTGCAGATCGTTTGTTTGTGTTGCTTGATATAAAACCCAGCGTCGTCGATAAACCCGATGCCAAAAAACTTAACGTAGAAGGTGCTGAAATCGCATTGAAGAATGTATCCTTCGCCTACGATCCTGTGAAACCTGCCCTCACTAATATTACTTTAACAGCCCCAGCGGGACAAACTGTTGCATTAGTTGGTCCTTCTGGCGCGGGTAAATCTACAGTCTTAAATCTCATTCCCAGATTTTATGATATCGACAGTGGCTCAATTACCATCGATGACCAAGACGTTTCAGAAGTAACTATGGCCTCCCTACGGAGTAAATTGGCTTTAGTTAGTCAAGAAATCACTCTGTTTGATGACACCGTTCGGGCAAATATTAAATATGGTCGGTCTGATGCCAGTGAGGAAGATGTCATTGAGGCCGCGAAAAATGCGGCTGCACATGACTTTATTCAGGAACTCCCTAAAGGCTACGACACGATTGTTGGGGAACATGGGGTTCGGCTTTCCGGTGGGCAACGCCAACGTCTTGCCATTGCTAGAGCCATGTTAAAAAATGCGCCAATTCTGCTTTTGGATGAAGCAACCTCGGCTTTGGATACGGAATCTGAGCGTAAAGTCCAAGTTGTTTTGCAAGAGCTCATGAAAGATCGCACTACCCTCGTCATTGCACATCGTCTTTCTACTGTGGTGGATGCTGATATCATTTATGTTATCGACCAAGGGGCCGTTCTTGAACAGGGAACCCATAAAGAACTCTTGGATAAGAACGGGGCTTACGCCAAGCTCTATGCCCTGCAATTTGCCGATGAGCCAGGAGCGGTCGATGTCCCGGCTGCTGCTAACGCTTGAGAGGCTGGTCAATGTCGTTAGCTAAGAAAATTTTGCAAAGCGATGCACTGCAAATTATCTTGTGTTGGATTGCTGCTTTTTATGTCCGGATTGTTTTTTTCACCGGGAGTTGGGGCGATATTCGCCGGGAAATCCCTGAAAAATACTGGCAAGAGGGAAAGCCTTTTATCTTAGCCCTTTGGCATGGGCGTTTATTATTACAAACCAAATGCTGGCACAGCCCTCATAAGTTTCACATGTTGATTTCGTCTCATCGAGATGGTCGAATTATCGCACGCACCATTGGTCATTTGGGTTTAGATTCAATTGCGGGCTCTTCAAGCAAAGGGGGCGCACAAGCATTGCGCCAAATGGTTAAAGCCTTAAAACGGGGAGAATATGTCGGTATTACTCCCGATGGGCCTCGTGGCCCTAGGATGCGGGCCTCCATGGGGGTGATTAATCTTGCTAAAATTTCTGGTTGTCCCATTATTCCCGTTGGTTGTTCCTCCTCTTGGCGTAAGGTCGCGCGGAGTTGGGACCGCTTTAATGTACCTTTGCCTTTTACCAAAGGAGTGTTTACTTGGGGGCAACCTCTCATCGTTGATCGTAAGGCCACTGCGGATGAGTTAGAAGCCGCCCGGTTGGGTTTGGAAAGTCGGTTGACCGTTCTGACAGGTGAAGCAGATCAATATTGTGGGGTGCCGACAGTTGAACCTGCTGAAGCTTTACCGGAAGGACAAAACTCATGATCTTCCGTTTTTATCGCATCTTGACCCATATCGGTGGCCCCGTCATTACCGCTTATCTCAACAAGAGAAAGATGGAAGGTAAAGAAGATCCGGTTCGCTTTGGGGAACGCTTAGGTAATCCTGGAGTTGTCCGCCCGGTTGGGCCGCTTGTATGGCTTCATGGAGCCAGTGTAGGTGAAGCCGCTTCCTTGTTGCCGTTGATTAACGAGCTCAACAAATGGAAGGCGCTTAATATCCTCATCACTACGGGTAGCGTCACCTCAGCGGCTTTGATGGCAAAACGGTTGCCTGAGAACGTTATACATCAATACATCCCCGTTGATCGTTTGCCTTATGTGAAAAATTTTTTAGATCATTGGAAGCCTGATTTAGCAGTTTGGTGCGAATCAGAATTTTGGCCCAATCTTATTTGTGAGACCAATGAACGCGGTACCCCACTTATTTTGGTCAATGGGCGGGTGTCGGAAAAATCTTTTCGGGGTTGGCAAAAAGCACGTAGTTTAATTGCTAAAGTTCTTAGTCGATTTGATCTTTGTATTGGTCAAACTAAAGAAGATGCTTCTCGCCTGGGGCGGCTTGGGGCTAAAAAAACTAAATGCCATGGCAATTTAAAATTCGCGGCTCCTCCATTGCCTGTTGATGACGAAGAATTGCTGCAGATGAAGCAAGCTATCGGAGATAGGCCCGTTTGGTTTGCGGCAAGCACCCATGCGGGAGAAGAACTCCTGGTTGGTCGGGTACATGAAAAGCTTAAAGCTCAATACCCTAACTTGCTGACCATTATTGCCCCGCGTCATCCAGACCGTGGCAAGGTGATTGCGACTGATCTGCTTGATATTGGTTTTAAGATTTCTGTCCGCTCCCATAACCAACCGATTCGCGAAAATACCGATATCTATTTAGCTGATACTATGGGCGAGTTAGGCTTGTTTTTTAGAGCGGCTAATCTGGTCTTCATGGGGAAATCCCTCATCGCAAGAGGGGGGCAAAATCCACTTGAGCCAGCCCTTTTAGGCTGCTCAATCGTACATGGCCCTCATATGGATAATTTTGTTGAAATCTCCCAAGATTTTTCTGAGAAAAAAGCAGCTATTACCGTTACCGACGAAGATGAACTCATCGAAGTTATTGCTCGCTTACTAAAAGATGAAGTCGAGAGAGAAACTTTGGGGGAGGCTGCGCAATCTCTGGCGGAAGAACGAGCCGGGGTTCTTGAAGCAATTATGGAAGACCTGACCCCCTATCTTCATCGATTAACCCTTAAGGATGTAAACCATGAAGGTTCCTGATTTCTGGAACCATCAAGGGCACCCCTTGAGTTTGGTGCTTGCCCCTCTGGGCTGGGGATATCATCTGGCCGGGGTGGTGCGCCGGGTGGTAACCACACCTTGGAAAACTTCTGTTCCTGTGATTTGCATTGGTAACTTAACAGCCGGGGGAACCGGAAAAACACCTGTCGCCATTGCTTTGGCGGCAAAGCTCCAAAAGAAGGGGGTTCGGCCTCACTTTTTGACTCGGGGATATGGCGGGTCAGTAACTGGCCCAGTTGAAGTGGAAGCTGAAAAACACAATTGTTCTGAAGTCGGAGACGAAGCTCTTCTACTAGCTGGGCAAGCACCTACATGGGTTTGTGCCGATCGGCGTAAAGGAGCCGAGGCCGCTGCCCTTGGAGGGGCAGATTTAGTGATTATGGATGACGGGTTTCAAAACCCGTCTCTTGAGAAAGACCTCTCTCTCGTCGTGGTTGATGGTGGAGTAGGTTTTGGCAATGGTCACATGATCCCGGCAGGGCCCTTGCGAGAGACGGTATCTGGTGGCTTGAGCCGAGCTGATGGGTTAGTTATCGTTGGTTCAGATGACCAAAACTTGGCAAATCAAAATCTCCCCGTGATCAAAGCTTCTTTCAAACCGGGTCGAGAAGCCAAAGGCATTTCGGGTAAAAAAGTTTTTGCTTTTGCTGGCATTGGTCGCCCAAGTAAGTTTTATCAAACTCTTGAGAATATCGGTTGTGAGATTGTTGGCACTAAAGATTTTCCTGACCACCATCCCTTTTCCCAAGAGGAAATAGAGGGGTTGATAAAAGAAGCTGCAGCATTGGATGCTAGGTTGGTAACGACTGAAAAAGATGCAGTACGTTTGCCAAAAAATCACCAAGAGACCATCGCTGTCTTGACAATTTCCCTGCAATGGGAGAACGAAGCAGAACTCGATACACTTCTAGGGAAACTTTTCACTTAAAATGGCAATCCGTAGCGAAACATATCTCTTCTGGCAAAAATATCTCGGGCACCCTCTGCAGGCAATATTGCTCTGGCTGGTGGTTGGTGCTGTCAGATTGGTGTCGGTTGATACAGCGTCAAAATTCGGCGGGTGGTTTGGGCGAACTCTTGGGCCAAAGCTTAAAGTGCATAAACGCGCGATAAATAACTTAACGACGGTTTTCCCGGAGAAATCTCCAGAAGAAATTGCCACTATCCTTGATGACATGTGGGATAACCTAGGGCGTACCACTTTTGAGTTTCCACATATGGGAACCTTGGACACAGTGAATGACAGCGAACGCTTTACATTTGTTGGGGCCGAGCTGATTGAGCAGCAAAATAAATTGGATAAACCAGCAATCTATTGGGGCGGTCACTTAGGCAATTGGGAAATTTTGCCCATGTCCATTGCCCAGCATGATACGCCCATGACCGCTGTTGTGCGCATGCCTGATAACCCATGGGTGACCAAGATTTTTTATAAACGTTCCGGGCAATCTAATATTGATGTCCATCCCAAAGGCCGTCTTGGAGCGAAGGCTTCTATGGAAACCTTGCGCAACAAAGGGGTGGTTGGGTTTATGGTCGACCAGAAGATGAATGACGGCATCGCTGTTCCCTTCTTCGGGCGTGACGCCATGACCGCGCCGGCACCAGCTCAACTCGCTTTAAAATATGATTGTGATTTCTTTCCCTGTCAGTTGATCCGTCAAGGTCGCTCTGCCAAGTTTAAAATCATTATTAATCCTTCTATGGAAGTGAAAAAAACCGGGGACCGCCAGCAAGATGCCAGGGTATTGATGAGTGAAGTAAACGCGATTTTAGAGCAGTGGATTCGTCAAAACCCTGGTCAATGGCTTTGGCCCCACAAACGATGGCCAGACTAATGAAAATTCGTCCTATCGCGTCTACAGATCGCCCCCGATGGCAAGAGTTATGGCAAGGTTATCTCGATTTTTATAAAGCCACTCTGGCCCCAGAAATTACCGATACTTTATGGGATAGGCTTCATAGTCCCGAAGTTCCCATTAATGGTTTGGTTGCAGAAAACTCTGATGGCCAAGTGATTGGCCTTCTTCATTACGTTATCCACCTTAACACTTGGAACAGCAGCTCAATTTGCTATCTAGAAGACCTTTATGTGGACGAAAATATTCGAGGGTCTGGTGCAGGGAAAGCGTTGATTGAGGCCCTGCGCGTTGAGGTTAAAAAACAAGGTTGGGGACGGCTCTATTGGATGACAGATACGAAAAATGATCGGGCCAGAGGCTTGTATGACAAACTGGCAAAACTCACGGACTATGTCCGCTATGAATACCCGCTTTAAGCAATAAACCTGTAATTACTTTTCCATTATTTCTTTAATGGTGCCCATGACTTCGTCTACTTCAATGGGTTTGGAAATATAATCCATGAAGCCAGCTTCTAATCCTTTTCTAATATCTTCAGGCATGACATTTGCGCTCATAGCAATTGTTGGGATATTTTTAGTATTTTCAATCTCCTGAAGCTTTTTGAGAGCCTCAAACCCATCCATTCCTGGTAAATTTATATCTAAGATGATGAGATCAAGAGGATTGTCCTTTGCATATTCAATGCCTGATTCTGCACTTTCTGCTGAGACCATCGTTAAGCTATCGATCCGCCTTACAATCATCTCCATTAGCTTCAAGTTAGCTGGATTGTCTTCAACATAAAGCATTTTGCCGGATAAATTTGGAAGCTGTATGGGCCTACTTTTCTTCCTTATTTGTTTTTTGGTCGTATGCTCAGAAGTATTGCTCTCTGTTGATAAGGGGAGGTCTATCCAAAAAGTTGTGCCTTTGCCAACTTCTGATTGGACCCCAATTTGTCCTCCCATCATTTCGATTAATTGTTTTGTGATCGTGAGGCCGATCCCTGTCCCCTCAATCTTTGACCCCTCTGCTTTTAACCGATTAAAAGGCTCAAAGAGTTCATTTAGTTGATCAGCAGGAATACCCACGCCTGTGTCAGCGATAGAAATTCGAAGTGCACTATGAGAAGTTTCCTGGCAATCTAAAGTAAGTTTACCATTTTTGCTGTTATATTTAATGGCATTAGAGAGCAGGTTGAGAAGAGATTGTTTCAGCCGGGTTTGATCTGCACGCACCCATGGAACCATCTGGAAACCGTCACCAATAACGATCTCAATATGATGTGAATTTGCTATTGTTTCGATCAGAGAGAGGCATTCATTGAGGATTGTTCGGGTGTTTATATCCTCAATAGAAATATCCATTTTCCCAACCTCAATTTTGGTTAAATCAAGAACCTGATTAACCAATTGAAGTAGATGCTCCCCTCCATTTGTAATGTGGTCAATACAAGTTTCCTGGGTTTCAGTTAAAGGCTCATCCGGGTTGAGAGCCATCATTTGGCTAAAACCTAATATGGCGTTTAGTGGGGTGCGTAATTCGTGGCTCATAGAGGAAAGAAATTTTGATTTTGCTTGGTTGGCTTTTTCGGCTTCTGCTTTAGCAGCCTTTAAAGCAGCTTCATTTTCTTTGTGCCTGGAAATATCATGTACTGTCGCAAGTCGCACTTTACTGCCCCCAAAACGAAGCATTCGCCCTCTTACTTGGGCCGGAAATGTCGTACCGTCTTTGCGAAGCAACTCGGCTTCATAGGGTTCTGAGTGTTTAGCTTGAATTTGTTTGATGACATGTTCTTTATCGTCAGAGGCAACGAACTCAAGGGGGCTGCGCCCTAGGGCATATTCACGATCACAACGCAACATGGCGAGCCAGCCATCGCTGACATCAATGATCTTCTCATTTTCAGTAAGGAGTACACCTTCTTCCACATTATCGAGGAAAAAATGATACCGCTCTTCGCTTTTGGCGAGTTCTATTTCAGCTCTTTTACGCTTGGTAATATCAGTGCCGATACCAAGAAAACCCACAATTTCGCCTCGATCATCACGGATAGTGGTGACACCCAAGTTCACTTGAATATGAACACCATCTTTGCGGATATATGTCCATTCCCTTTCCTCATAACCGTCCAAAACAGCTTTGAGGACACAAACTTCGAATCCTCCTACTGGACGATCCATTTCATTTGTGAGTTCTTGACCGCGAGAAATAATTTCTGATTCAAGGTGAATTTTTGCAGGGGTATGCTTTCCGACCATCTCTTCAGCTTTATAGCCAAGCATACGCTCAGCGCCTGAGTTAAAGATGGTAATCAAACCATCTGAATCTGTCGAAATAATCGAAACAAGAGTCGCTGCATTAAATATATTATGCAGTTGCCGTGAGCCTAAATCGGATAATTCCAAATAAGTTCCCCTCCCTGACTTAATTACACGGCAACAACCCCAAATACCGTGTAACTAAAAACATATCCCTATAGTCAGCAAAAACGATAACGTAAATTAAGCTGATTGAGAAGAGGAAAATTTATTCAAATTTCTTGTATCTATTTATTATTCTTTAGCTTTTTTAATTGCAGCCATTACCATATCAGGCGTCATCACCTCGGGAAGAACAATACCTTCCGGGGCTCCCGGGCCATAGACAACATTAAAGGGGATGCCATATCGGTTGTAACTTGAGAGGTAGTCAGCAATGGTTTCGTTAGGTTTTGTCCAGTCAGCTTTCATAGCGACAATACTGTCACTGGCAAGTTGAGCCATAACGGTCGAATCGCCAAAAACGAATTTTTTATTGACCTGACAGGTGATACACCAATCAGCTGTAACATCGACAATAACTAACTTACCGCCATCGATAAGGGTAGGGATTTTGCTTTGGTCAAAGGGGGCCCAAACACCATCGTCCATAACCTGTTCAGCCTCAGCCTTTGAAGCAGGAAACTGACTGGGAGACAAAAAGGCAACCAAAGCAATGAGAGCAACGCTGGTCCAAGCGATCGGCTTGCTGCCTACTTTAAGAACAATTCCAGCTAAAATCATAAGCCCGCCAATAACTAAAACAGTCGTCATGCCCGTTTGTACTTCCAAAACGGAGAGCAACCAAATCGCAGTTGCTGCCAAGGCAAAACCAAGAATCTTTCTTAAGGTAACCATCCACGGCCCGGGTTTAGGCAAGCGAGTCGCCAAAGTAGGCCTGGCAGCAACGAGCAAGTATGGCAAGGCAAGGCCAATACCCAAGGCCAAGAATATGGCGCCAATTTCAATTGCGCCTTTGGAGAAAGCAAAACCAACAGCAGTCCCAAGGAAGGGTGCTGAACACGGGGTTGCCAATAAAGTGGCTAAGGCACCAGAGAGGAAATGACCGCTTAAGCCTTCGACACGGCTTGAACGTTCACCTGCTTGCCCGGCCCAGCTGGGAAGGGAGATTTCAAACAACCCCCAAAGGTTGAAGGCAAAAATACTGATCATCATCACCATGGCGATCAGGAACCAAGATTGTTGGAATTGAATCCCCCACCCTATTGTTATACCAGCGCTTTTCAAGAAAATTAATACAGCGGCAAGCCCTAAAAAACTGGTAATAATTCCGGCTGCAGAAGCGAGAAAACTCAATCTGACATGGCCGACATCCCCACCGCCGTGTTTAATGACACCGAGCAGCTTAATAGAAAGCACAGGCAAAACGCAGGGCATGAGATTAAGGATGAGCCCGCCAATGAGAGCAAAACCCAGCATAAGCCATATGCCACCGCTTCCCTTACTCGAGGAAGAAGGGTTTAGGGTTGAGACCGACATTTGCGGAATCGGTTGGACTTTTAAAGTGAAGCTTTTCTCAACTGACCGGGTTTTGTCCACCATGGTCAGGGTTATGGGTTCGCCAATAATTTTCCCTTCAGCATATTTGCCATCAACCGGAACTTGGAAAAGAACTTCTTTGGCGTCACTTGTTGTGCCTGTTTTCACGGCCTTGAAAATATAATCAACGGGCCCTTCAACATAGAGGTCCGGCTTCGTTAAGGCCGTTTTTGATTTTCCCTGGACCCAAAGGGTTGTTTGCTTGCTGTCACTGGTTAGCCCAACAGCACTCAGAGATAATCCCTGTATCCAGTCATTGTTGGCTTGCTGAACACCCGGCACTTGGGAAGCAAATCGACTGACCAATTGCATATGTTCGCTTGGCACCCCTTTTCCAGGATCAAGGGTAAGGGTGAGGTCAGCTTGGAGAGGAACGCAAATATCACTACAAGTTAAAAAATCAACAGCGAGCTTAAGGTGTGCGGGGGTACTGGCAGAGTTGATTTCCATATTAAGAGGGAAGACGACTTCCTCTTTATATCCCAAGGTCTCCAGCCCTAAGATGCTAAACTGTTTAGGCTGTGGCCATTTCATGGTTGCCGATTTGAAATTTTCTGATCCATCCCACTTAAGGCGTGGGGGATATCCCGCATCTCCTGGAGAACGCCAATAAACTTTCCATCCAGGTTGAAGTTTAAAATGCAACCCCAAAGGAATAAATTTTTCATTTCCTAAATTTTTGGTTGCTGAAATCAGGCGCACGGTGGCATAATCTGTTTTAGACCACTCAGATGCAGCCGCGTGAACTTCTGTCCCCCAAAGGGCACTTAGGATCAGGAGGCTGAAAACTTTTAAAATTTGGTTCATAAGAAAGCGGTCTCTTTAAAAAGGCAGGTTGAATACCTATTCTCAAACTAAGGCGAAAAAAAGGAAAAACCAGTTTTTAAGGGGCTTTATCACAGGAGTTTTACTCATTGTGAATGATTAGCGGCAAGATTTCTGGGAATTGGGCTAAAAAAGATATATAATAAGCTCAATCGCTAAAGACGCACTTTTGGAGGCGATCTAATGAATACATCCTTTGGCAACCCGAGATCGAAAGACTCCCGCTCTCGAGACCCTCTTGGGCTCAAGCCAGTTGATGGTGGCGATGATTATCTCACCGGGCAACTTCTCATAGCTATGCCAAGTATGAGTGACCCTCGTTTTGCCAAGTCTGTTGTTTATATTTGTGCCCACGGTGAAGAAGGGGCTATGGGCTTGGTCATTAACCGCAATTTGGGCAAGATGATGTTCCCAGATTTGCTGGAACAATTAGATATTCCCCTGGGTCCTGTTGGACAAGATATCAACATTCACTTTGGGGGGCCTGTTGAATCAGGACGAGGCTTTGTATTGCATTCTTCTGACTATCTCCAAGAATCCACTTTGGCTATTGATGAACAGGTCTCCCTGACTGCGACGATTGATGTTCTCAAAGCGATTACCCAAGGCCGTGGTCCAGAAAAATGCCTTCTAACTCTTGGCTATGCCGGATGGTCACCAGGTCAATTAGACGAAGAAATTATTGAAAATGGCTGGCTCACGGTTGAGCCCGATGATGACTTAATCTTCGATTTAGATATCGGCATCAAATGGGACAACGCCATTAACAAGCTCGGTTTTGACATCAGCATGCTCTCCACTGAAGCCGGACATAGCTAAACCCAAAATTTGACCCTAGGCAGGTTCTAGCTTAACCGTTTCACCACTTCATCATAGACACTAATGTCACCTACGGGACCGATGGTTGCCAATGTTGGCGTGCTGGAAGTAACCCTTTGGGCGACGCGCGTGACCGCATCAATATCAACCGCCTCAACCTTTTCAACGACTTCCTCAACCGGGATCGGACGATCATAAAGGATCATTTGGCGAGCCAGTTGCTCACAGCGTGATGCGGTGCTCTCCAAGGACATGAGGATGCTGGATTTAAGTTGAGCGCGTGCTCGGGCAAGTTCCTCTTCAGTGACGCTTTCACGAATTTTAAGTAACTCATCGCAGATCACGGGCATGAGTTGCTTCATTTCATCATTACCCGTTCCGGCATAGATGCCAAAAATACCACTGTCTTTGTAACAAGAACCAAAAGCATAAACGCTATAAACTAGGCCGCGTTTTTCTCGAACTTCCTGGAAGAGGCGAGAGGACATCCCGCCGCCTAAAATGGCCGAAAGAACTGAAAGAGAATAGTAATCTGGATCTGTGTAAGAAATACCCGCAAAACCCAAAAGCATCTGAATTTGCTCTAGGTCTTTGGTTTCACTGATCTCACCACCCACATAGTTGGCGGTTTCCATCTCAAAGTCACAGGAGTCTGGTAAATCAATAAACTTATCTTCCGCCATTTTGACCACAGCCTCATGGTCAACTTTGCCAGAAGCAGCAACAATAATACGTGGGGCAGAATAGTTTTCCCGCATGTAATCAATCACGGTTTCCCGAGGCATGGATTGGACTAATTCGGCCAGGCCGAGAACAGGGCGCCCAATGGCTTGGTTAGGAAAAGCGGTTTCTTGAAACTTGTCGAAAATTATATCGTCAGGAGTGTCGTTAGCCTGGTTGATTTCCTGCAAAATAACGGTGCGTTCTCGCTCAAGCTCTTCTTGCTCAAAGGTTGAGTGCTGGAGAATATCCGCCATTATATCAAGCGCTAAACCGGTATCTTCTTTAAGTACTTTGGCGTAGTAGGCCGTGTTTTCTCGGGATGTATAGGCGTTTAGATGCCCCCCAACGGCCTCAATTTCTTCGGCAATTTGCAAGGCACTACGACGCTTTGTCCCTTTGAAAGCCATATGTTCTAAAAGGTGAGAAACACCGTTTATTTCAGGTTTTTCATGACGGGTGCCAGCCTCGACCCAAGTCCCGATAGAAACAGTCTCTACCGTTTCCATGGAGTCTGTGACGACACGAAGGCCGTTACCGAGGTCTGTTGTGCGTACGGTCATGAATTATTCCTATCGGCAATCTTATCAGTTACGTACAGCTTGACCACGTCAAGATCATTGGGGACTTCAACATAACGCTCTTTGCGTTCCAGCAAGTCTGAAAGGCGGGGGGGTAAGTTTGGGTGGACCCCACTGGCTTGTTTGACCGCATCAGGGAACTTCGCTGGATGGGCAGTCGCCAAAGAAACAATCGGTAAATCTTGTCCAGCCCAATCTGCAGCAGCTCGAATGCCGACAACGGAATGGGGGTCAAATAACTCCCCAGTGCTTTTGTAATAGTCTGAAATCGCTTCCAAGGTACCTTTATCACTGAGGCTATAACCATGGAACATTTCAAACATATCTCCAGCTTGGTTTTCATCGAGGAACATGGCTTTTTTCTTACGGAATTCGTCCATAATTTCCGCAATAAAAGCACCATCACGCCCACTAAATTCATAGAGAAGGCGTTCAAAATTGCTTGAAACTTGAATATCCATGCTGGGGCTATGTGAAGGCTCAACAGGCACTTGAGGGGTGTTACCGCCTCGGTGGTTTAAGAACCGTGTAAGAATATCATTGCGATTTGACGCAACGATAAACTGTGAAACAGGCAAACCCATTTGTTGCGCGCAATAGCCCGCGAAAACATTGCCGAAGTTTCCTGTTGGAACAGAGAAAGCAACGTCACGATGAGGCGAACCCAATTGAGCCGCACTATAAAAATAATAGACAATTTGGGCCATGATCCGAGCCCAGTTGATGGAATTCACCGCTGAAAGATTGAGTTTATCGCGGTAAGCCTCATCGTTAAACATGGCCTTAACCATATCTTGGCAATCGTCAAAGGTACCTTCAATGGCAACGTTGTGAACATTGGCAGACATAATGGTGGTCATCTGACGACGCTGAACGTCGGAGACCCGCCCATTGGGGTGGAGAATAAAAATCTCGATGGAGTCTTTATCTCGGCAGGCTTCAATTGCGGCTGAGCCCGTATCACCTGAAGTAGCGCCAACGATGGTGACCTTTTCATTGCGTTTGGTCAACACATAGTCAAACAAGCGACCAACTAACTGAAGGGCATAATCTTTAAAGGCTAACGTCGGGCCGTGGAAAAGTTCCATCACCCATTGGCCAGGGGCTAGTTGCTTTAAAGGGGCGACGGCGTCATGGTCAAAAACAGCGTAAGTCTCACGAACAATCTTTTCAAAATCATCTTGTTCAATGCAGCTACCAGCCACAAAAGGGCTCATAACTTTGATGGCAACGTCTGCATAAGACATGTTCTGCATTGCAAGGATGTCGGCTTTAGAAAATTGAGGCCAGACTTTAGGCAAGTACAGCCCACCGTCCCGTGCCAAGCCAGTTAAGAGTGCGTCGTCGAATGTGAGTTCTGGGGCATTACCCCGGGTACTTACGTATTTCACCAAACCCCTCCAAGGGCAAATATTCTATATTATGGGTCCGACTATACAGGGCTATATCCCCGTTGCAAGGCTATGAATATCTTGCTTAGGTCTAGTCCAGATAACGGGTTTGAAGGTGTTTTTTAAAGACCTCTACATCTAAAGGGCGGCCCGTTGCTTTGGTGAGGATATCGTGGGCGGAAAGGCAGGAACCATGGCTATGTACTGCGTCCGTTAGCCACCCCATGAGAGAAGAAAAATCACCTTTAGCAATGCCAGAGAGGATGGTTTTATCTTGGGTAAGAGCAGAGTCGAAAAGTTGGGCAGCAGTCATGGCCCCGAGTGTATAGGTTGGGAAGTAACCTATGGCCCCGTCAAACCAATGAATATCCTGCAACACCCCTTCCCGGTCACTCGGGGGCGTAATGTTGAGTATTTTCTTTAATGACTCGTTCCAAGCCGTGGGTAAATCAGCCGCTTTTAGGTCACCGCTGACTAAGGCGTGTTCTAAATTATAGCGCATAATCACATGGGCTGGATAGGTTGCTTCATCAGCATCAACGCGAATGAAGCTGCGCTCAACCCGCGTATAGAGCCGTTGAAAGTTATCTAGGTCCCAAGCCGGGCCAGACCCTTTGAAGGTTTTATTCATCAGGGGGACGGCATATTGCAAAAACTCTAGAGAACGACAGGCTTGCATTTCAATTAGTAAAGACTGGCTTTCATGAACGCTCATACCCAAAGCTTGCCCGACAGGTTGGTGCTGCCACTCTTTCGGCAGGCCGCGCTCATACATGGCATGACCGGTCTCGTGGAGAACTCCCATCAAAGCTGAGGTGAAATCGCTCTCATCATACCGGGTGGTGATACGGACATCCTGAGCTGTCCCGCCACAAAACGGATGTAAGCTGACATCTAAGCGCCCATGGTCAAAATCAAAGCCAAGAGCTTTCATGAAGGTCATGCCGAGAGCCTTTTGTTTTTCAATATCAAAAGGGCCTTTAAGAGCAAGAACGGCAGGCTCAGCTGCTTGTTTGGCAATGACCTCTTCAATGAAATCAGGCAAGAATTCTTCGAGTTTTGAAAAGAGAATATCAATCTCTTTAGATGAATAATCTGGCTCGTATTGGCTCAGCAGAGCATCATAGGGTGAACAATCCAGGGCCTCCGCCTTCGCTTCAGCAATTTCAATGGTTAGGGAAAGCACTTTTTCTAAAGCCGGAAGAACTGCTTTGAAGTCACCTTCAGCCCGGGCACTGCGCCAAAGGGTTTCTGAAGTTGAACAAGCTTTGGAATGTGCTTCAACAAGTTCAGAACTGACAGCTGTTGCATGAACCCACTGACGGCGCATCTCGCGCAAATTAGCTGATTGCCATTCACTTAAATTTCCAAGGTCATCGGCTTCTCCCAGGAGATCACCGACTTCAGGTCCAGTGAGGATGCCATGGGAAAGGGTTGCAAGAACGGCTAGCTGTTCCCCTCTGCTTTCCGCCCCGCCAGGAGGCATCATCGCGGCCATATCCCAATGAAGCATCCCTTGTGATTCGTTAATCAGATGGCGGCGTTTAAACAAAGTTTCCAGTTTTTGGTAGGTTTGGTTTTTCATGAGTTTGCCCGGTAGTGACGTCTGACTCGTTCGGCAATAACAATGAGAACACCAAAAGCCATCACGAACCAGGCAATGGCAAAGATTAGGGAGCGGTCACTTTTCTGAAAAGGGGTATAACCGCCAATGGGGAGGCCTCCAGGATTAGGAAAAGGGCCCGCTTGTAAGTAGAAAGGGCGAAATTTTTCAATGGATAGGCTTTGGGCCATCAAGCGAGGGTCAACCCCGTACCACTTCCCATTCAGAGGGTCATTTGCGGGGCGGAAAAGGCCCCGATGAGCTGGTGCCATTACAGCGCCAACCACCTCAACCATTCCGTTTTGTCTACTAAGCTCTCTCTCTGAGGCCTCTTTTTTGTCTAGGGGAATCCAACCTCGATCAACAAAAAGGATCGTTCCGGTCTCTAACTTTAAGGGGGTAATTAAGTCGAATCCTAGCTTCCCTTCATGGACCTTACTGGTAACAAAGAGCTCTTTGTCATGAAGAAAAGTGCCTTTTACCTTAACAATATTAAAAGCGTATTCCCAAGGGCGGCCCATGTCGTCTTTAAGAGGCACAGGTTCTTTCTGGAGGCGTTCACTGCTGAAGGTAATGACCTTATCTTGCCAATTATAGTTAATGAGCTGCCACGATCCGAGGCCGCAGAGGATTACCAGCAAAAAGACGGTAACCAGCAGAAACCCCATGGGGAATTTAGAAGGTTGAGTGGTCACTCTTTAGAAAATACCTGTCAGTGCTTTATCGGCGAGGAGAGCAGCAAAAACCAAGAACAAATGCAGGAGTGAGAAGAAGAACATGCGCTTAGGCGCTTTAACGGTTTCATCGTTCCATACTTTGATAGCATGGTAGATAAACCCGGCGCTGATCAGTACGGCAAAAATTCCGTAATAGAGGCTCGCCATCCCGGTGAAGGCAGGTAAAATTACAATAGGCGCTAGCAGAACTGTATAGATGAAGATCTGCTTTTTAGTTTCTCTAACACCCGCAACCACAGGCAACATAGGAACGCCTGCCTTTTCATAATCGCCCGCTCTAAACAAGGCTAAAGCCCAGAAGTGAGGGGGAGTCCACATGAAGATAATTGCGAACAAAAGGACGGCGTTTAAATCAACACCCCCGGTAACAGCAGCCCACCCGATCATGGGAGGGAAAGCACCAGAAGCCCCACCGATGACGATATTTTGCGGGGTGCGGCGCTTGAGCCACATGGTATAGAGGAAAACATAATAGGCGATGGTCATGGCCAGCAAAGCTGCCGCAATATTGTTAACCACAGCGGCCATGAGGATAACGGAGCCAACCGCTAAAGGAATACCAAACCATAGAGCGTTGTTTGGTTTCATCCGTCCGGCTGGAATAGGGCGATTGATGGTGCGTTCCATTTTGCTGTCAATATCGCGGTCGTACCACATATTAATGGCACCAGATGCTCCGGCGCCAATGGCAATGCAAAGTACAGCAACAAAGGCAGGCCAAAAACCAATATGACCCGGCGCTAAGTAAAGCCCAGCATAACCTGTGAAAACTACTAGAGACATTACGCGAGGCTTAAGGAGAACGGCATAATCACTTAACCGTGCCCGTTGAACCAGAACCTCAGCATCGGTTATCTCAACCTTTGACTGCTCTACGCTGTCTTTCAAGCCGTCAACTGAATCGCTAATACCATTTCCCATTATACGCCAACCTGAGAACCATTCTAAATAATAACTCTTGTGTTATATCACACTGTTGCAAGTTCTACCAGTTGATAGAATTTACATATTGATAGATTTTTCAAATACTACGTAAGTTTTGTGTCTTTTTGGTTGCGCAACAATGCTGCGCTACACATCCAGATAAACATAACACCACCAATTACAGCTGTTAACCCGCCTAATCCATTAAGGCCCATACCGACTTTTGCCAACATTCCATCAAGCGCTTGATCAGCTCCGGCTGCTTTGCGTGCAGTCCCAGCGCTTCCAGCTAAATAAAGGCCAATGCACTGCAAAACTTGCCCAAAAGCGTAAAGATAGATTTGCCAATAAAGGGGTTTTCCTTTTCGCAAATCCCGCTTGAGTAAGGGGAGGAAGAGGACATAGAACAGCCCCATGTAGGTGAGACCGATACCACCAATCATGGCATGGTAATGTGATGGGGTGCGGGTATCAGCCCCATCGACGAAGAAACCAAAGATACCCCCCAGGCCAAATACGAGCATAGAAAGGATGAGGCAAAGGAATGCGGGGTCTTTCCAGGGCAGGCCAGCAATAGATTCTTGTTTGGCACCAATTAACATGGCTATTGCCATCAAGAAAGCAGAAGGGCCAAGCCCATATTGTAGATCTGTGAAAGCGAGGTTTTGCTCGTGGGAAAATGTTTCATAAGCCCCATAGATCATCGGGCCGAATAGAGCGAAGAATAAAAGCAACAAGGTTGCTGTGCGGTGTATCCGGTCTGTCACTAAGGGGTGGCCAAATGCCAAAGCCCCTAAGATGTACCAAGCACTGAGCAATAAAGTGGTATTAGCAAATTGCAGAATATGTCCACCACCCCAGAAGAGATCTTCATTGAAGGCTTCTGAAAAAGGCTCATCAAGCTGAAATACCCACCCCAAAATAAAGCAAACTAAAGCGATCAGATAAATTAGGGCTGAGGTCATGGCGGCAAATGAAACCGTATCAAGCTCTGCAGTCCGTTGCTTCACATTGATCAGTAGGCGTAAGGCTGTCATCGTGAGCCCAACAGCTAGAATTAACAGCCCAATATAATAAAGGGGGTCGATAATCACAGGAATGTAATTATTAAGCGACGCATGTCCTCGGTCCATAAAAGCAGGAACAAAAAGGAAGAGGCAAGAGATCCAGCCAAGAATAAAACCGATTTTCCCCCAGCTCTCTAATGCGGGCTGCCCTTTTGAAAGCCTTAGAGTTGAGAGCTGCCATAAAGCTCCCATTACAGCTAAGAACCAAACCACGAAGGAGAAGACCACATGAATGACCAGGCCTTTTTTAAAGAAATCAATGGGCCAGAGAGAGATGTTCTGAATACCGGGTATACGAGATATCGCCAGCAGAACAGCAAAAATCCCAGCAATGGCAAGAGAGCCAATAGCCAGCCCCGCCCAACCCCGTAGCTCGCCGCGGGCCTGGGGAGTGGTTAAAACAGTTTCAAAATCAGAAAATCTCATGAGCTCATGCTGCCGCTGGATTGAATTGATAAAGCATCAAATAAACTACGATGCCGCTGACGGAAACATAAAACCACAAGGGTGCAGTCAAACGGGCAATTTTTTTATGCTTTTCAAAGTCCCCTTTAAAGGCCCGCCACAGGGTCCACAAAATCATTGGCGCGTTTACAGTGGCGAGGATGACGTGGGTAATGAGGACAGTATAATAAAAAATCCTAATTCCCCCCTCCCCGTTAAATAAGAAGATCGGCGCATTGTAATGATAGGTCAGGTAACTAGCGAGGAAGAGAGCTGAGACTACAGAGGCAGAAAACATGGCAATTTGGTGAAGACGCTTATTACCACGTTTAATCTGAAAAACACCGAAAGTTAGAAGTACGGCGGCGGTTGCATTAAGCCCTGCGTTTAAATGTGGCAGGGGCGTTACGTCAATCATTAACAAACTCTCCAAGGTTTCAGGCCCCTTCTAAGGGGAACTGGAGGGGTAAACTTAGGAAGATGAAGGTTGCTTTTAGCGCCTCATCTGGCCTCCCCTAACAGAGGAGAAACTAAGATTAAGCTCCGTATTTAGATACTTTGTAGAAAATGCTGACGTACATGCAAAGGGCAAAGATGATTAAAACGGCGGCGATGGCCCATTTACTTTTAGGGGCTTTGGTCGGGTTGGTCATAAGCTGCTCTATAAATTGAAAGAAAAAACGGGGGGCAAACCTGCCCCCCGCCCTATGGGTTTTGATTACTTATTGTAATCGTATGGGGTCCAATCTTCACTCACGACCACATCCTCAGGGAAGTTGCCTGGGCCTGGAGGACTTGGGCAGTGTGTCCATTCAAGTGATTTGGATTTCCAGGGGTTTTCACCCACTTTCTCACCAGAGCGCGCGGCGATAATCCAGTTGATCATGGTTCCCGCCATGCCAATTGCAATCAAGAAGGCCCCTGCGGTGGCGACCTGATGATAAGGCTCAAAGTGGGGGAACATTTCATAATCCCAATAACGACGCGGCATACCTTCAACACCAATGATGAACAGAGGCCAGAAGGTAACATTCACCCCAATGACATTGGACCAGAAGCTAAAGACTGCCAACTTACCATCAGCCGAACGCCCGGTCATTTTCGGGAACCAGTAGTAGATTCCTGAGAACATGGCAAAAGCGGCAAACAGGGCCATAATGAAGTGGAAGTGAGCATGGACGAAGGAAGTCTCCGACAGATGTACCGTTACCACCGTGAGTGCTAGCGGAATACCTGTCAAACCACCAACCAGAACCAGGAAGAAACAAGCTGCCGCATAGAGCATGGCAACATTGTAGGTGATTGATGCTTTATAGAGTGTCCCCCAAAGGGAAAGTACGATTAGTCCCACAGGTACCGAGATTAACAAAGTTGTTACCATCTGTCCGATACGCAACCAGTCAGGCATACCCGCTACATAAAGGTGGTGGACCCACACTTCGCCAGTAATGATCACGATACCTAAGATACCGCCATAAACGCAGGCTTTGTAGTTGAAGACTCGGTTTTTTGCCATTGAAGCAACAACTTCAAACAAGATGCCAACGGCAGGCAGGAAGATCACGTACACAGCAGGGTGAGAGTAGAACCAGAACAAGTTCTGATAGAGCAGTACATCACCACCTTCTGCAGGATCAAAGAAGTGAGTACCCAGGTATTTGTCAAACAGCAGCATGGTCACGGCTGCAGCCAAAACGGGGATGAATACTAACTGAATGGCAAAAGCAGCCACAGTGGTCCAGACAAATATATTGAGCTGGTTCCAGCCCATGCCGGGAGCCCGCATATAAATAACCGTTACCAAGAAGTTCACCGCACCCAGAATCGAGGAGAAGCCGAGCAAGTGAACCGTAAATACATAAAAGGCCGTGTTTGCATTGGTCGTTATCGAGTAAGGCGGATAGCCTGTCCACATAATGTCCGGGCTGTCTGGGATCACGATTGAGACCAAGGCCAAAACGATAGCGGCATAAAATAACCAAATACTAAAAGCATTAATCCGCGGGAAAGCCACATCTTTGGCCCCGATCATCAAAGGCAGGAAGTAGTTCGCGGCAAAACCTGTTAATCCTGGGATCAAGAAGGCCAGGATCATGGCAGCCCCGTGGAAATAGAGCCATTCGTTATAGGTGGTCCCATCTTCAATAATGGTTGGGCCAAGTGTGCTTTGCTCAATGCGGATCAACAAAGCCATAACACCTGCAACCGCAAAGGCAGCCATAGAGCCGATAAGGTAAAGAACACCGATACGTTTATGATCGGTGGTGAATACCCATTCCTTCCAATTGAAGGTTTCTGTTTCTGTACTCATTTTTATATTTTCTCCTTCACCGATCAGCTCTCGTTTTCCGCTTCGGCTTTCGCCTTAACGCGCCACGCTGTAAAATCATCGGGCGGAACTGCAATCACGTCAGTGTACATATTGCCGTGGGCAGTCCCACAGAACTCTGTGCATGTTGCTACAGTGGTGCCTGCTTTTTTGGGTTGGAACCAAATATAGGTCACACGACCTGGCATCACGTCTTCCTTGACCCTGTATTCAGGGATAAAGAAGGAATGGAGGACGTCTTCAGAGGTCATACGCAGAACGACAGGTTTCCCAACAGGTACGGTTAGTTCTTCTGTGACAATGCCATCGCCATAATCGAACTCCCAATACCATTGATAGGACGTTACTTTAATCTCAAGGGCATCTTCAGGCACTTGGCGGTAGACATTCCATAAAGACCAGCCTTTTGCTGACAGGAAAAGGTCATCAGCTAAAAAGAGGGCACAGGGAATAAATATCCAGGCCATAGTTTGGGCTCTTGTCAGTTTGGGTAAAGAGCCTACATCATCTGGGCTTTTGGCACGGTATTTCACCATCATCCAGATAGCGGCAACACCAAAAATGACACCAATCACCGTAATATCTAGGAGGATCGTATTCCACAAACGATCCCACTGATCGGCAGGATTCATGTCCCCTTCGTAGGCTTCATTCGCCATGGCAGCAAAAGGAAGCAGAGCTCCCATTAGTCCACTAAGAATAGTATTAAAAAATTTCATGACCCCTCCATGAGTCTTTTTTTACGCCGACGTCCGAAAAAAACCACGGAACCAGAAAAAGTGATAACTCCCAGGGTCAGGGAGCCGACGGCAACAAATAAGGGAATATTATATGTATAGCGGCCTTCTTTGTAGTTATAACTGTAACAAAGGCTGGCTGCGTAATTAACAATTTCACTAACTTTGAACTGCCCTTGCTTGGATTCAAGCACAGCCAGTTCAATGTCTTTTGCTTCGTTTGCCAGGGCATAAAGAACCCGGCTCACACGCCCTTTTGGCGTTAGGAAAATAAAAGCCCCAGGATGGTAAAAAGTTCGATCCTGTGGAGACCAAAAATATTTATATCCCAAGCTTTTAGTCAAAGCTTGAAGATGGGTAAAATCAGGAGCCACGGCAAATGTCCAATGGTCCTTGATATCTTTTGGAAGTCTAAGGTTATTCTTAAATTCTGTCAGAGTTTCAAGGGTATCATTTTCATCAAATGAAAGAGTGAGGACATTAAAATCCTTACCTATCGTTATGTTTTCGGCTTCTTCCAACAGAACTAATAAATCCAGTAAATCATTGTTGATCACTGAACAGGCACCGTCACAGGTATAATAAGAAAGGACGAGGATGGTTGGCTTGCCGTAGAGATCACCAAGGCTGAACTCTTTACCTTCTAGGTCAGAAAACCGGTAAGATTTATCTAGTTTTTGCCCCAGAAGATGTTTCTCATCGAGCTTAAAAACAGATGGATCTATGTCACTTTCAGGTTGCCTCATATAAGCAGCTGAAGCCCCCGTGGAGAAAATTCCCACAAGGACAACAGCGGTTAACAAAGCTTGCAAAAACCTACCCATTTTTGGTTGGCCTACCAGAAGTAAATCTGAGAGAGAACGAAGAACCAAACCACGTCAACAAAGTGCCAATACACCGATACACAAGTTGTTAGTGTATGGTTGGTCATGCCTTTATAGGCTGGGATAAGCACAGCAAAAAAAGCACCAAGACCGATAAGAACGTGTGAAGCGTGGAAGCCAGTTATCGTATAAAAGATCGTACTAAAAGCATTGGTGCTTGGGCCAAAGCCTTCGCTAAGCAGATGGTTGTATTCATATGCTGTACAGCCAAAGAATAGCGTTCCAAGAATAATCGTATACCAAATCCAGGTGCGGAAACCTGCGAGGTCATTTGCTTCGGCTTTTTCCTCAGCAACGTGAGCTGTCCAAGAAGAAGAAACCAGGATAATCGTCATAATGATCGGCAATGCCGTATTAATGTGCGGCGTTCCTTCTGGGGGCCATTCAGGTGCGCTAAGCCGCATCACCCAGTAAGTGACAAACAAGGCCAGGAAGATGAAAACTTCTGAAATGATGAAGATCGGCAGCCCCACACCAGCAACGCCGGAGATGAGAGGTTTTTCTGTCAAACCTTCATGAACCCACTTAGCAATACCTGCTAACAGGAAAGGGGTACCAATGCCCGCGCACACGATTGTTAAGAGCGTGTTCTCATAAACATAATGAGCGGAAAAAGTTAAAACCACTAAGAAGAAAATGCCAATCACCACTGCGAAAGGTGACCAGCTTGTCTCCCAATGGTGTTCGTGAACACCGGAAGAAGAATCGGTTGTCATTTAGTCCCCCTGATCTCATTCTTTTTGGCGCATCTTAAAATATACGCACATGGAATAGTCATATAAGTGAAACTTAAAAAAATCTATTAAGTTTCAATCAATACAGATGTTTATTGGCTTTCTCAACATTATTCCACTAACAACTATACATACTAACAAGTGTTCTTTATGTAAAAATATTCTAATATATGGTAAAATATTCTAATAAAACAAATGGTTACTTGTTTGCGCATTTGCGAAAAAGCCCGTAAAAAAAATTGATCAAAGTCAAAAATATCTCCTTGCATACCCCTTATCCTTTACAGTCTAATTCAAAGATCAATTTCCAGTATTAGGAGGGGACTATGTCTGCCAAAGTTGCTGTTGTTCTATCAGGTTGTGGGGTTTTTGATGGAGCGGAAATTCATGAGTCAGTGTTGACTTTACTCGCCCTGCAAAAGCAAGGCGCGGCCTATCAGTGCTTTGCCCCTAATGTGGACCAGCATCATGTCCTCAATCATATGACGGGTGAAGAAATGAGCGAGACCCGTAATGTACTGATTGAATCTTCCCGTATTGCTCGCGGTGATATTAAAGACCTCAAAGAATTTAGTGCAGCAAATTTTGACGCTCTAATCTTCCCCGGTGGCTTTGGCGCGGCGAAAAACCTCTCTTCCTTTGCCTTTGAAGGTGCTGACTGCTCAGTCAATGAAGATGTTGCTCAAGCAGTAAAAACCATGTTGGCCGCCAGCAAACCCATTGGGGCTCTCTGTATTGCTCCAGCGATAATGGCTAAGATCATAGACGGTCCAAAACTTACTATTGGTCAAGATGCCGACACAGCCGCAGCTCTTGAAACCATGGGAGCCACTCACAAAATCACCGATCATGGTGAAGTCATTGTTGATATGGCCCACAAATTGGTCACGACGCCTTGTTACATGCTCGACGCGAATGTTGCCCAAATTGCTGAAGGGGCTGATAACGCAGTTAAGGCAGTATTAGATTTGGTTTAAAAGCCAAACTTACTAAGGGTACTCTCTACGGACCTAACGTAAGAGCCACCAAATAAGCGGACGTGAACCAGGAGAGGATAGAGGTTGTAAATCTCTAACCTTTCCTCGAAAAAACCAGGAGTAATAGGGCGAAGCTCCTGGTAACGGCCAAAGAAGGTATCCCCAAAAGTGCCAAACATGGTGGTGAAGGCAAGCTCGATTTCTGGGTGGGCGTAATAGATCGCTGGATCAACGAAACCAGATATTTTGCCGTTATTACACAACACATTTCCGGTCCACATGTCTCCATGAATGAGCGAAGGTTTTTCTGGTTCTTCGATCCACCTCTCTAATTTTCCTAAAAAGGCTTCCAGGCGGGCAAAAACCGCTGTGGGTAGTTGGTCTGTGCTGACCCCTTCCCAACCCATATGGTGTAAACGTTGATCCCTGAAAAACGCCACCCATTTTTCAGTTGGTGGATTGGGTTGGTGCAAGCCACCAATTAAGGTGTCATGCGGCAAGCCAAATTTTTCCCAGGTTTTATTATGAAGATCAGCAACCAGTTCAGCCGCATGGAGTTGAGCCTGGCTATTAAGGGAACCGCTGGTTTCAAGATATGCCATCAAGAGCAAGCTATCTTCACTATGGATAACTTGAGGAACCGGAAGCGAGCTATGCCCTTTAAGATATCGCAGCATATCCCCTTCAATCTCAAGACCGGAACCAATATCACCAAGCTTTGCGACCAATTTCTTACCATCCTCAAGCTGGACAGCAAAAACATCGCCAATGCACCCGCCGCTTAAAGGTGATAACCCTGTCGGATCGGCATAACCAGCGAGCTGGCAAGCAGTTTTGAGGATTTCAGGGATCATAAAGGATGGTGCTCTTTAATATCTTTCAGCAGGCCTTTTGAAGCATCTTCGATAAGGTCGAGAACGATCTCAAATCCATTAGGGCCACCGTAGTAAGGGTCGGGCACATCCATGCGTCCCGCTTGAGGAGCGAAAGAAAGGAATAAGCCTGGATTGTGTGTTTTAGGATCAGGACAAATGGCTTGTAGATTTCTTAAATTATCCTCATCCATGGCTAGAACGTAATCAAAGGTTTCAAAATCAGAGGGTTTGGTTTGCCGAGCCCGTTGGTGGCTCATATCAATGCCGCGACGTAAAGCCGAGGCCTGAGAGCGCTGATCAGGGGATTCGCCTACGTGATATGAGGCAGTTCCAGCAGAATCGATTTCAATTTCCCCTGCCAACCCTTCTTGTTCGACGAGGTGCCGGAAGACGCCTTCGGCAGCAGGTGAACGGCAAATATTTCCTAAACAGACAAAAAGAACGCGAACAGCCACTCCCCTACCTCCAAATTTTAGGTTATGGTATTTTCTAATAAACCTATTCTAGGCAGGGAGCCTTGTGAATGTCTTCAACAAATATTCCTAAAGACGGGACAATTGTTATCCTGACCGGAGCAGGAATTTCAAAAGAATCAGGCCTTGATACCTTCCGAGATGCGGATGGCCTGTGGAGCAAAGTCAATATTGAGGATGTCGCAACACCTGAAGCATTCATGCGCAACCCCAAGATGGTTCAAGAATTTTATAATGCCCGACGCAAAACCATGGCCTCTGGCAACATTAAACCCAATGCCGCTCACCATGCCTTAGCACGCCTGGAAAAGGAGTGGGGCGGCGAGGTGGTGATTGTTACTCAGAATATCGATGATCTCCATGAACAAGGGGGGTCAGACAAAATCCTGCATATGCACGGTGAAATGCTGAAAATTCGCTGTGAAAAATGCAATATGGTCCTTCCCTGGAAAGAGGATCTCACAGTTGAGGTGCCTTGCACAGAATGCAGTGCTCAAGGTGCTTTGAGGCCCCATGTGGTCTGGTTTGGTGAAATGCCTTTTTACATAGAAGAAATTTATCAAGCCCTGGAAAATTGTGTTCTGTTTATTTCTATCGGCACATCGGGCAATGTCTATCCGGCAGCTGGCTTTGTTTCTCATGTTCGAAGATATGGATTTGGTCAAACTGTTGAACTTAACCTGGAACCGTCTGATGGGGCTTCCACTTTCCATCAATCTATTTATGGAGCGGCGACTGAAATTGTCCCGACCTATGTTGAAGAGCTGCTTACCTCTTAATGTTGATTACAATGAATGATTTTGCCGAACTTAAAGCTCAAGTTCGAGCCTGTACCCTTTGTGCTGACCATTTGCCCTTAGGCCCCCGCCCTATTTTGCGTGGGGAAGAAAGTGCCAAACTGCTGATTATCGGCCAAGCGCCGGGGACAAAAGTCCATGAAAGTGGCATCCCCTGGCATGATCGTTCTGGGGATCGCCTGCGAGAATGGCTTCAGGTTGACGAGGGTGTGTTTTACGATGAGAGCAAAATTGCCATTGTTCCCATGGGCTTTTGTTATCCGGGGCGTGATAAAAACGGGGGTGATGCACCGCCGCGTCCCGAATGTGCTCCCACATGGCATCGCCCTTTGCTGGCTCAATTGCCCGATGTACGCTTGACCCTTTTGGTGGGGGGGTACGCCCAAAAATACCATTTAGCTGGCCTTAGAAAACCGACCATGACTGAAACAGTTAGGCGTTGGCGACGCTACGCTCCTTCTATTATTCCTCTGCCCCATCCCAGTTGGCGCAATACAGCATGGCTGAAGAAAAACCCCTGGTTTGAAAAAGACTTGCTCCCCGGCCTTCGCAAAAACATCAAAGATGTGTTAAAGGAAGGGAACAGTTAAATTGTTTTTGGAATGATCCCTTATGAAAAGCCTAATTGTCGCTACTCTTTTTGCCCTCTTTGCCATTTTCCCGGTTCAAGCCGAAGAAAAGGTCGAGGTCCTCAATAAAGAGCAAATCATTGCTCTGCTCTCAGGTAAAACCTTGGTGGGTGAAACCCAGTTGCAACGTTTTGCTGACCTCAAAGACAAAACTTTTTATGTCTATCTGCATCAAGATGGCAGTCTTAAAATTCTTAACTTCCTGGGAAAAACCGATACCGGAAAATGGGAAGTGAATGAAGACGGCACCTATTGTAACCAGTACGACCATACTCGGGTTGGCAAACAAGCCTGTTACCGAGTCGAAAAAGCCAAAGATCACTACCGTCTCTACGACACCCGCCGGCAATCTGTTTCAACTTTGTTCAAAACTGAAGATGGCAACTTTAAGGGGCTGTAGATTAAAGTAGGGCTTACTTACACCAGGCTCCCTGTTCTATCCAACGGCTGAGCATCATGATGTTAGGGTGGTTGATATCAGCACCGGGATCGACGCCTGGGGGCATACGGTTTTTGGTTAGACGTAAAAACAGAGGGCTTTTGTCAGCATCAAAGGGAACAACAATAGGCTTGCCCGGCTTGCCTTCTTTCTTTCGAGTTTTAGAAAAAGCCCCGGTCATAATAGCATCATAGCTAGTTAGGTTGACTTCGTTAAAACTTGGGGGATCACGAAATGATTCGTGGCACTCAATACAAGCCGCTTCGCCCCCAAAGGCTTCGGGGTCGCTAAATAAGGGCAAGACATTCTTCGTGAAATTTTCATCGTTCTTGGCGCCTGCATTGATCCAGTCGCCAATTGCATTGATTGCTGGGGTATCAATGTTTTGGAAGAACGGAACACCAAGAGGCATGCGGTTATCTTGCAGCATATGGACAATCAGGTTAGTCCCCCTTTGTCCCGGATAAATAACCGGACGGGCTGGGGCCTCGGTTGCGCCGCGCAAAATTCCTTCACAACTGGAAAGATCAAGCCCCCGATAACTTTTATTAGGATCGTTTGAGCTATGACATACGATGCAGGCAGGGCCTTCGCCAAAAGCGTTTGGGGTCCGCATCAAGGTAGCAATATACTCATAAGTGATGGGAATGTGACGTTGCAAAATTAAGGCATCCACCACCGCGTTATCCCCTTCAATATGAAGCTTACCGAGCTTCATATCTAAGTACATTTTGTGGGTAATGGAAGTAGATTCATTTTCTGTATTGTTTTGTGCGACTACTGGTGTTCCCAAGGCAATGGTGGCTATGAAACAGGCTATAATAGAGATGGTTTTAAACATTAAATTGAACCCCAACGAGTTTTAAATGTTGGGTTAGGCTAGCCGAATGAAAGGTTTGTGGGAAGAGGGTATTTATAGACTAATTTGTCGGATGATATTCAACTTAAGCAAGCTCATATCTTCAACCATCTTTATAAAAACCTAAATGAGTAAAACCTGTTAGGAAACCACTTAAACTCTATTGAGTTACACTTTGAAACAAAGCACACATAATGGCGTTACATGCAGCCTTTATGGTCGCCACACTTAAACAAACTTATTTTGGAGTTTTTTTCTTATGGCGATACGTAATTCTTATGACAGCTTTGGGTCTTTCGGGCTGTTTATTCATTGGGCTATGGCGGTTTTGATGGTGGCGGGCTTTGTCTCAGGACAGATCATGGAGGATGTCCCAAGAGGGGCAGAAAAACTATCCATTATGGGATGGCATATGCTGGTCGGAGGCGTAATATTCGCTCTTATTCTTATCCGTGTTTTATGGCGCCGTATGGACCCGCCCCCAACCTTACCTGATACCATGCCAGCCTGGGAGGTAAAGCTATCCTGGATTGCACACATGGCCCTTTATGGGGTGATGATTGCTCTTCCTGTCACAGGTTTTCTTGCTGTTACCTCTATCGACGTTTCAGTTCCTCTTCCTGGGCTATTTGAAGTTGGCCCCCTTCTCCTTTCAAAACCTTTGCATGAAGGAGCGGAAGAAATACATGAGTTGCTCGTTGGTTTAATGGTCGCCTCAGTCGTCCTGCATATTATTGGCGCTTTATGGCATCGATATGTCAGCAAAGACGGTGTTACTGAGAGGATGATTCCATTTTTGAAGAGAGCTTAGTGTTCTTTTCAATACTCTTGGGCTCGCGGTGAATTAACTCATCGGAGCCTAAGTGGGGGTACAGAAGGAATCGGGTTCCTAAACAGGTTCTTGGTTCAATTCTCCAAGGATCTGGACCAATTTCTCTTCGTCCAGGTCTTTGATTTTTTCAGCCAGGACATTGGCAAGAAGTGTCGCGTTGGCGGTGAGGCCGGCGGTTTCTATAGGGACTCGTGGGTGGGAGAGTTGGGCAAGGCGTTTGAGTTCTTCGGCATCATCCCAAATCAGGCCAAAGTATCCCGCAACTTGCATAACAAAACCAGGACCAGGGCGTCCACGGTGCCCGTGCTCTAAAGCTGAGATGTAAGCTGAGGAGACTTCCATATCCTTCGCCATTTTTTTTAAGGTGATATGATGGGCGTCCCGTAGCTCTCTAATTTTAACGCCGAAGGGAGTCATTTCTTTTTCCTTAGCATTACGACCAAAGCTCCCGTTCCTCCTTGTGAAGGCGTCCCGTAGGTAAAGGAAATGATTTTTTCTCGGTTAGGGGTGTGGTTCAACCACCTTGGGACTTGAGTTCGCAACACGCCTTCCCCTTGGAATCCCTTGCCTGTAATAATGGTCACGCAGCGTTTGCCCTTATTGACTGCCCCATCAAGAAACCGATCCAGGGCTCGGTGGGCCTCGTTTTGGGTCATACCGTGCAGGTCGAGACGGCCTTCAATGGGGACTTTGCCACGACGAAGCTTTTGAGCTGTGCGTTTATCCAAACCCGGAGCAACCCCGTGAGAAAGCTCTGGCTCTTTAGGCTTCGGCTTTGGTTTGGGTGTCAGATTAACAGGCTTAACCTGGGGATAGGCCGAAGGTTTTGCCTTTTTGCCGCCGGCTGGTTGGGGCTCTTGGTCCATGTTCCCTTTGTGGTCTGTAATTTTCAGGCGCGTTGACTTCTTTTTCATCGGGTCAACATTACTGGTGACCTGTCGCCAGAGGGAGAGCTCTTCAGGGCTGACCTCCAAAGGGTTTTTCTTTTTACGGCGCTTTTTTTCAAGTTCGCGGGAAATAGCTTTGCTCATGGTTGTTTAGCTCTTCTCGTTATCCAAAAGCAGAATATGAACCCGACGGGGCCCATGAACTCCGAGCAGAAGTGTTTGCTCAATATCCGCTGTGCGCGAAGGACCGGTAATCCAGTTCACCGTGCGGGGCATGAAGTTATCCTGGTTGCTCTCACTGCGGACCCGCGACCAAGCCTCTTCATAGTTGCTGGCAATTTTTTTGCTGTAGAGCAGGGCAACAAAGGTATCGGGTAGGAAATTCAACGCCGTAGGGTTTTGTGGCCCGGAAAGAGCGACGATCGTCCCAGATTCAGCCACCCCGCCCCAGGCTGAGATAAGACCGACATGGTCGGTCTCCTCTGCATTACCGTAGTTAACGACTAATGCTGGTTCCTCATCCCATGGGATATCTTGCAAATCAGCCACTGGAGCCACGCGTATAGCCATAGGCTGATTATTGGTTTCAAGATAGGTTTTAAGCGCTCCAGGAATTTCACTTACATCGTTTAAGAGGTCAACTGTGCAATCACATTGACTTGCCATTTTAGAAAAAGTTGCGGCTCTTTCTTTAGCGCCCCCTTGGCCTCGAGCTGGGATAGTGTTTGGTGTGGGGTTCTTGAGACGTTTTTCAATGGCTTGAATCGCATCACCACCAAGGGGACCCCGCCCGAGGGAGTTGCGGATTTTAGCAAGCATGATTTCGCGAGAAGACATTAACGTTTTCCTCCTCTGTCAGACCATTGCTGCTGGAAGGTACGTCCTTGTGGTGAGGGCAAGTCCCGTCCTTCCGTCCAGGCGCTTGCAAAGGGTACCGAGGTAAAACGCCCTTTTTTGCGCCCAATTTTACCAAGAATACTGTATTTAAAACCGGCAAGTAGATGATAGAGCTTGGGACGTTTCGCCATGAAAGCCCAGAAACCAAGAGCGATTCTGCTGGCTCGTGAACTGTATTTTGCCTCATGCTCTTTTCCCCGCCATACCCGATTCATGGTGGGGATTGGAATGCGCAAAGGGCAAACCTCTTCACATTTCCCACACATGGTACAGGCATTTGGCAGATGTTTGCTTTGCTCATGGCCAATGAGGTTGGGGATGAGTACTTTACCCATGGGGCCGGAATAAACCCAACCGTAAGCATGCCCGCCAATGGTGGTGTAGATCGGGCAATGGCCCAAGCAAGAGCCGCAACGGATACAACGCAGCATATCTCGAAACTCATTACCGAGCATTTCACTGCGCCCATTATCGAGCAAAATGACATGAAACTCTTCGGGTCCATCAATATCATCGTCCCGGCGGGGGCCTGTGCTGAAGGTGGTATAGACCGATAAATCCTGCCCGGTGATTGAACGTGCTAAAACCCGCAAGATGGTGCTGGCATCTTCCAAAGTCGGGACAACCTTTTCAATTGAGGCCAGGACAATATGAACCCGAGGGAGAATTTGCGTCAGGTCGCCATTGCCTTCATTGGTGACGATGGCTGAACTTCCGGTTTCAGCCACTAAGAAATTGGCCCCAGTAATCCCGACATCAGCATTGATAAATTTTTCCCGTAAAATTGCTCTGGCTTCTTCGAGCAATTCTTGAGGCTCTTCCAATGAGCGTTCCGCATCGAGCTCTGTATGAGCTTCCTTAAAAGCTTCTGCCACTTCTTCTTTCGGCACGTGGATGGCAGGGCCGACGATGTGGCTTGGAGGTTCGTTACGAAGTTGAATAATATACTCGCCTAAATCGGTTTCAATGGGCTCAATACCATGCTCTTCCAGGTATTCGTTAACCCCCATTTCCTCGCCAATCATGGATTTGCCTTTGGTCACTGTTTTGGCATTAGCAGCTTGGCAAATCTTAAGGACAGTTTCGTTAGCCTCTTGGGTATCGCTGCACCAGTGAACCTGACCCCCTTGCTCTATGGCTTTGGTCTCAAAGCGCTCAAGGTAATAATCAAGATTATCGAGAACATCATTTTTGAGAGTAACGGCGTCATCGCGTAGGGTATCGAATTCAGGTAAAGCGTCAATCGCTTTGGCTCGCAACATAGGGAAACCAACAGCCGTTTTGCGCAAGGCTTTTTGCAAGGTTTTATCGACGAGGGCTTTGTCTACATTGGTATAAAAATTGGCGCTGGTGGGTTTCATTTATCTTCCCCCTCGCCAATGGCCGGTACATCGGTCATCCCCGCCAGAACCTCAGCCACATGGCGTACTTCCATAGGGGCATTTTCCCGTTTGAGCTTACCCGCCATATTCATCAGACAACCTAAATCACCGCCAATTAAAGTCTGAGTTTCAGTCTTTTGGGCATCTTCGATTTTATCACGGACAATGCGTTCAGAAATTTTGGGGTATTTAACGGAAAAGGAACCTCCAAAACCACAACATTCTTCAGCCTTTTTGGATTCTTTGAGCTCTAAACCTTTAACTGAAGACAGGAGCTTACGTGGTTGATTTTTAATACCTAGTTCACGTAAGCCTGAACATGAATCGTGGTAAGTGGCTTGCTGCTCAAAGGTTGCTTCTACGGTTTCGACTTTAAGGATATCGGTTAAGAAGGTGGTTAGTTCAAAAGTTTTAGTGGCCAGTTCTTTAGCAGGGGCTTCCCATTGGCTATCGTCTTTAAAGAGAAGAGGGTAGTGTTGACTGATCATAGCGGCACATGACCCAGACGGTAGGACCACGTAGTCAAAACCCTTAAAAGCGCTGATGACCTGCTTGGCAATCTCAATCGAATTTTTTTGATCACCAGAATTATAGGCAGGTTGTCCACAGCATGTTTGGTTTTCAGGCACTGACACAATGCAGCCATTATCTTCCAGTAATTTTACCGTAGCAAAACCAATGCTAGGCCTGAAAAGGTCAACTAAACAGGTGACAAATAACCCAACATTTAGGGATTGCGCATTGTTTGGAGTACTAACCATTCAACGAAAATGCGGTTAACTTAGGAAAATTGCAAGCCAGAAAAAACGAAAGAAATTGAAAAAACACTTAACATGAGTGAGGACAGTTTCAGAAAAATCGGCTAGGTTAAGGGAAATAAAGTTTAACATTTGGCGGGATATTTATCCCCTACTTGAGGATAGTTAGCTTAAGTCTATGGCAACCTTTGATTTTACTCACCGCCGGGTCATGATCGCAGATGCGTGCCCAGATACTATAGCCCAAGCCAGAACGACCTATGCCCTTAAAGGTCTAACTAATTTTACTAGTTTTGAAACAGGTGAGCAGGCATTAAATGCCATAGATGTGTTTGATCCTGACGTTGTAATCTTTGGAATGGACCTTCCCGATACAGATGGTATTGAACTTCTCTCCAGAATTCGTTCTCACATGGAAGGGAAATTCTCTAAACTTCCCACCGTCATCTTATTTGATAGCAGCACCCAAAACCGCTTAAAAGAAGCTAGTAAACTTGGTGTTGACGGCGCTCTTCGTAAACCACTTGAGTCTGGTAAACTCCTACGTATGACTCAGGTTGCTATTGAAAAAAGCATTCAGCTAGGTGTTGAGCGTGTTGATACGTTCAAATTGGTAGATGATAAAAGTTCAAGGACGGTCCTTTCAGAAGAGCCAACCCCTAAGAAACCTCCTGAAGTACGTGAAGCCGCAAAGCCTCTTGAAAAGAAAGAGAAAAACCTCTCTTTAGATGGCGCGGTGAAAATGGTTAATGAAGCGGGAGCTGAGTTAAAAGCTGTAAAGCCTAAACCTAAGCCTCCCGCTCCTCCTGTTATCGAAAAAACGGCTAAAGTACCCCCCCAAAAACCAGTAGAAGAACCTAAACCTGTAGAAGTTAAAGAAGCTCCCAAGAAACAAGCCCCAAAAAAAGAAGCGGTCAAAGAAGAAGAGCCCGTTAATCTTGAGGATGCCTTAGACGACCATATTCTTTGGGTCAATACAGGCCATAAAGAAGGTAAACGGGCCGCTTTAAAAAGCATTGATATGCGTGGCCGGGAATTAACTACAGTTGACCTGACGGGAGTTCAGGTGATTGGTGGTTTGTTTACGGGGATGGACCTTTCGGGAATTACTTTGCGTAAATCTAACTTAAGTGGCTCTAATTTTACTGGTGCAAATTTGGTTAAAGCTAATCTTGCCGTTTGCCGCCTGAAAATGGTCAAATTGAAAAAGGCCAATCTCAGCATGTCAGATATGCGTGGTGCTGACCTTTCTAAAGCTGATCTAACGGGAGCCAATCTGTCAAATAGCAATCTGAGTGCGGCCCACCTTGAGGGAACAATTCTTAAAGGAGCCAACCTTTCGACAGCAAAAGGCCTGATTTTAACGCAAATAAAACGCGCTATTTATGACAAAACAACGAAGCTGCCTAAATACCTTCTCCAGCAAAAGAAGAGCTCATAGCTACGGAGGTTAGGATTTCTCCTTCCTAACTAGCCGAGGGAAATTTTTTAATTATTTAGAGCTCTTGGCAGAAGGAGGTAATACTTTCCTTGCTGTTTCATTACCCCTGCGCGAACCAAGGCTTCCGGGCCATGGCCCCAGAAAAGATCCCCTCGCACGGTACCTTTAATCGCTCCGCCCGTATCTTGGGCAACAACAAGTCGCTGTAAGGGGGTATCTGGTTTAATTGGGTCGGTAGTGTCGAGCCAGAGGGGGATACCCATAGGGATAAAGCGTCTGTCAATAGCAAGGCTGCGCCCGGGAGTTAAGGGTACGTTTTGAGCGCCAATTGGTCCACTACCTTGATCCGGAAGGGCGCGGAAGAAAATATAAGACTTATTGAGGTCCATGACTTGGTTTGCTTGCCCTGGATTATCACGCAACCATTTGCGAATGGACTGTAGAGAAATCTCTTCTTTGGTCAGAATATTCCTTTTGACCAACTCTCGGCCGATGGCATAGTAATCGTGGCCATTGTGTCCATCATAGCCAATGCGTGCTGATGTGCCGTCTTCAAACTTAACCCGGCCAGAGCCTTGGATATGAAGGAAAAAAGAGTCAATTTGATCGTCGACCCAAACCAGTTCCAAACCTTGGTTTTGCAAAGCACCTCGCCGAATAGCTGAACGGTCTTTGTAAGGTAGTAATCGACCATTGACGACTTTTCCTGCCGTGCGTTGTCCATCAAGCGTACTCTTGAACTTGCCGAGATCAACCAGGACTAGGTCACTTGGGCGTTTATATAGCGGGAAACGATATTTTGGAGTTTGGGTTGTTGAGCCCTTTAAAGAAGCTTCAAAATATCCCGTGAAAAGCCCAGTGCCTTCAACGGCATAAGGCCGGAACCACTTTTCGAAATACAATTTGGCTTTTTTATGATCGGTGGATTCAACAAAGGCCGCGGCGTAACAAGCTTGTTTCCAGTTTGCTATTGTTCCCGCTATACCTGCGCCGCCTAAAGAGCGATCTGCAGGTTGGCTATTAAGTTTTTTACAGCTGCTTCTGACAGCGGGCATGACCAAAGCATGAGAGTCATTATCCCAGCCGGGTAGTTGGGAGAACTCTATAGGGGTTGTGATAAGGCTTTCTGCTGGAGAAGGCTTTTCCTTAGGGGGGGCGCTAGGAAGTTTGGGAAGGGTACAAGATGCTAGGATTAAACCCATAGCAGCTACAGCAATAACATTCCCCCGTTTCATGAAAATCTTGAGTCCTTTTAAATTTTTTATCAGGCTGGTACATGGGTTGCGACCAGGAACCAATTTGGATCACGTGATTTGGTATCCCGACTGAAAGTCCACAGATCAACGACCTCAATAACTTTGTTGGGATCTCCATCAACGACTCTACCATAACTGTCCATTGTCGCGTTAATCTGTTCAGTAACGAACTTGATAGTTACGAGGGCGTCACGACCCTCCATTCCAGCTTCAAGTATTTCGACAACTTTAAAACCGACCAACTGGTCTTCAACTTTTTCTTCTGCCGCTTCTCTAGCATTAATAGCATCGGTGAAATTAGCGAAGACTTCTGGGCTTAAGAGAGGTTTTAGGGCTTTACTATCTCCTCGGGTAAAGGCATCGAGGATCATTTCAAAGGCCATGGATGCGCCTTTTTTAAAACCATCTTCCTGGAAAGAGCTATCAGCGAGCATAATTTGAGTTATGCCAGCTTGTATGGGTGTCTGTGGTTTTGCTTCTTCCTGGTCACTCAAATCAAAATCGCGGTCTTGATTAGCAGGCTGGCTGGAGTCACTGCGATCTGGCAGTTGAACAACATTATCGTTGTCAGGGCTGTCAGCACCATGATCGTGGGGGGTAAAGGGGTCTTTGTGATTGCCATCGGTACCATCACGGCGCCCGAGTGCTCCTCTCAGCCGAAGGATGAGAAAAATCGCAATCATTGCGAATAAAATAATGTCTAAAAACTGAAATCCGCCGTCCATGGTATTAAGTCGCCGCCATTTAACTGTTGCTGTTATTTCAAAATATGTCTGTCTTTGTACTTTAAAGACGTTGACACACAATAGCTCTTCTTCAGGATAAGGTAAACTTAAGAACAACTCTTCTCAAGGTTGACACTTTCTCCTTGTAGGTTAGATAAGCCGTAATGCAACGAAGAGCAAGGGACAGCCTGGAAGTTTTCAGGCCAATAGGAACGGATCATGGGTTTAATTCTTCTTCTAATGTTTATCGCCGTGCCTATCGTTGAAATAATGATCTTTATTCAAGCCGGAGATGCTTTTGGCCTCTGGCCTACAGTCATCGCAGTCGTCGCAACCGCTATTATCGGCTCTTTTTTGTTGCGGACCCAAGGTTTGTCCTTGTTGTTTAAGGCTCAAAAAAATATGGAACAAGGGGTGTTTCCGGTCAAAGAGGCCTTTGATGGCCTTTGTCTTGTTGTGGCGGGGGCATTGCTCCTCACGCCAGGTTTTTTAACCGATACCATTGGGTTTCTCCTTTTTGTCCCTTTTGTCAGACTTGGTCTGCGTACCTATTTAGCGACAAAAATGACAGTTCATCATGCTCAAGGGGCAAAAGGTTTCTCCACATATGGCGAAGCAGGGCCACGGCAGCGACCTAATGACCCAACGGTTATTGATGGAGAATATGAAGAGATTAACCCTGAAGAAACTGCTGAGATAGAAGCGCAAGAAAACAATCCTGACTCACCTTGGTCAGGCAAAGGTTAAAAACCTTTCCTTCGCGTCATTCTCGCGAAAGCGGGAAACCAGAGTTTTAAATTTCAGCATTTCTTACTTACCCTGGATATCCAATCAAATTGGGCATGACGGGTTGAATGGAATAACCCGCAATAAAAAACCCCCAAGCGAAGACTTGAGGGTTTTTCTATTTATTTAAGAGCTCTCACCTTCAACCAAGATTGAAGGGAACGCCTAAACGGTCTTTAATCTACAACAGACAGATTTTCAGCTGAAGATTTGCCGTTACGGCCAGTTTGCAGCTCGAATGAAACTTTTTGACCTTCGTTCAAGGTGCTCAAGCCAGCACGTTCAACGGCTGAGATGTGAACGAATGCGTCTTGAGAACCATCTTCAGGCTCAATAAATCCGAAACCTTTGGTTGGGTTGAACCATTTTACTGTACCAGTAGCCATAGTATTATCTTCCTCTAACAGGGTCGTAAGTAGCCCCCTACACCATGTAGGGAGCATTATGTGTAACGTTCACAATGTCAGTGGATAACTACGCTAAATCGTACGGTAATATTTTCGCTTAAAAAAGCAAACCAGTTCTTTAGGTAACACAAAACAAATGTAACACGTGGGTTGGATGTTTAGAGGAAATCCGTGAGAAGTCAATAAGATACGCGACTTTTAAAATAAATCGTGATTATTAAAAAGCCTCTAGACAATGTTGATATCCAAAAATTATCGTCAATATATATAATTAAAACAGCGCGTTAATGAGAATTTATTTATTTTTTGTAGATTAAACAGTTTAAAAATAAAAATGCTCGATTCAGGCGAACTTTTCATCAGAGTTAACTTCTCTTGATTTGCTATGGGTCAATATTTTGCTCTTATTCCCATAACTAGTTGTTTCAAAAGCTAATACATGATAGCCAATCGCCAGAAAATTTTTCAAGGGAAGGGAACCCCATGAGCGACGATAAAGATACAGCCCAAGCAGCTGGTGAACAGCAAGCAAACCAGAATCCAATTGCCATCAATGGTCTTTATACGAAAGACATGTCTTTTGAGGCACCTAATACCCCAGAGATTTTTGGCAAGATGCAAAATGCAGAGCCAAAAATTGGTGTTTCTGTAGACGTAAATGCCTCTCGGCTGAACGAGAATACTTTTGAGAGCACTCTGCAATTACGGGTCGAAGCTAAGGTTGGTGATGACACAGCATTTCTTTTGGAGCTTACCTATAGTGGCAATTTTACCGTTAATGTGCCCCAAGAACATTTGGAGCCTGCCCTACTGATCGAGTGCCCTCGCATTCTGTTCCCGTTTGCGCGCAATATCGTTTGTGACGCTACCCGTGATGGCGGCTTCCCTCCTTTAATGTTACAACCCATCGACTTTGTGAACATGTATCAACAACGTGTTGCCCAAGCTCGTGCTGCTCAAGAAGCCGCTGGTGAAGAGGAAGCTTCAGAGTAAATCTCTAAAGCTTCACAAAAGAAAATCAAAAACGCCCCAGCAAAAAATTGTGGGGCGTTTTTTTAGACAAGAATGTCAATACCGCCCGTGGTGGCGGCTTTTGCAGCCGCTTTCGCGGCTTCCGTCACTTGGTCGGTAAGTTGAATGGCAACTTGAGTTTTTGATTCCATTGCCATTTTCGTCATAGCGACACTAGTTTCTTGCCGCGCCATAGCCGAATTAGTGTTTACCGCTAAAGCGGCAAGACTTCCGAGGTCCATGGGTCCGGTCTCCTTTCTAGAGGTGGACGAAGGTGAATACCCTATTCAAATTTGGTTAAAGAGTCCATAAAGGCTGCATGTTGAACTTGCTTAAAAGCTCTGACAAAAAATCGCTCACCCTGGATGGGACCGATGTTACGGTCACCATAAAGCGTAACGTACGGGCTAAACGTATGATCCTTCGCCTTGATCCAAAAGCTGAGGCAGGGGTGATCGTAACTTTGCCCAAGAGGGTTCCTGCTTCCGAGGCATTGGAAATGGTGCAGCGAAAGAGGAGCTGGGTGGTTTCAAGATTAGCCAATCGCCCAGACATTATTCCTTTTAAAGATGGCGGTTCCTTTCCTTTCAGAGGCCAGGAGCACCGTATTGAGCATCATCCTGATAAACGAGGGACTGTCTGGTTGACGCCCGGAATCCTTAATGTCGCAGGAGGCGAAGAACATCTTTCACGGCGATTAACTGATTGGCTCAAAAAAGAAGCCAAGGCCCGCCTAGCTCAACAAACGGCTCATTATTCTCAACAACTTGGTGAGTCCATGGGTCGACTGACGGTGCGAGATACCTCTTCACGCTGGGGGTCCTGTTCGGCTCAAGGCAACCTATCTTTTTCCT
>JAPHRK010000081.1 GCA_026196105.1 Rhodospirillales bacterium | reverse complement strand
TAGGCGGTATTTTTCTACCGTCCTAATGTTACTTTACACGCTTAATGTTTCTATTGTACCGGCGTTCGGACTTCCTTCCAACGGCACCGTGGTTGAAGGCAAAGCAGATATCAATATTATCTCGCCTACCGAATTATCCATCACCCAATATACCGATAAGATTGTTATAGATTGGCAGGATTTTTCTATTAATGCCGGTGAGATAGTTAACTTTGTTCAGCCGGATTTTTCTTCATTTGCACTTAATCGAGTATTGGGGGGCAATCTCTCCAACATTAATGGTAGCCTGAATGCCAATGGGCATCTTGGTATTGTTAATCCCAATGGCATCAATTTTGGCCCTAATTCCAGCGTTAATGTTGGTGGCATCGTCGCCTCAACAATTGACATTACTAATCAGCGGTTTATGGCAGGTGATCTCAAATTTGATGTCCTTGATAATCCTCAGTCCCGCATTATCAATCAAGGCGCGATAACTGCTAGCACTGGCGGTTTGGTTGCTTTAGTGGCTCCGGGTGTTGAAAATTCAGGCGTCATTCAAGCGAAGCTAGGTGAGGTCGTTTTAGCATCAGGTACTGCTTTTACTTTGGATTTTTGGGGTGACAACCTGTTCTCATTCCCTGTAGGGGCGGAGGTTGCAGAGAAGCTTTTTGATGATCAGGGAAACCCCGTTGAATCGCTTGTTAAATCCGGAGGTAAAATTTCAGCAAAAGGTGGCTCGGTTCTACTCACCGCTAATGCGGCTTCCGGCGTAGTCGATACAGTAATCAATATGGACGGTATTATTGAGGCTCAAACTGTCGCTGAGATTGGCGGCAAAATAGTCCTGGGTGGAGGCGATCATGGTGTCGTTGAGGTTGCGGGCAAGCTGGATGCATCGGGGGTAGATGCGGGTGAAAAAGGCGGCACGGTTAAGGTTTTGGGTGAAAAGGTTGGCGTGTTCGGTAATACGGAGGTCGACGTATCGGGTGATGCGGGCGGTGGTGAGGTTCTTATTGGCGGTAACTTCCAGGGCAAAGGTCCTGAACAGAACGCCCAGGCGACTTTCATCTCAGAGGAAGCTAAAATAGATGCCTCCGGCATTACGAACGGCGACGGCGGACGGATCATCGTCTGGGCGGATAACTCGACGCTCTTCGGTGGTCATGCAGATGTTTCCGCGGGCGCAGCCGGGGGTGATGGCGGGTTCATTGAAATTTCCGGTAAGGAATTTCTGGACTATCAGGGGACCGTCGCCTTGCAGGCCCCCCATGGGGCAAACGGCACCGTGATGTTCGACCCGAGAAACATCCGCATCCAGCAACGGGCAGCCAATGTGCGTATTAATAGTGCCAGCCCCTTCCAGCCGACGGCCGACAAAGCCCACTTGGACGTCGATTCCGTTAATGCCGCCTTAAATGCCGGAAATGTTATTATCACCACGGGCACGGCGGGCGGCGAGATCGGCCGCATTGAGATTGAAGGTCCCTGGACCACGCCCGCGGGGTCGGCCAACAGCCTGACTATCAACGCGCATCAGAATATTCATTTGGAGAAGGCACTCGTCATAGCCGGCACCGGGGACCTCACCCTCAACGCCGACAGCGATGGAAATGGAACTGGCCTTTTTGACACAGATTGTGCAACAGGCTGTGGCGCTGGTACTGGCGACATCACCATGAACGGTGGAAACCTCACCATTACGGCGGCGGATTGGAACTCGGCGGCCGGCGATACCATCACGATGAACGGCGGTGGCAACGTTACGATCCTGCCATCCGTCGCCGGGCGCACAATTTCCCTTCGCACCGGGACCGCCGCGAACCAATTCCGGCTCAGCGCTGACGAGTTCAACCGCATCAATGCCGGAACCGGGAACATCACCCTGGGCGGCAGTGCCTTCACGGGCGACATCCAAGTCTCGGGCGCAAATTTCGTCAGCACGGTGACGGCGGACACAATCATTGCCCAATCAACCGGAGACTTCATCGTCGACTCCGGCCTCACCTTCAATCCCGGCGCTAACACCTTGAGCGTTTTGGCAGACGGCGTATCGCTTGTTGGAAACATTGCTGCCGCAGGTGAAACAGTTATCATTGCACCGAACACCGCCGGCAATCAAATGCGGGTGGGTACCAACCCTGGTGACGCCAATACAACCGAAGTCGGTAGCGGCGAGATCGACCGCATCACCGCCGGCACTCTCCAACTTGGCGATTCTAACGCAGGGGCTGTCGTCGTGACTGCGGATATTGCACCGGCAGGCACAAACACCCTGGACCTGCGTAGCGGAGCTGTCGTCACCGCGACAGCCGGCGCGATTGCAGAGACTAATTTGGCCGTGGTTGTGAGCGGCGCTTCGGCTAATTCCGACCTAAGCAATGCCAACAACGACGTCGACGTCTTTGCCGGTAATGCGGGTGGACGATCGTTTACTTTTGTCGACCGTGATGGCTTTAGCGTTGGAACAGTGGGGACGGTCGTTGGTATTGGTACGGGACGAAGCACCAATCTGACCGCCACCACCGGCAATATCACCATCGATAACGCCATAACGGCTGCGCGGGGCGGTACCATTACAGCCAGTGCCGCCGACGCCCTGATCACCGTAAACGATACCATCAATATCTCGGCTGGGACCGGCACAAGATTCATGAGCCTCGTCGCCGACCGAATTGATCTCAATGCAGCATTGAGCTCAGCTAACAATGAATCACATACCTGGAGTGTCAGGTCGTCAACCGCTGGTCGGGCGATCAACCTCGGCTCCACAGTTGACAATACGGCCAATACCCTGGAGCTTTCGGCGGCTGAGGTGGCGCTGATTCAGGCAGAGAACGTCGTCATTGGTGACGCGAATGCCGGGAACATCACCGTCAGCCAAGACATCACCTTCTCCACACCCACCCAGACCATCCGCACCAACCGCTTGGTCACCGGCGGCAGTGTAACGGCCACCACGGGCTCCGGCGGCGGGATCATCGCCGCCAACGGCACTGCTGGGGCTAACAACAATAAGGCGTCGCTCAGCGTGGAGGCCGGGGGCGCCATTACGATCACCGAAGCGTCAACCAATATCGACTCTCTGGCCGCCTTCACCACCACAGGCAATATCGCCGTTACCGATACCAACGGCTTTACCGTGAATACCCAGACCACGGCCAGCGGCGGGGCAGTCATTGCCGGTGTCGATAGTAATGCTGGTTCGGTAACTTTGACCACTGGAGGTGCGCTGACTGTTTCAAATACGACTTCGGCTAATGATATCGAAGCGACTGGGGCTATTAATTTAATCGCTGGTGCAAATGAATTGGTCCAAATAGCAGCAGGTGCAGATGTTGAAAGTAGTGGCGGGGAAATCTCCTTACATGGAGATAAAATGGATATTGCTGGAACCATTACGAATACGGGTCGTCAGGTTACTCTTCGCTCAATGACGGCTGGTGATGCCATTCACCTAGGTGTCGCTACCGATGCGACGGCGGATACTTTAGAGCTTTCCAATGCTGAATTGGCCCGCGTTACCGCTGACACAACTGTTATTGGTCATACAAGCGCAGGGGCCGTAGATGTAACGGCGGCACTCAATTCGCCCGCATCAACCTTAAAAATAATAAGTGGCTCGACAGTAGGCACGAGCGCCACAATTGATGGGAACTTTAATCTTACGATCGATGCTGCGACCAACGACGTCACGTTTAATAGTGATGTCGGAGGAACAACCGCTCTGAATACGATTGACATAATAGGGCGCAATATTACTAGTTCACTTCTGACAAAAATTAACGCAACTGCGATGAATTTCAGAGCTAAAGGTGCTGGCCAACCTTTGGCTAAAGTTGTGTTAGAGGGAACTGTCAATGGTATTGCTGGCGCAGCAGCAGCTCAAGAAGCCACCGTTTTCGGGCCCCTTGGGCCAGGACCATTCACCTTTAATAGCGCTCGTATTAGCGGAGCTCCCGCTCCGGCAACAGCAGCTGCTGGCAGGAAGCGTATACCACGAGCTCACTCAGTGGCCAGGACGGGTCAAAAACCAGATGATGAGTCAGATCGTGACATCTTTCGTATATTATTTCCGCAGCAACCTAAGAGGGCTGGGGCTGAGGTTACAAGCCCGCATAATGCCTTAAGACAAAACGGTGAAAATGATCGTTTTCTTATTGATCCCTACGAGCAAGAATACCGCCTTATACGTATGAACCAGGAAGTTTCACAACGCCTTGGCGGTCGTGACATCATTATCGATCTACCTCTATGGCAGCAATTCTCAGCCATAACTGTGCCGAATTAGGCGGCCGATAGGTCGGGTTATCAACTGCATTTTGCCAGAATTGATGCTTTCAATTTCGGAGCGGTCAGCAGCCAATACTCATTCCAACGATTATTGTCTTCAGAAGAATTTGCTGTTGGTGGCTCAAGCTTTGGGCCTCCGACTTAATATTGTTGACTTTGTCTCCGGATCACTAGAGTTTGCACAACCGCTTGTCGGGCGAGCAGAATCTAGAGGGGAAGATGGTCAGGCGGGCCAAGCTTATTTTGGACTTGCTGTTCGGTATTGATCGAAATCAAAGACAAAACGCCCATAATGTAATTCCCCTATTATTTCACGCTATAGTTCAATTCTTTGCACT
>JAPHRK010000008.1 GCA_026196105.1 Rhodospirillales bacterium | reverse complement strand
TCTAAACTGGATGTTCTCGTCGATGTGCACGAGGAAGGCAACAAACTAACGGACGTGTATTTCGAGCTTGATGGACCGTTGAAGCTCTCCGATATTCCGGAGGTCAACCGGGTGCCTCACGCCGACAAGTTTGCGTTGACCAAACTGATCGTATCCGAACATGGGATCGAAGCCGATACCGTCCTTGGGGGGCGGGCGACGGACCTGTTTGCTTTCCATGGCTCTGGCTGGAACATCGCTTTGACGCAAAAAGATTTTGCAATCACCGAGTTTTTACCTCCGCTCAAAAAGACACCTCTAAACGAGATCAAGTTCCCCTATCTGGCGTTGATGTTAAGCGAAAGCGGGCTCGACAAGCAGTTCAGCCAACTTTCTAAGGTTGGTCAGGATGCTTTGAAAGATATCTTTACCAATCCTAGTGACACCGTGAAGATTGATAAGGGATTAGCGATTATTGCCGGGTTCCATCCCGACAGTACAGGTGGGCTGAAAGACGGTGTTAAGGGGATTGGCGTTCATGATGGCATGGTGGTCATAGGCGAAATTGACGGGATTTTCGGCGGATCACCCCTAGTCAAGTTAGAAGGTAAACTGAGCCACACTGGTAAAGCTCACCACATGCCCAACGGCACCTCTTACCAAACAGGCGAAGAAATTGCCTTCTTCATCAATGCGCTTGAATCAGGACAGGGTTTTGATTTTGAACTGGGGATTGAAGTTGGCGTGCACGCCAATATTCATGGCGATAACTTGCTATTTGATTCACGGGTCAAGATGGAGATCATGGAAGAAGGCTTTGGCATTGATGTCGAAGGCCAGATGAAAGGCACCTGGCACAAGCCGTTTGGTATCAACGGGTTTAGTATTTCTGACGTGACGATCGAATTGGGAACACAGGAAGATGGTGCCATAAAACTTGGTTTTGGTGGAGCGACGGTCATTGCCGATCAACATTTCAAAATGGCTGCTGACGGCAAATTCCTGCCAGAAGCTCTGGGCTTCCCGCAAGCCATAGCTTTCGTCGGCTCGGCCGATACTCTTCCCTTACTGTTCATTGAGGACATTGCGCTTAAGGTATTGGCTAAAGAAGTGAAGTTCGATCTGCCAAAAGGGATAGAGCCGGTATTTAAGAATGCTAAATTCGCCTTTGCGACACCCGGTGCTGAAGACCCCGATCTCAAGATCAATGGAGAAGGCTTTGCCCTGAAGGGTGGACTAGCCTGGCTCGGTCACGAGTTAGGCGTGGTCAATGTATCGGTCAGCCCAACCACAGGGATTTATGCTGAAGAAAAGATCGACGATATTAATTTAGGACCATTGCACCTTAAGGATAACAAATTCTCCTTGAAGGCTGGGATTAAGAATATTGTGCCTACCCTCGCGATCAATGCGGATATCAAAATTGACTATCTCGGTATTCATGACAGGTTTGATGTTAATTTCGACAAAAAAGGCGCCACTTTCGAGACAACCGCCAATTTTGGCAAAGATTTCTCCATGCATAACCTGCTTCGGTTATCTGGTGTTGATTTGTCGGTAACCAAGCCGAGTTTCACCAATGCTGACTTCTACATGGAAGGCGACATGAAACTTGATATTGGCAAGTTCGTGGAAGAACCATCAAAAGCCGCGCTGGATGCCGTGTTCAAGGAACTTAAAGCCGGGTTTGAAAAGGCCGAAAAAGATATCAAAGATGCCCGCGCCAAGGTCGATGACCTGACCAAACAAATCAATGCGGAACGCGCCAAAGTCCGCAAGGAACGGGCAGCAGTAGAAGCCAAATTAAAAGCTGCCGAAGACCGGGTTAACAGTTTGAAGCACACAATTGATCGCGATTGGGATCACTATCATGGCTGTAGTGGTTGGTTCAGCTGGGCCTGCAAGGCGCGGTGGGGCATTGAGATTGGTATTCTCAAAGGCGCACGGGACGTTGCTGACGCGGCGCTGAAACTGGCCGAGACAACCGTTGACCATTTCCCCCTTGATTTTGATCCACGCATTGCGCCGCTCATTGTCGCGCGTGATGCTGCCCATGCTGCCCTAACAGCAGCCTTGGATGCTTTTGAGGGGGCGGACTTTTTTGACAAAATCTTGAAAGAGGTCGGGGACGAAGTCGCCAGCATTGTTGGCAAATCCGTCAATATCCATCAAGCCAAATTTGAAGGTGACTTAAAAGGTCTCATCAGTGGCGACCAACCGCTGGCGGTGACGTTGAATGCAGAAGTGTTTGGGACCCAAATTGAACAGATCATCCCCTTCAATCCCAGGAACGTCGGCTATGACGTAGAACAGATGTCTTTCTTAGGGCTTCGTGCGCTCCATCATATCGTTGATGAAGTGCTAAAAGATATTCCAGGGCCGATCAAGAGTAAGATTCTCAACTACACAACGTCCCAAATGGGAATTCAACAGGACGCAGCCAAGAAAGAATTAGCAAAATACGGTAAGGCCTTTGCCGGGTATGAGAAACAAGAGGCTGCCTTGCAGAAAGTCATTGCCGCCCGCGACAAGGCTTATGTGCAAGAACGGTACGCCGAAGCACACAATCCCCTTGATCATGGGGTAAGTGAAACCTTCACCAATGATTTCATCGAAGTTGGGCATACGGCCCTTTGCCTGGACAATATCAACGGCGCCATCAAACAGGACCGTTGCAAGGATACGGTATCCACACGGTGGTCAACCAAACCGGTCGACGGGGCAACGAAGGTTCCAGCCAAAGCGGGTTTCGTTCACATCATTGATGCAAAGACAGGAAACTGCATCGTCCCTGAAGGCAAATGGGCCGAGGTCAAAAAAGAGTTCACCGGCCCTAACCTTCCCAAGGGTGCGTCTTTCTTTTACACCGTGGATACCTTCCAGGGTGACGGCAAAATCAATGTTGCGAAATGTGAGAACAAGAGCGAGTATTACTGGAAAATCCTGAAACACGGTGAAGGCTGGATGCAAATGGCTAATAGGGCCACGAGTCAATGCCTGCACTTTAAGGACAACAGTTCTTTACCCGGACAGGCAACAGCCGAATGGGCAGCCTGTGTTGGCTCAGCAAATCAAGTGTACCGCGTTGCCGATAAAACAACGCCGGAATATTACGCATCTAACATTGCGCTTAAAAACGACAGTGAGTCGGCTTGCTTCTCAAACCCGGCGAATGATGGCACCGTCACCATGGTCGATTGCACCAAAGGTGCGAAGTATAATTATGTAATTGATATTCGCGGCTATATCAAATTCATCAATACCAAGACCGGCCAGTGCATCCAGCCTGCAACCTATCAGAACGGTGCACATCTGATCGAAAAGCCCTGTACGCAACTGGATTACCAATGGTGGAACCCGGTCACCGTTCCTGGCGGCTGGCGTATCCAAAACGCACAGACCAACACCTGCACCCGGGCACCGGGTTTGGGACAAGTGGCTGTGACGGAAACCTGCAAGGACTGGGCGGAATCCATCATCGCACCAGTGGTCGATCCCTATTCGGGGATCACTTACACGACAGATGCCAGCGCCTACCTAACGCCGGTCATCGTTCGTCCACACACGACGGAGAAAGGGTCTGATGCCGGGATTTGCACAGCGCAAGTAGCAGGTGCAGGTGACACCCACGTTATTGGTACGGTCAGTTCTGATCGCAAGTGTCGTTACGTTTACAATAAGCAGGAACAATCCGTTCCCGCCGGTGGTGCCAACAAATCTGTGACCGTTTTGGACGGCACCGTATGGCAGGCTCATTCGCTGGGCAAAGATTTGCCGTCACTCGCCATTCCTGGCGGGGTGATTGATAAGGGGGCGCAGTCGAAGGCCGTTTATATCTGTCGTGTGCGAATCAACTACAAAGACACCAAGTTTGGCTGGATCGCCGATCTGGAACCGAACAAGCAAAACTATTGCAACTACCCATCCATGAATAACTCGGAAGATGACCAGGGGTACCAACATGCTGCACACAAGTTCGAGGTCTTAGTGCGCAGTGCGGAAAAGGCCTATGTGCTTCATCTCAGTGACCTAAAACCGGGCGGATCGCAGGCTGGAACCGATAAAGCTTTGACAGCTACCGAAACGCAAAAGGGACTCTACACGTCAGAAACCGGCGTGCGTCCTGCTGCCAGCCGAGACGATGGCCAACATGGAATACCGCTCAACGGATGGAAGGCAGACAGCGGTCAATATGGTCCCCCGACTATTGCGGTGGTGGGTGACATCGTCACGCTGAAAGGCCGCGTTTTCGGCGGTAGTCGACCCTTCAAAGGATTCTGGAAGTTGCCGGACCACGTGAATCCCACAAGCAGGATGGTTTTCAATGCGAAGTCTTCGGCCCAAGGCGTCAGTCACATCATCATTCAGACCGATGGAACCATGATTGCCTTTCAATCCGGAAACTTCCCATCGTCGCCCGCTGATCGGTGGATTGATCTTTCCAGTGTCGTTTACAGCACATCATCCAAAGTGCTCAAACTAGAACAGGGGTGGACGGTCGAGCAGACCTATAGATACGAAGGGCCGACCATCGCGAAGGTCGGACGAAAAGTCGTGCTGGGTGGCGTTGCCGCAAGGCACGGCGATGGTATGAGTCTCGGATATAATGAGTTTGTTACCGTCTTGCAGTTGCCCGATGGCTTGAGGCCTGAGAAACAATTGACTTTTAATCTTGCAACAGCGCGTGAGAATTCCCTGGAAACGATTCCGGTTACGATCACGACTGACGGCAAGGTCCAAGCGCGACCCAGAAATTTAAAAAGTGTGTCCTTCTACGGCCTTTCCTTTGAAGCCGCGCTCAATGCCTTCGACCGTGCGACCGAATACGGGCCACTTAAAAACGGTTGGAAAGACAATGTTCAGCAGGGGAGTGGGTACGGTTTTTCCTTGGATGGTGACATGGTAACGCTGGAAGGTGCGGTCACAGCTGGACAAAGAGGGACGCTCTGGACCTTATCGGAAAAAGCCCGCCCGAATGAACGACTGGTTTTCAGAGTGAAAAGCGGCGGTGATAATCCAATTCAACTAGACATCCAACCCAACGGCGACGTGTCCGCAACAGATTTCTTTTACGACTTCCGATGGCTCGACTTGAGCAATGTAACCTTTAGTCGCCGTCCGCAACGGTCGTTATCAATTGGCGGCAGCTGGGCAAAAATTGACGGATACGCTGCACCAACTGCAACCAAAATTGGTAACAAAGTCGTCGTCACGGGGGCCATTACCAGAGCCAAACTAACAAAAAACCAAGGGGAGTTCGGGTTTGATGGATCAAGCAACTCCGATCAGAAAGCGAAACGTTTGCTGACAATATTACCCGAAGACATGCGCCCAATGAAAACGGTTCGCTTCGGTAATCTTGCGATGAATATCACTACTGACAACCCACATGATATCCGGGTAGATGTTCACCCCGACGGCCGCATTGAGGTACCCGGCAATATCTATATGGATGATGCAAAGTCCATCAGCCTGTCCGGAATTACCTTCAATACAAGGTGATTTCGGGCGGCACCAAAGCTGAAAAATATCTGGTCACAAAGGCCCTAACCAGCCAGAAGTATCTATATGAAGTCGAAAAACAGGCGCAAACACGGTCACGTGCCACGCAAGCCAACAATGGTACACCACCTGTGGACGCTATGCTGCCTGAAAGCTTTGGCATTTCTCGTTCGGTGGTTTATGAGGTTTTGATGGAGGTCTGTGGCTGCCTAAAGATGGAAGAGGCAGTCGTCGCAGACGTTCGCGATGAACTATAAGTAATCGCGCTTAATGGTTCATAAGGTAGAGTAATGACCGTCAGAGGATTTGTAGAGGAGGATCGTTTACAGAAGCGTTTGACCTATCCATGAAACTGTTGTGATGAAATGATCGGATGACTTTCTATTTTATACTCTTCAAATATATGTTTATGGATAGGATCATGCCTAAATGACAAACGTTATTTCAATGGGGGAAGGGACTATGTATAATCTGTTTGGTGAAGAGTAATGATAACGTCTTTGAATGAAGCAGATTAGGGTATTTGGGGTTAGGGATGGTTAGTAAGGCAGCAACTAAAAGAAATGGGTCAAAGCTAATTGTTGTTGGTATTGGGGCTTCGGCTGGTGGACTAGAGGCCTTGAAGGCGTTTATTGCACCTCTAGAGAAAGGTCAGAAAATAGCCTACCTCATTGCGCAGCATATGGACCCAAAGCACCAAAGTTTATTAGCGACTCTTCTTGGCCGAGAAACAGATTTAGAAGTTGCTGAGGCTGTAAATGATGAAAAACTTGTTGCTGATCGCATCTATGTTTGCCCATCCAATAAGGATATGACCCTTGTTGGAGAGAAAATTATTTTGCGAGAACCTCGACATGGGGTTGGGCCAAAACCTTCTGTAGATATGATGTTTGCTTCCCTTGCTAAAGATTTTGGTGACCGGGCTATTGGCGTTATTCTTTCTGGTACAGGGAGCGATGGGTCAAATGGCATTCGGGCAATCAAGGCCGCTGGGGGCATCAACATTGCTCAAGATAAAGAGTCTGCAAAATATGATGGTATGCCAGTCTCCGCTGTAAATACCGGCATTGTGGATTTGGTTCTGCCTCCGGAGGAAATTGCTAAAGAACTTAGGGCCATTACAGTTCATTATCCCGCAGGTAAATTATTGCCACCAACAACAACGCCTGCGGTTCTTTCTACCTATGATCAGATTATGGATGTCATAAAGAGAAGAACCAAATGTGATTTCTCAGACTATAAAACCAATACCATTTTGCGGCGTATTGAGCGGCGCATGGCGACTAGGCAGATGCGCAAGATTGAGGAGTACGCAGCGTTTCTTGAAAATACAACAGCAGAAGTTGAACTTCTTAGTAAAGATATTTTGATTTCAGTGACATCATTTTTTCGAGATAAAGAAGCTTTTGCTGCCTTGACCAAGGTGATTAAGAAAATCATTTCTCAGAAACAGCATGGTGACCCAATCCGAGTTTGGATACCAGGCTGTGCGACAGGGGAAGAAGCCTACACAATAGCGATTATGTTCGCTCAGGAGTTGGGGGCTGAAATCCAACAATACAATATACAGTTTTTCGCGACTGATCTTGATGGCCCAGCGACCATTACAGGGCGCAAAGGAATTTACTCAGAAAGTTCCGTGGCTGACATGGATGAAGAAGTTTTAAATCGTTATTTCATTCGTGTCGGAAACCAATATGAAGTGGTTAAACAAATTCGAGAAATGGTGGTCTTTGCCAACCATGACCTTGTCCGGAATCCTCCCTTCCTCCGCTTGGATATGGTGAGTTGCCGAAACTTGTTTATCTATTTTAACAATGATCTACAGGGGCGTATTTTTGGTCTTTTCCATTATGTTTTGAAGCAGAATGGATATCTGTTTTTAGGTAAATCTGAATCCATTGGCGCTTTTACAGACCTATTTACACCAATTGATAAAAAATGGCGTATTTTTGCCCGTAAAGGCGGCTTTAAGCAGCCACTAATGGGTTATTCAGACCCAACGGTAGCTTTACCTGATATCCCTAGGGCACGACGAGAAAGAGATTTACGTCAAACGCCTGAATCCCTTATGGAAAAAACACTTAGCACGGCTTTTGCGCCGCCTAGTGTCATAGTTGATGATAGCTACACGATCCTCCACGTCTCGGGTGATGTTCGGAATTTTCTGACAATTAATCCCGGAAAATTTGGTTCCGATATCCTTAGCTTAGTCCGTGGCGATATCAGGCCTTCTCTTCGCGCTATGCTGCATAAGGCTCTTCGTGATGGTGAATATGAAGCCGTTCACCGCATTCGAATTTCAGCAACACCAGATTCAAAACCCATTATTATTGGGGTCCGCAGGGTTGATCTACCAAGTGGTAATGAGAGCTACTGCGTGATTTCATTTGAACAACAAGAGCTTGAAGTCGTCGAAAACGGTGTGGTTATTGATGTCAATAGCTCTGATGTTGATCGGGTCAAAGAGCTTGAACAAGAATTAACAGCTACTCGTGAACACCTTCAAACAGTGGTTGAAGAGTTGGAAACCTCAAATGAGGAATTGCAGTCTCTCAATGAAGAACTTCAAGCTTCGAATGAAGAACTGCAATCTTCTAATGAGGAGTTGGAAACCTCAAACGAGGAGCTTCAGTCTACCAATGAAGAGCTAACCACGGTTAATGAAGAGCTTCAGGTTAAAACGGGTGAACTAGCATTTGCCAATACTGATTTAGCAAACTTGCGTGATAGCATCCGCTACCCCTTGATAGTGGTTGATCGAGAGTTGCGGGTTATGATGTTCACGGCCCCAACAACTAATCTTTTTTCTATTGAAAAGAACGATGTCGGGCAGGTTATAACCTCTTTGCCCAGTTCTATTGATTTACCAGATATTCGCACACAAATAGCTTCTGTCATTAATGGTGAAAAATCCCACGAACAAGAAATCCATGTAGAGGATAAATTGTTCTGGATGTTGGTTGATCCTTATTATGATGAAAGACGAATGGTTGTTGGGGCCGTTTTATCATTCCTAGATCGCACCGAAATTTCCGAGATGCAGCTAAAGCTTGCTAATGCAAAAAAAGAGATTGAGCGCTTAGGCAAGGTTGGCAAACTCTTCTCGTAAGGTACGTAAAAGTAACCCCATAAATCAACCGCTACTGAGAGCAAGGAATAGACTGTGCTTAAAAAGGAACTAAGTTCCCGCAAGAGACTATTTGTTGTTTTACTTATCATGGGTCTCGTTGCTTTAGCTGTTGCCATGCTCTCAGGGCGCGCGCTCTATCTAACAGCTGTTGATGGACAACGTTTATGGCTGCAAAAAATGGTTCAGAGTCAAGTGCAGATGATTGAAGCCATCGCGCGTCATAATATTGAGCATACTCACGGAAAATCTTTTGAAAGCGCGAGGTCAGAATCAATAGAACTTGTTCTTGATGCATATAAGAAAAATGCTGCATTCGGTAAAAGTGGAGAATTCGTAGTTGCCGAGCAAATCGAGGACATGATTAAGTTTTTAGGCGCAGGGCGTCACCAAGTCGACGACCTTCCAAAACCAGTTCCCTTAAAGTCAGGTTTTGCAGTGCCTATGGATTTGGCTCTTCAGGGGCAATCAGGAACAACGATTGGTCCGGATTATGACGGTGTGGTGGTACTTGCAGCCCATCAACCTCTCAATATTTTAAATATTGGTCTTGTTGCAAAAATAGATTTGGAGGAGATACAGGCTCCCTTTATCAAAGTGGGATTGGTCATTGGCGTGGGGAGTTTCTTTATCGTTCTTTTGGGCGGTATTTTAATGCACCGTGTGAGTGCTCCAATCATTAAACAACTAGAAAGTTCTAATGAAGGATTGAGTAATGCACAAAAAATAGCTCATCTTGGCGATTGGGTATGGGAGATTGAAACTGGTGAGCTTCGGTGGTCCGATGAGGTCTTCCGAATATTTGGATTTAAGCCGCAAGAATTCAAGGCTACATACCAAGCTTTTACGGCGTCTATTCATCCGGATGATCAAAATAAAGTTAGCAACGCTATTAGCAAAAGCCTTGAAGAAGGTCGTGAATATTCCATCGAACACCGTATAAGAACCCCCAATGGAGAAGAGCGTGTCGTGTATGAGCAAGGCTCCGCTGTTTTTGATCCCTCTGGTAAGCCTATACGTATGGTTGGAACCGTCTTAGATATTACCAAACGCAAAGAGACAGAGAAAAAATTAGAAACAAGATCAACAGCACTGAAACGTTCTAATAAAGACTTGGAGCGGTTTGCTTACGTCGCATCACATGACCTCCAAGAACCATTGCGGGCTGTTGCCAGCTATACACAACTCCTTGCTCGACGGTATTCTGGTAAATTAGATGAAAAGGCTGACAAATACATCCGCCATGCCAATGAAGGTGCTCTTCGAATGCAGCGTTTGATCGAAGGGCTGCTTGTGTTTTCAAGAATTAATACGCGCGGTGAAGAATTTACTTTGGTTGATTGCAACATAGTCGTGCAGAAAGCCATTGAAAATCTTCAAGTTGCAATCACAGAAGCAAAGGCGGAAGTTGTTGTTGGTGAATTACCAGCTTTAGTAGCTGATGAGGATCAATTGATACAGGTGTTCCAAAACTTAATTTCCAACGCCTTGAAATTTTGTAGTGAATCTCCACCTTACATAAAGTTGACTGCAAAAAGGGATAAAGACCAATGGCTTATTGCTGTAACGGATAATGGTATTGGTATTGATCCGGAGTTTGCAGAACGTATTTTTATTATTTTCCAACGGCTCCATATTCGATCAGAATACCCAGGAGAGGGGTTGGGCCTTTCAATCTGTAAACAAATTATCGAACGTCATGGTGGTCAAATTTGGTTGGAACCACCATCTAATAAAGGGACTACTTTCATTATTCAACTGCCAGCAAGCGTTTGAAATATATTTTCAGTTGCGTGATGGTTTTATGATTTGCATTGACCAAAAATTTAATATGGGTAAAAAATCTACTATAGCCAAAGGGAGTTCTTACCCGTGTTATCAGGGTTAATAAACAACATAGGGCTTTTAGCGCTCTTGTCGGTCTTATTTTCTTTCGTTCATTTTAGTCAGTTCTTTGTCGACGATTCCCTCAAATCTAAGATAATGATTGGCATTTTGTTTGGCGTTGCCTCTGCCGTTGTGATGTTTAACCCTATTATTATCCCACAAGGGGCAACATTTGACACACGCGGTGGCCCTGCAATGTTAGTCGCGATTTTCGGTGGTCCCATTAGCACGATCATTGCTTCAATCATTGGTGCCGCTGCTCGCCTTCAGGTGGGGGGAGGGAGTGCCATCGGTGGGGCTGCATCTTTTTTGTTTTATGGCCTTGCTGGTTTAGGGGCAATGGCAGGCTTAAAACGGTATAAACGTAAACCTGACATTAAATTTTTCCTTATAACAGCAGTTTTTGGAACCATTTGTGTTCTCCCGGCCTTCTTTATTGGCCAAAGCTTTGAGTTGGGTATAACTATCTTGCAAAAGGCGTGGTGGATGTTACTAGGGGGAAATATTGCTGGAGTCATAGTTTTAGGTTTTATGGTTCTCAATATGACTGAGCGTAAAGTGATTGAACAAAAGCTAGAGAGACGATCGGAAGCCCTTAATCGTTCAAACAAAGACCTGGAACGGTTTGCTTATGTCGCGTCTCATGATCTCCAAGAACCATTACGCGCTGTTGCAAGTTATACCCAATTACTCGCCAATCGGTATGAAGGGAAACTGGACGCAAAAGCTGATAAATATATCCGTCATGCCAACGAAGGTGCGCTGCGAATGAAGCGCTTGATCGATGGGCTTCTAGTCTTTTCAAGAATTAATAGCCAAGGTGGGGATTTTACCTTGGTTGACTGTAACCGCACGATAGAGAAAGTTCTGAAAAACCTGGAAGTGATAATAGCCGAAACAAAGGCTGAGATTGTTGTCGACGAATTGCCAACCCTTGTAGCTGATGAACAACAATTGGCAATTCTGTTTCAAAATTTACTTTCCAATGCCTTGAAATTCAGGGGGGATGCTGCTCCTTTAATAACGTTGAAGGCCAACAGCTCAAATGAACATTGGCTTTTTTCTGTAACGGATAACGGTATTGGGATGGATCCAAAGTTTGCCGAAAGAGTTTTTGTTATTTTTCAACGCCTTCATACGCGTACAGAATTTCCTGGTGATGGGTTAGGTTTGTCAATTTGCAAACAAATAGTTGAGCGCCATAACGGTGATATCTGGGTTGAATCTTTACCTAGTAAAGGGGCGACTTTTTATATAAAGTTAAAAGCCAATGGCTATGGTAGGAATTTGGGATGAATCAGCCGTTAAATGATATTAAAATTGTTGAAATCCTCTTAGTTGAGGATTCAGAGACAGATGTTGATCTAATGCTTGAGGTTATGGAGGAAAGCAAACTTTCTAATAACCTTAACGTCGTCATGGACGGTGTAGCTGCCATTGAATACCTGAAGCAGCAGGGCGATTATCAAAATGCAGTGCGTCCGGATATTATCCTTCTAGATTTGAATCTCCCCAAGAAAGATGGGCGTGAAGTTCTGGAAGAAATTAAGGATGATGATAATTTAAAAGGTATTCCTGTCGTTGTCTTGACCTCTTCTAAAGCGGAAGAAGATATCTACAAAAGTTATAAACTCCACGCAAATTGCTATGTTACGAAACCTTTTGATCTCGATCAATTTGCTTATATTGTAAGGCAAATCGAAAGCTTTTGGTTCTCTGTAGTTAAGCTTCCAAGTAAGAATTGAGTAGGTAGAAAATAGTGAAAGTTCACGTTAGAACGTTGCTCGTAGAAGACTCTCCATCTGATGCTGATCTGATTCATGAAGGCTTGGAAAATTCTGAATTTGGCACGTTCCAAGTTACCCATGTTGAAAATCTTGCTGATGCAAAAAAACAGCTAGAGGTTAGAGAGTCTTTCGATGCTGTGTTACTGGACCTTGGTTTGCCAGATAGCCAAGGCTTAGACACTTTAAGTGAAACCCTCAAGTACAGTGAAGATATTCCTGTAATCGTTCTTACGGGGTTAGATGATGATGAAGTTGGCCGGCAAGCTGTAAGCCTTGGTGCCGATGACTTCTTGGTCAAAGGAAGCCGTGGTAATGGGCACAATGGCTTAATTACGCGATCAATTTGTTTTACATTAGAACGCCATAAACTCCGAATTGATAGCGCTGCTGAAAAAGCCAAAACTCAACATGAAAAGCAAGTTGAGCAGCTCGCGGGTATTGGCATTGCAAATAATGAAGAGCCCCAATCTTTGAGTGAACGGGAACCAGACCAGCTTTTTGTTTTTATTGATCAATATCGAGAAATATTGCGCAACCTCATTGATGAAACACCAGAGTTCGATATGCGTGGGGAATTGGAAAAATTAGCCCAAAGTATGGGCGAACTTAAAGCCGGGCCCCACGATGTGGTCGAAATACACGGAACCACTCTCAAAGATATGGCAAAAGATTGTGATTCTCAAAGGATTAACCTGCTTGTCGAAGAAGGCCATGTTACCAGCCTAGGACTTATGGGCATGCTTGTTAGTTATTATAGAAAGTACGCTTGAGATGTTCTCGGGCAAGAGCAACACTAAAGAAGGTGCTCAATGGCTTGATGAATTACGTTCCTTGAGCAAGGAACTTTCGAACTCAAGTTGGGACTCCAGCTCCAGCGAAAGCCCTCTTGAAGTTCGTCATGAGACGGCCCTTCACCGGGTTGAAGTCTATCAAGAAGAACTTCGTGCCCAAAATGAAGAACTACGCGCAGCTCGAGAAAGTGTAGAAGCTTCGCGCAATAAATTTTTATTCCTCTTCGAGAATTCTCCTTCGGGATATTTTACCATTGATGACAAGAGGAGCATTGTCGATATTAACATTTCTGGCGCGACAATGTTGAACCGAAATCGCGCTCACTTGATAGGTAAGCCTCTCTTTATTTTTGTTGAGAAAACTTCAAGAGAGCTATTGGAAAAACATTTTCGAGCTGTATTCGCTGATTCTAAACCGAGTGATGAAGTTGTTTTTTTACGTGGCAAAGACGAAAACTTTCCTGTCATTATCGAAAGTTGCCTTGTTCAAGATGACGTATTTCATACCAAACAATGTCTGACGACTATTGTTGATATAACGGAACGTAAAAAATACGAAGAGGATCTTAAAACAGCAAACCTGGAACTTGATGCAGCCCGAAAGGAGGCTGAAAGAGCAAGTAATGCAAAATCAGAATTCCTTTCAACGATGAGCCATGAACTTCGCACCCCATTGAATGCAATTCTTGGATTTGGTCAGATGTTAGAATTAAATCCAAAGGAACCCCTTACAGAGGCTCAAAAATCCTGTGTTGACTTTATCATGGGGGGGGGGAGCCACTTGTTGGAGTTGATTAATGAGGTTCTTGATCTGGCAAAAATTGAGACTGGCGAAGTAGCGTTATCTATCGAAGATATAAATCTTAAAACTGTCCTCAATGAATGTTTGTTACTTATCAAACCGATAGCAGATAAGAATAATATTGAGATTGTTGTTGGAGATGCCTTCAATTCAGCCCTTTGGATTAAGGCTGACCAAACAAGGATTAAGCAATGCTTGCTAAATCTCTTGTCTAATGCCGTAAAATATAATCTCGAAGATGGAAAAATTGTCGTTGATTGTTGTGAAATCGCTGAGGGAAAAATCAGGATTTCGGTTACTGATACAGGAATTGGTATTCCAGAGCATCGGCTGAGTGAATTATTTGAACCGTTCAGTCGATTAAAAGCAGAGAGTACAGCTGTTGAAGGAACTGGTATCGGACTTGCCATTACAAAGAATCTAACAGAGATGATGGATGGCTGTATTGGCGTTGAGAGCTTCTTAGGCCAGGGAAGTACGTTCTGGATCGAATTTCCTTTAGCTCTGCGGGAAAATAAAGATGATGAAGGTGTATCCCCAGAGACCAACAAGGATGGAAATAAGATTTTCCCAAATATTTCCGGCACACTCCTCTATGTGGAAGACAACCCAACTAACCTGCTTTTGGTCCAAATGATCATCGATCGGTTCGATGGGCTTTCAATGATTTCTGCCGATGATGCTGAATTGGGTATTGAATTGGCGATTAAAAATAAACCTGATCTTATCATTATGGATATCAACCTCCCTGGCATGGATGGTTATGAGGCTCTAAAAAAGTTGCAAAGCATGGATGAAACCAAAGACATCCCTGTTATCGCACTAAGTGCCAACGCTATGCCAGAGGATCTAGAAAAAGGCGCAAAGGCTGGTTTTAGAAAATATATTACTAAGCCAATAGCCGTAGCTAGAATGGTAGAAAACATCAAGGAGGTCTTTGATGCCTAAAGTCCGGAATGAACAGTGGCTTGATGAATTTCGTTTGCTTGGCGCAGAGCTCAAGAACACTGTTATTTCTGATCAAACAGATGCCTCCATTGAAGAGCGTCTCAACACGGCTTTGCAAAACCTCGAAACATACCAAGAAGAACTGCGTGCCCAGAATGAAGAGTTAGTAGAGGCAAGGGAAAGATCTGAAAACCTCCTTAAGAAATATTCTGCTTTATTCCATAATTCTCCAGTCGGATATTTTACCATAGATAGAAATAGTGCAATAATTGATGCCAATTTAATTGGCGCGGAAATGCTCGGCCACTCTCAGCAACATCTCGCTGGGAAACCCCTTTTCTTATACCTTGATTTAAGTTCTCGGAAAGTTATTGAAACTCATTTCCGGAGAGTCTTTATAGGGGAGCAATCTAATGATGAAGTCATGTTCATTGGGCCAAATGCGCGACCCTTTTCGGCCTTAATTAATAGCTCGCCTTTACTTGAAGATAATGGGAAAATTGATAGTTGCATAACGGCCTTGTTTGATGTGACTGAAAGAAAACATCTTGAGGAACAAATTCGCCGATCTCAAAAGATGGAGGCTGTTGGGCAGTTAACAGGAGGAATAGCCCATGATTTCAACAATATCTTGGGTATTGTATTAGGAAACCTAGAACTTCTTGAACGTATGGTTGCTGGCGATGATAGGTCTTTGGAGCGAGTCGCAAAGGCAATTAAAGGGACAAAGCGTGGGGCGGATTTAACCAAAAAGCTTCTTCGGTTTTCTCGGAAAGAAGCTCATGAAGTAAGCCTGATTTCAGTGAGCGAGTTTGTTGAAAACCTAGAAATACTTATCGCTAAATCCCTCACTGCATCTATCAATGTTGAAACCCGGCTTGCTGATGACTTGTGGCAAGTCTCGGTCGATCCTGGTGACTTGGAAGATACTTTACTCAATCTTGCAATTAATGCCCGTGACGCTATGCCTGATGGCGGAACGCTGGTTATTGAAACCGCGAACAAAACGTTGGATGAGAGCTATGTCAAAATAAACCCCAATGGTCAGACGGGTGATTTCGTCATGATCACGATGAGTGATACGGGTGAGGGGATGAGTGAAGAAGTAAAGGAAAAGGTTTATGACCCCTTCTTTACTACCAAGCAGCAAGGCAAGGGGACTGGGCTTGGCCTAAGTATGGTTTATGGTTTTGTCCACCGTACAGGAGGGCACATTTCTCTTTTCTCTGAAGTTGATGAAGGAACGACATTCAAGATTTTTATTCCGCGGGCCTTTGGAGAGGAAAAAAAACAAGATACTATAGAGGTTATACAAGATGACCTTCCTAAAGGTACTGAAACAGTTTTAGTTGTGGATGATGAAGAGGCTTTGCGCGATATTGCTGTGTCGTGCCTGAATGATTTAGGGTACGAAACTCTTACGGCTGAAGATGGTCAAGAAGCTCTTGAAATTATAGAGAATGATAAATCTATCGATGTACTCTTTAGCGACATTATTATGCCCGGCCACATCGATGGTTACCAGTTAGCCATAGCAGCTCACAAATCCAACCCAGATTTAAAAATCCTTTTAGCAAGTGGCTTTGCCAACAAACGCGAAGATTATGAGGATGGCAGAAACCCCTATATCTTAAGGTTAGCTAAAAACCTCCTAGACAAACCCTATAACCAAAATGAGCTAGCCCAAGCAATCCGCCGTGCCATTGAGGAATAGAAGAACATTCTGCCTTGAATAACCAATCGTATACCCAAGCTCATAAATCATAAAACTGTTGCTTATAAAATTTTGAGTAAAAATGACCTCAAGGACGAAAATAGTATTATATGAGCCTAAAAGAAGATTAGGCACTTGTCGATTTAAGTAAACATTTCATGTGCCATACACCCCGGGAGTTAGCAAAATTGTGCGAACTAGTTCAGGTTGGCTGTTTGTATTCGTTCTTGAAAAAACCCGTTTCAAATAAGTTCTAGCAGAGCCTTCAGTAATTTTAAGCTCATGTGCCGCTGTTTTTAATTGAAAACCACTTACAATAAGGTGGAGTAGTTTGGCCTCTGACAAGGGCATTTTATACATGGCTTGTAGAGTTCCCGGGCTAGGGGCAAGATGTTTTTCAGGTGCAGATATGAGCACCAGTTTTTGTTCTTTGTTCATTGATGAAATAATAACGCTTAAAGGTGTTTCATTCTCCATACGGTCTATGGACAAGGCTGTCTCTTGGAGTGTTAAGTCACCCGCGTGGCTTAATGCTTGCGCTAAAGGTTCCCTTTGGTTTGCTTGGGTTGTGCGAAGAAAGCCTTGTTTATCGATACAGAGCCCATCTTTTTCTGCACAAATTTCTGCACCAAATTGGTTTGTATGAATGACATGGCTATCTTCAGTGCAAACAATGACACCTATTGGAAGACGGTTGAGAATATCAATACCAATATTGGTTTCAGAACGTTGCTTTTTGAGCCCGTGGGCAAGACATTCTTCAATGCCACTTTCCAACGTTTCAGGAGGACACGGCTTTGTGTAGAATCTAAAAATTTTGGTGGAATTTATTACCTCAACAGCAGAGCCTAAGTCCGCAGTGCCGCTGAGCATTACGATTTCTGTTGAAGGGTTAATGTCATGTAATGATTTAGCCAGTTCCAAGCCATTCATTTCAGGCATTTGTAAATCAGTTATAACCACATCAAAGGGTTTTTGTTCTTGTAAATGTAAGGCCTTTATTGGGAGAGACTCAAAATACATATCCCATTCATCTCTACGGTGCCTGAGAATAACCCTACGAATAGCTTCTAAAATGAGTTCGTCGTCATCGACAAACAGAATACGCGGTTTGTTATCAATCACTTAAATGCGCTCTTGTTGTTATTTTATTTTCAAATCCTATAATATGTGCTTGGTTACTCCATAACAAGTATAAAGAGTGGTACGCTTATAGAATGAGCTTTACTGAATAGAAAAGTGCTGTTCCCATTTGGGAGCATCTTTGAAGCCACCGATCATCCAAACTAAACAAAATAGAACAAGTGAGTGAGATAAGCATGTCGGATAAACCGCATATTCTTTTTGTTGATGATGAAGCTAATATCTTAATGGGTTTGCGGCGTGGTTTACGTGTTAAGCGTAAAGAATGGGACATGAGCTTTGCTGAAGGTGGTGTTGCTGCCCTAGAAATTATTAAAGAACAACCTGTTGATATTGTCGTGAGTGATATGCGTATGCCGGGGATGGATGGTGCCGCACTTCTAGAAGAAGTACGCACAGTTTCTCCTGATACAGCGCGCATTATATTGTCGGGTTATGCTGAAGAAGAATCTGTTTTGAGGGTTGTCGGGCCCGCCCACCAATATCTGGCAAAACCCTGTGATTTCAATATTTTACAAGAAGTTATCGAAAGGCTTATTTTGTTAAGAGGATGTTTTCAAGAACAAAAAATTCGAAATATTGTTAGCCAGAAAAAAAACCTCGCAAGTTTGCCTGAAGTCTATATGGACTTATTAGCTGAATTAGAAAATACAACATCGACAAGTAACTCAATAGCAGAAATTATTGACCGGGATTTAGGATTGAGAACTCAAATTTTGAAAGTTTGCAATTCTGCCTTTTTTGGTTTGCCGCAACCAGTTTTAGAGCTTGAGACAGCCGTAAGTGTATTAGGGTTAGGTACATTACGAAGTATGGCGTTATTGAATGGAATATTTTCGGCCTTTAAAGGAAGCGATCACATAAAAAGCATGATGGAACGGTTAAGCCAAAATAGTATGAAGATTGCCGTGATTGCGCGAAAAATTGCAGAAGAAGCTGGTTACGATAAGGTGGTTTGCGGGCAAGTCTCCAGCGCGGGTATGCTTGCACATATCGGTTCACTTATTTTGATGATGGAATGGCCTGAAAAATTTGAAGCGGCTGCACAAATGGCGGAAGCTAAAAAAATGCCAATAGATAATTTTGAACGTGAATTATTTGGTACAGACCACGCAATGATTGGGGCCTATTTTCTTGGCCTTTGGGGTTTCCCGCTTTCGGTTTGTGAAGCTGTAGCCTATCATCATCGTCCTCAGCTTTGTCAGAACGAGACGCAGCCGGTTTTAGCAGTGCTTCACTTTTCGCAACAGTTGACCCGTGTGTTAGCTAATCAAAATGTCGATTTGTCCATTTTAGAAAGTGGCATTGATCGTCAATTTCTGGTGCAACAAAACTTAACTATTTCGGTAGAGAAGTGGCAGCAGATCGTTACAAGCAGTTTAATGGAAGGAAATGCCTAATGTCCTATAAAGTACTTCTTATTGATGATGATCAAAATTTATTGTCAGGCTTGAGACGACAGTTTCGCAAACAGTTTGATTTATTGACCGCTAATGGTGGTGAAGAAGGAATCAAAATTCTTAAAGAAAAAGGTCCTATAGCTGTCGTTGTGAGTGATATGCAAATGCCTAGCATGAATGGGCTCCAGACCTTGAAAGCCTTTCGCAAGAATAGCCCTGAAACAGTACGCATTATGTTGACGGGGAATGCCGATCAACAAACAGCAACAGATGCAGTCAACGAAGGTGAAATTTTTAAATTTTTCAATAAACCCTGTAGTCCAGAAACTCTTTCAGCAGGCATAAACTCTGCAATCAAACAATACCAACTGATCACTGCAGAAAGAGAGTTATTGGAACAGACCTTAGCGGGAACGGTTAAATTTCTTGTCGATTTGCTCGCTTTTTCAAAACCTGTTGCCTTTGCAAGGTCAACCCGTATTCGTGAGTGGATTAAGGCCGTTTTACCGAACTTAGAACTGGAAGCCCCTTGGAAATTGGATTTTGCCGCAATGTTATTGCCATTGTGCGATATGATCATTCCAACTGAGATCGAGCAAAAGAT
>JAPHRK010000071.1 GCA_026196105.1 Rhodospirillales bacterium | reverse complement strand
TATCGCAACACGTTACGACCGATGTGCTCACACCTTCTTCTCCGCAATATGCATTGCTGCAATTGTCATATGGTGGATTTAATGAGTCCTGAGCCTAGGGTACGGCGATAAACAGCAGACATTTATACATCCTTTTTTGAACCGACAACTATTTGTGTTATCCCTGAGCTAAGGGCGCATATTTAACGCCCAAAGCTTTTGTTTCTGAAGGAATGCAGCTTTCTTCCTAATCACCCTATCTGTTTAGAAGGTTCTAAATCTAATCTGACTTCTTCTGCTTCATTATGATGTGCCGCCAAAAGAGCATAAATGGAGGGTAAAACGAATAAGGTAAAGAAGGTTCCGACCAGCATTCCAACGACGATGACAATTCCCAGAGCAAAATGGCTGGAAGCACCTGCTCCCGTTGCCAATACTAAGGGGACAAGCCCAACCACCATCGCTGCCGTCGTCATTAAAATAGGGCGAAGACGAACGGCGGAGGCTTTTAAGATAGCCTCTCTGCGGTTTAGTCCCTCGTGTTTTTGAAGTTGGTTTGCGAACTCAACCATTAAGATACCGTGTTTGCTGATAAGTCCTACCAGGGTTACCAGCCCAATTTGCGTGTAGATATTAACCGTGGCATATCCTAAATAAATTGGAAGCAAAGCGCCAAAAATACTGAGAGGGACACTGACCAGGATAATTAATGGATCACGGAAACTATTGAACTGAGTAACTAGAGCTAAATAGATGAATACCAGCGCCAAGATAAAGGCAATAGTCAGTTGTCCACCTTCTTGAACATATTGACGCGTTTCGCCTTGCCAATCATAGCTGAAACCCGCAGGAAATTGTTTTTTGGCGTAATCATCAAGGAAGGCGACAACTGCGTCCATAGTTACCCCGGGTAGAGGGATTGCTTGGAAAATTGCGGCGTTAAGCTGATTAAACTGGTAGAGCTTATTCGGCTCCACAGTTTCTTCCAAAGTAATGACCGAAGATAGGGGCACCTCTCCACCATTGGCGGTGCGCACATAGAATGAGTTGATGGTGTCAGCCGTTAATCGATACTCAGCTTTAGCTTGAGGGATAACCTCATAAGCACGACCGTCCAAGCTGATCCGGTTGACATAATTCTCACTGATAAACACAGACAATGTGTCGCTGATATCTTGCATGCGCACACCAAGATTATTGGCTTTATTTCTATCAATTTTGATCTTGGTTACGGGGTTGTTAAAGCTGAGTGTACTGTCGGTAATGGCAAATAGTCCACTTCCCGCGGCAGCTTTTTTCAACTCCTCCACAACTTCGTAAACCACTTGAGGTGATTTAGTTGAACTGACAATCATTTGAACTGGCATGCCGCCTGTTGAGCCGGGCAAGGACGGGATGGGAAAAACGAAAGCAGCAACGCCTTCTACACCCATCACTTCATCCTGCACCATCGGCTGAAGGTCTTGTTGTGTGCGTTCTCGCTCTTCCCAGCGGGCTAGGCCAAAGCCGCCAAAACCTTCATTCGCTGTAGGTCCGTTTACAAAGAAGCTACTGTCATACTCTGGGTATTTTTCAAAGATCTTTTGAATTTCCTGAGAAAACCGGTCTGTATATTTGAGATTAACGCTTTGCGGACCTTTAAGGGCGAGTAGCACCGTCCCCTGATCTTCCTCAGGGGCAAGCTCTTGTTGGGAGGAGACGTACATAAAACCAGAAGCGCCCATTAGCATGATGGCAAAGGCCAAAACAAGGTGGCGGACCTGGAGGATGACAACAAGCAAGTTGCGATAATGATTGGCCAGAGCGATAAAAAAGTGCTCAATTTTCTGCGCTAACCAACCCTGGCTGGTGCTTTTGGTAAGGGTGTAAGCGGCCATCATGGGGGAGAGGGTTAACGCGACCACCCCTGAAATGACCACACTGGCGGCAAGTGCAAAGGCAAATTCTTCAAATAAGCTACCTGTCAAACCACCTACCATGCCGATGGGAGCATAAACAATGGCTAGGGTAGCGGTCATGGCGATGACCGGGCGCATGATTTCCCGTGCCCCCACGAGAGAGGCTTCAAGCGGTTTTTTACCCTGTTCAAGGTGCCTGAAAACATTTTCAACCACCACGATGGCGTCATCAACCACAAGGCCAATGGCAAGTACCATAGCCAGTAGCGTTAGCAGGTTTATGCTAAAGCCAAACATGGACATTAGAGCTGCGGCCCCAATTAAGGAAAGAGGGATGGTAACGATAGGGATAAATATAGCGCGTACTGAACCGAGGAAGAGGAACAGAACAGCGATCACGATGCCAATGGCTTCTAGTAAGGTGGTCACTACCTTATCAATAGAGGCATCAATAAACCTGGTAGCATCATAGGGGATGTCAAAGGTCATGCCGGGAGGAAATGAGGCCTTCATGCCGGAGAGCAATTCATTGGTCTCAGCGACAATTGTCAGTGGGTTGCCTGTTGGAGAGGGGTTCACTCCGACAAAAACCACGGGCTCGCCATTGGCATAAGAAGATACATCATCTGATTTCGCCCCGAATTCTACTGTAGCGATATCCTTAACTCTGACCAATCGGTCTCCTTCTGATTTCAAGACCAAATCACGAAATTCGTCTAGGCTGCCAATATTGGTGTCGGCCTTGAGGTTTGTCGATACAAAGGGCCCTTCGATTTTTCCTGGCGCTGATTGAACATTGTTTTCACGAAGTGCATTTGAGACATCACTCGCGGTTAATCCATGAGCTGCCATGCGTAAGGGGTCAAGCCACATACGGATCGAGAGTTCTTGTGCCCCATAAAGTTCCAAGCTTCCGACACCGTCGACAGAGGATAAACGAGGCAATACCGAGCGATTGAGGTAATCGGTCACCTGGGGAATGGAGAGTTGAGGTGAGGCAAAGCCGATATACATAATAGCTGTCCCTTCACCAGCAGTCTTGCGAATTATTGGATCGGTTGCCTCTGCGGGAAGTTTAAACCGCACTTCATTGATCTTGGCCATAATTTCAGTCATGGCTTGGTCCGAATCGGCATTCAGTTTAAGGCGAGCATTAATCGTGCTCATTCCTTGTACCGTGTCTGAGCTTAAAAACTCAACGCCAGTTGCTGTGGCGATGGACTGGGCGATTGGAGTTGTCACGAAACCTTGCATGAGTTCAGGTGTCGCGCCAGGGTAGGCGGTGGTAACAGATATTGTGGCTGATTCGATTGTCGGGTATTGGCGCAGAGGCAATTGGTAAACAGCTAATAACCCCGCCAAAAGGATAGCAACATTTACAACGATTGCTAGGGATGGACGGCGAATAAAAAGATCAGTAAACGTCATGATTAAGATCCCTACTGCTGGTTATTGGCAGAAGGGGTGTCGCCCGCCAATTTTACAGTGTTCTTGGGGTCTTTAATCACCACCGGGGCACCAAAGAAAAGGCGATTTTGTCCTGAAGTAATCACCGATTGCCCCACTTCCAAGCCATTTGTGATTACTACTTTTCCATCTTGACGACGACCAATCTCGACGACTTTTTGTTCGGCAATTGCTGGGCCTTCGGCCTGTTTTTTGACGATATAAAGCGTGTTTCCAAAGGTGGACCTCTCTAATGCTGTTTCTGGTACCATGATAACTTCTTGGTCTTGCCCCAGATTCACCTGAGCTTGAGCAAACAAGCCGGGGCGTAGCGATTGCGTTGAGTTAAGCACCTCGGCTTGAACAATGACCGTATGGAGTCCTGGCTCAATTTGTGGTTCAATAGTTGAAATCCTGGCCATGAATTTTTCATTTTCCAAAGCATCGACTTTCACCTGTACCATTTGCCCGATAGCGATATGGGATAATGCTTTCTCAGGTAATTTGAATGTAACGTTAAAGCGGCTTAGATCAGTTGTGTTTACAATGGTGTCGCCTGCGTTGAGGTACTGTCCCAAGTTAACTTTCCGAATGCCTAACACCCCGTCAAAAGGGGCGGTGATTTCTTTTTTATCCAGTGACGTTTGCACATTTGCAATCTGTGCGCGGACTTCATCCAAAGTTGAACGTGCTTCATCAATGCGCGAATCAGAAACGGCCAACCCTTTTAGTTTGGTGACACGTTTATATTGTTTGGAGGCCAAGTTCAGTTTTGCCTTGAGACGTCTTAGTTCCGCTTGATCACTTTCGTCATTCAATTGCACAAGTGGATCGCCTTTCATGACCTTTTGCCCAGATTGAAAATGAATACTCTCAATCCGGCCTGCTACTTCTGAAGCAATATCCACTTGGCGATTTGCTTCGATGATTCCGATACCTGAGAGGGTTTGGGGCAACACCAAAGGTTCGATCTTAAGTGCTGCAACGGGCATGGGAGGGGGTGTCCACCCCCCTTGTGTCGTGGCACCTGAATTGGAGCCAAAGTAGAGGATGTAGGCAACACCGCTTGAAAGGGCGAGAATTGCTAAAACAGCAAAATTTCTTTTCATCATTTCGTATAGCTCACTTTTTGCCAGCGGATTTTCATCAACACTGGCTTAAAAAAATAGAAATTAGAGCCTTGGTTCAGGATTTTCGAAAACCTGATTGTTCAAGGGCATCGTATGCGCGTCTGACACCTGCCTCATCCAGAGGGGTTTGCCAGTCAAAGGTATTGATAAAGGCTTTAATGCAGTGGACTTGGGCGCTATTGGGGTGGTAGGGGCTGGCGACAGTTTGGTCTTCGCCATAAAGACTGAAGCCACTTTTAAGCAAACTGATATCAGAAAAACCTGATGCCAGAGCCCACATGCCTAAGTTAAGTTGATCAAGTGTGGCAATCTTATCGGTTCCGCGAAGCTCACCTAAATCAAAAGCTTCTTCTGTGTGTTTATAGAAATGACCTTCAACATTGCGTTGCTCTTGCAACATCTGATTACGCCATCGGGGAGACCCTTTGACTAAGACCGCATCGTTGCTTACCAGTGACTGCAGATGCCCGTCGAAAGGGTAAAGGCCACATATTGAGAAGTCTGGTAGGATGCTCGCCATGCAGCGTTCGGGCATGGTCAAGGGCATTTCCATAATATTTTGGAAATTTGAAAGTGCGTGAGCAAATGTTCTTGCTACTAAGGCAATCATCACGTCTTCTTTGCATTGCACATGTTTATAAACAGACCCAATGGAAATTCCGGCTTCCGCCGCAATAGCCGACATTTTGAAATCTAGAATCGAACTATTCTCAATTACTCGAGCTGCAGCTTCTAAAACTAAATTTTCTTCAACTTCGGGGCTATGTTTTGGTGCTGGCACTAAGATTTTCCTTGTTCGCTATTTAGAATTGCATTCGAACATAATTCGAATGTCGATCGTTGTCAATGCAATAGAGTAAAGACGCCATCAGATACCTTCCACCTGTGTGCCTGCTCTTAGCTAAAGACAGGCACTTGGAAGGTGTGAATAAATCGTGGATGTGTGAACGTGCTTACGTCGCTTTCTCAATCTTCGGGAAGCCGTGCCGAATAGCGTCGGCCATGGCCGAAATAGATGCTGAGGGGGTTTTTGAGTGTTGTAGCAAAGATAAACCTGTTCGTGGCAGGCCCGGAAGTCCATCCTTGATGCCCATCACCCGCATGGAACTTTCAACTGTGCTGCGGGATAAGATTCCAACGGCAAGTCCCGATGAAATGGCAGCTTTTACACCGGAGACGCTCTCACTTGAGTAGGCAATGCGATAAGTCAGGCCGGCTTGCTCAAGAGCGTCGATGGCCATATTGCGCCACCAACAAGATCGGTCGAATAAGGCTAGCGGGATTGACTGGTCTCGGTCGATAACAAATCTCTGTGCACAAGCCCAAACGGTTTGCTCCTCAAAGAATGTAGGTGCGTCAATGCTGGAACCTTCTTGGGTCCAAACTGCTAGATCAAGGTCGCCTTGCTCGACGGCGCTGCGAAGGTCTGTGCCAAACTCGCACCGCACATAGACTTCAACCAACGGGTGCTGGGCTGCAAATTCACTTAAAATACCAGGCAGAACATCAGAGCCGTAATCATCGGGGATACCAACTCGTACGATACCACCCATGGGGTCGCATTTGAATGTTGCCGCCACCTGGTCAATATCACGAATGATGCGCTCTGCCTCTTGTTGCAGCTGTTTGCCAGCTTCGGTCAGGGAAACGCCACGCGATTCGCGCAGAAATAACTTTGTATTGAGCCTCTCTTCTAGCCGTTTAATCTGTACACTCACCGCTGACTGGGTTCGATGAATGGCTTCAGCCGCGTGGGTGACATTGCGGTGTCTAACGACGGCAAGAAACGTGCGTAGTAAATCGCTGTTCAGGGGTACGTCATCGGAATTAATTTTTTTCATGATAACTATCATAACTATTAATTTGTACGATGGCTAGTGATCACGCATTGTGAAATCGTTTTATTGAGCAGGAGTTTCAGCACATGTCGATTTCAGAATTCACGATTGTGGTCCGAACCATCTCGGCAAAACACCTTCTATTTTTTTTCGGACTTCTTATGCTGGCGTTCTCTCTCCGCGAACACATGCTGGAGGCCTCACTGTTCGCCCTTGCCAACCTGTGGCAGATTGCCCCGATCATCTTGATAGGTTTGCTTATTACCGCGTTTCTGACAGCAACGGGTTCCGTTGGGATATTGGTCACTGCCTTCTATGGCCGCGAGGTCCGGGCCATCGTTATCATTTCCCTCATCGGTGCCGTTCTTCCGGTTTGCGGAATCACAGTACTGCCGTTGGTAGCGGGTCTGTTGGCCGCTGGAATTTCGCTCGCGCCGGTGATGGCGTTTTTGTTGTCTTCCGCTGTTACCGACCCGGAAATGATCGTAGTTACCACAGCAATGCTGGGTTGGCCGTTCGCGCTTGGCAAGACCCTTTCCGCGCTGGGTATTGGGCTATTAGGCGGTGGCACGACCTTGGTGCTTATGCGGGCCGGTTGCTTTCAATGCCCAACGAGACAATCAACGATTCTCAATAAATTCATTCCACAGTCCTCGTACTGTGAACCACTCGAGGTAAACTGGAAATTTTGGCGTGATCAAGAACGTTTGGTATTGTTTAGGGAGTCAGGTTGGTCCTTGGCCAAGCTAGTACTTTTCTGGTTAAGTGCCGCTTTTGTGGCCGAGTATTTCCTGAAACTCTACCTACCAGCAGACTCTCTCGCCGGTTTCGTTGGTAACGATAGTCCCTTCTCGGTCCCCATCGCCGCAATCTTTGGCGCACCGCTTTATCTTGATGGATACGCGGCGCTACCGTTTGTGCGCGGTCTAATGGACAAAGGTATGGCCGTTGGTCCCGCTATGACCTTCCTTATCGCCGGCGGCATTATCAGCGCCTGGACAGCCATCCCCGTTTTCGCCCTATTCAGGTTACCAGTATTCCTTGCTTACGTCGTCATGGCTATCATGGGGGCGATGTTGTCCGGGTGGGCTTATGCTTTCGTGATAAATTGATTCAATACCAACTGATATTCGTTGTCATATGCCCTAAATAGACAATGTGAGATTTGCATTAATCAACTTGAGGAAATTAGCTGATTAAATTCAAAACACTACTTATAATTGTTTTTTCCCAAGCTTGACGTCCGTCATTTTTTTATAGTGTAAAGGCACTTAATTTACTTCCAAACAAGAAGTTGGGAGGTAGCTATGAATACTGTCGGTGAATTCCAATCAGCCATAAACGTGGGCTTAGATGATGCACGAAAAGCTGCTGCAACGGCAGCTCATTGCCCGGTTGCTCCCGAAGGAGCTTGCCCGGCATATACGGCTCTTCGTCGCTTGAGTGATCCTAATAAACCGCCAACGCCTCAGCAGAGTGCAGATGCAATTTCACGCATCAGGGGTTGCCCCTCGGCCCAAACTACTTTCTGTTTGGCTTTAGAACTTATTGATGATCCTGAATAGGACTTGTTGACCTGTCTTATCTGCACGTCTATTTCAATAGAGAATTCTATTAAATACCAAGGTGCATGACAGGATGACGGGGTTGGCAGAAGATAAGTTGAAGCTTCAGTTAGAGCAGTTGATTGCTGGTAAGCCATCGGCATTGGCCCGGACCATTACGGCCGTTGAAAACCAAACGCCAGAAGCTCGTTATATCCTCAAAGGAATTCAACCTCATATTGGTAATGCTTTGGTGGTTGGTTTTACAGGCCCTCCAGGGGCGGGGAAATCCACTCTTATCAACGCTTATGTGAGAGAATTACGTAACCGCGGGAAGACAGTTTGTGTACTTGCGGTCGATCCATCAAGTCCGATTAGTGGCGGGGCGATTTTAGGGGATCGTATTCGCATGGCAGAACATACTGGAGATGCTGGTGTCTTCGTTCGTTCTCTAGCTTCTCGAGGTCACTTAGGGGGGCTATCGCGGACTGCTGCGCGAGTCCTTGATGTTATGGATGCGTCAGGTCGTGATGTAATTGTTATTGAAACCGTTGGCGCGGGGCAATCTGAGGTGGAGATCGCTGGAGTCGCCGGAACCAAGGTCGTGGTTTGTGCGCCGGGTCTAGGCGATGATATCCAGGCGATTAAAGCTGGAATTCTTGAAATTGCAGATGTCCTCGTCGTAAATAAAAGTGACATGCCTCAAGCTGAGAATACGAAACGTCAACTCAGAACCATGCTCCATTTAAGACAAGCTTCCGATTGGAATGTTCCTGTCCTTGGCACCGTAGCCACGACATTTGAAGGGTTGCCTGAGCTAGCAGATACGATTGATAACCATGATGAAGCTCTCAGAGGGGCTGATCATAAAATTGATCCCCACCAGCGTATTCGAAGAGTATTAGCTGAGACCTTGGCCCATGCCATTGAAGATAAGCTAATGGGCTCAAGCGACCCAGCATTAATTGAGGTTCTCAATGATGTTCAATCGGGGGAACTAAACTTTGATGAAGCAAGTCAAAAATTGTTAGAGCAGATGAAGCTCTTATAAGTTTACGCCGCACCCCTTCTGCTCTATGGTGCGCGCCGCTATGAAACAAGAAATTGACCCCACATTAAACGTCGACCAGTTCGACTTTGACCTACCCCAGGTGAACATTGCTCAACAGCAGATGGTTCCTCGCGATAGGGCACGTATGTTGCTGGTCAATTCTGACGGTTTTGAGGACAAAGGTGTTCTTGATTTGGCCGAACAACTCGAGCCCGGCGATCTGATGGTCTTTAATGACACCAAGGTGATCCCGGCTAGGCTCCAGGGCAAGCGCGGCCAAGCCAAGATGGAAGTCACTTTGCATAAGCGGGACGAAAGCGACGTGTGGCGGGTATTTGCGCGCCCGGCCCGTAAGCTTAAAATTGATGATGTAATTGATTTTGCTGAAGGCTTCTCCGCTCAAGTGATTGCTAAAGGCGAAGCGGGGGAAACCACCTTAAAGTTTGACCGGGGCGGTGAAGCCCTGATGGAAGCCCTGGAAGCCCATGGGGGCATGCCCTTGCCGCCTTATATCAAACGTGAAGGCTTGGCTGACGGCGAAGATAAAATTGATTACCAAACAGTTTTTGCTAAAGAAAAAGGTGCAGTTGCGGCACCAACGGCTGGCCTGCACTTTACGCCTCGGCTTATAGAAACCTTGGATAAGCGAGGGGTCGAAGGTACAACGGTTACTCTCCATGTGGGAGCTGGAACCTTTTTACCTGTGAAGGTAGATACGGTAGCCGATCATAAAATGCATTCTGAATGGGGATGTGTGGGTCAGGAGACTGTAGACCTGATCAATAAAACCAAGGCTACTGGGAATAAGGTTATCGCTGTGGGGACGACCTCTATGCGCCTGCTTGAGTCAGCGACGGATGCTCAAGGGACAGTACATCCCTTTGAAGGGGATACGGATATTTTTATTACACCGGGCTATAAGTTTGGGGTAGTTGATCGTTTGCTAACAAATTTCCATCTCCCTAAATCTACCCTGTTTATGCTGGTCTCTGCTTTTGCCGGGATGGAGCGCATGAAAAAAGCTTATGAGCATGCTATTCAATCAGATTATCGGTTCTATTCCTATGGCGATTGTTGCTTGCTGACGAAAGAAGAAAAATGACAAACTTCGGCTACGAACTGATTAAGACCGATGGTCAAGCCCGTCGGGGACGCCTGACCACAGCACATGGGACGATTGAAACCCCGGTATTCATGCCTGTGGGGACCGCTGGCACGGTGAAAGCTATGCTGCCTGAATCCGTTAAGGCAACAGGGACAGAAATCATTTTAGGTAACACCTATCATTTGATGTTGCGCCCCACGGCTGAGCGGGTTGCTAAACTTGGTGGCCTCCATAAATTTATGAACTGGCCCGGTCCAATCCTTACAGATAGCGGCGGTTTCCAGGTTATGTCTTTGAGTGACTTACGTAAGATCACCGAAGAAGGGGTGCGCTTTCGCTCCCACATAGATGGCAGTTATCACGACCTCACCCCTGAGCGGTCAATGGAAATCCAGAACCTGCTTGATGCCACCATCACGATGAATTTTGACGAATGCCCCTCTTTTGAGTCGACCCAAGAAGAGGTCGTTGAATCTATGCGCCTCTCAATGCGTTGGGCTGAACGATGTAAAACAGCTTTTGAACAACGCCCTGGTTATGCTTTGTTTGGTATTAATCAAGGGGGTATTCATCAGGAATTGCGCGAAGAGTCAGCCAAAGCGCTTATTGATCTTAGTTTTGATGGGTATGCCATTGGCGGCCTTGCTGTGGGAGAGGGCCAGGAGTTGATGTTCTCTACTCTTGATTTCACCACCCCTATGTTGCCTCAAGATAAACCTCGTTACCTTATGGGGGTTGGTAAGCCAGCAGATATCGTTGGCGCGGTGGTTCGCGGCGTAGATATGTTTGATTGTGTCATGCCGACCCGTTCTGGCAGAACTGGACAAGCTTGGACCCGCCGCGGCTCGGTTAATATCCGCAATGCTCGCCATGCCTTGGATGAGCGTCCTTTAGATGAGCATTGCTCTTGCCCGGCTTGCACTAATTATTCTCGGGCCTATTTACACCACCTCAACAAAGCCGGAGAAATCCTCGCCTCCATGCTCATGAGCTGGCATAATCTCCATTACTACCAAGATTTAATGGCAGGCCTTCGCGGGGCTATTGAAGCAGGAGCCCTTGATGCTTTTGTTGCAGAGTTTGAAGCCCAGCAAGCTTTGGGCGATATTGAGCCAATTTAAAAAGGGAGAATACCTAATGACTGAAGATATCTACCAAAACTTATCCTCCCTGGGCCAAAATGTTGAAGCCCCCAAGACACCTGAAGAGGCTGTGTTGGAAACGGTGCCTAACCCACATAAAGGGGTGCAATATGTTGTGCGTTTTACGGCTCCTGAGTTTACCTCCCTTTGTCCGGTGACAGGCCAGCCAGATTTCGCTCATATTGTCATTGACTATATTCCGGCTGAAAAACTGGTTGAGAGCAAATCTTTAAAGATGTTCCTGACTGCTCATAGAAACCATGGGGCTTTTCATGAGGATTGCACGGTTTCTATCGGCAAACGCATTGTTGATGCCACTGATACCCGTTGGTTACGTATTGCTGGCTATTGGTATCCTCGAGGCGGCATCCCCATCGATGTCTTCTGGCAAACCGGCCCCGCTCCTAAAGGTGTCTGGATTCCAGATCAAGAAGTCTCGCCTTATCGTGGGCGTGGGTGAGTAGTTGAAGCTACGTGTCATTCCCAAAAATCTGGGATCTAGAGTCTCAAGCACCAACATCTCTCGCTAACTCTGGGCCCCCACTTTCGTGGGAATGACGGGAATTAGGAATCTCTTACATCCCTGGTTTTGTCGCGCTCACGTATGAACCTGGAGCGTCTTCAATGGGTTTTAATTTCCCATCTCCTGGGGTTCTTGCTTTGACTTTGCCACCGCCTTTGCGAGAAATCCAGCTGTGCCAATGAGGCCACCAGGAACCGTCATGAGCTTTCGCCGTATCCCACCATTCATCGGCCGTTGGAGGGTTTTTGGTGTTGGTCCAGTAGCCGTATTTCTTGGAGCCTTCAGGGTTTACAATCCCAGCAATATGACCTGAGCCGCCGATAATAACTTTGACCGGGCCTTTATAGATCTGGGTCGCTTTGTAAGTGCTTTTCCACGGTGCAATGTGGTCTTCTTTGGCAGAGACGATGCAGGTTGGGACTTCAATGTCACGAAGGTCGATAGGAACGCCCTTCATCTCGATACCACCGGGTTGAGATAGCTTGTTCTCAAGATACATTTTACGCAGATAGAAGTTGTGCATCATGGCCGGAAGGCGGGTCGAATCTGAATTCCAGTAGAGAAGATCGAAAGGAATAGGATCTTTACCCATCAGGTAATTACGAACAACAAAGGACCAAATTAAATCATTTGAACGCAGAAGGTTAAAGGCTGTGGACATGATTGATCCGTCCAGATAGCCATCGCGCTCCATATAGGTCTCTAAAGATTTTAACTGATCTTCATCGACGAAAACTTTGATGTCGCCGCCGTCTTCAAAATCGACAAGGCAGGTGAAGTAGGTGGCACTGTTGACTCGTTTATCTTCTTTCTTTGCCATATAAGCCAAGGTCGAAGCGGTTAAGGTGCCGCCGATGCAATAGCCAATCAGATTAATGCTGTTTTCGCCTGTAGCTTTTTCAATTGCATCAAGCGCTGAAAGGATACCCAATTCCATATAATCATCGAAGTTGATATGGCCCAAGGTTTTGTCTGGGTTAACCCAGGAAACAACAAAGACGGTATGGCCTTTGTCGACGGCCCATTTGATGAAAGATTTCTGAGGCCCGAGATCAAGGATGTAAAATTTGTTGATCCAGGGAGGGGTGATTAGAAGGGGGCGTTTGAAAACTTTATCCGTGCTCGGGCTATATTGAATAAGCTGCATCAGTTCATTCTGGTACACCACCTTGCCTGGTGTGGTGGCAATGTTTTTGCCTACTTCGAAATGGTCCAGATTAGTCATGCGAATTTTGAGTTTGCCTTTGCCCAGTTCCATATCTGACAGCATGTGTTCCATGCCTTTAATCAGATTTTCACCCTTAGACTCGATCGTCGCCCTTAAGACTTCAGGGTTGGTCAAAGCGGAGTTGGTCGGGGACATGGCGTCAATAAGTTGACGAGTATAGAAGTTGACCATGCGTTCGGTCTGCTGGTCTAAGCCACTGACATTGGCGACCAGTTCTAGGGCCCATTGGGAATTTAGCAGATAGCTTTGCTTGATGTGATCAAGAACTGGGTTGTTTTCCCATTCTTCATCAGAGAACCGACGGTCGCCTTTTTCTGGGGCTGCAACGGCTTCAGAGGTATGTCCTTGAAGTCTCTTAATGGTTTGTTCCGTAAGCTTCATATGGGCTTGCCACAGATTCATCTGTGAGGCCAACAATTGGCTTGGGTCTTTTACCAGCTCACTGCCCAAACGCATGAAGGCCGACTTGATCAATTTAGGATCAGGGAAAACAGGCTCGTCTTCATCCGGGTTGCGGGTGACGTAATCGCCCAGCATTTTTTGCGTCCGCGTGCCGACATCCATCAGGATAGTCGCAAGTTCTTGGGGGTCGATGGTGTTTTCGAGTGACGAACCGGTATCTTTAGACATGGAAACTCCTGGATTCTTCTTTTACTGATTCCAAACTGTCTGAGCGCCTGGGTCAATCAAAAAATTGTTAAGGTTTGTTACAGTCTACAAACCTTCCGGTGCGTCATACCCGCCTTGGGCACATGCAGCAACGACTGTATTGCGAAGAAGACAGGCAATGGTCATGGGACCAACACCACCTGGAACCGGGGTAATTGCGCCTGCAACCTTAACCGTTTCATCGAAATCCACATCGCCAACAAGGCGCGTTTTGCCCTCGCCTTTTTCAGGAGCAGGGATGCGGTTGATTCCCACGTCAATTACCGTAGCGCCGGGTTTGACCCAGCTACCTTTAACCATCTGAGGGCGACCTACTGCCGCGATCAATATGTCCGCACGACGACATTCTTCTTCCAAATCACGGGTGCGAGAATGAGCAACTGTAACGGTGCAGCTTTCTTTGATTAGCAAAGAAGCCATTGGTTTGCCGACAATGTTGGAGCGTCCCAAAACCAAAGCCCGAAGCCCGGAAAGGTCACCTAGTTGATCTTTGAGCATCATCAGGCAGCCAAGGGGGGTGCAGGGGACCATGGCGGAAGAATCGCCTGTGTTTAGTTTGCCAGTGTTGATGACATGAAAGCCGTCCACATCTTTGTTAGGTGAAATCCGACCGATCACTTTCTCTTCGCTAATATGCTTGGGTAAAGGAAGTTGAACCAGAATGCCATGAACTTGTGAATTACCATTGAGTTCATCAATCAACTCAAGCAGCTCTGCTTCAGTGGTTTCATCCCGCAGACGGTGCTCATAAGAGTTCATTCCAGCATCAACGGTTTGCTTGCCTTTGTTGCGCACATAAACCTGGCTGGCTGGGTCTTCACCGACTAAAACGACAGCGAGGCCAGGGGTCAAATTGTGGCTTTCTTTAAGGTCGAGAACTGCGGCAGCTACTTTTTCTCTCAATCCTTCGGCAAAAGCTTTACCGTCAATAATTTTTGCATCACTCATGGTTTTCTCCCCCTTTGATCACTCTTAAGGTTTGATCAGCCTTTCAAGGCGCTGGATCAAATCATCTGTATGGTCTGTCTCAATCTCGATAACTTTTCATCGGTCCGTTGCCCCACTGACAATAGACAAAGAACTCTTCGGTAATTTCCAGGCTTTTGCCAACATCTTTATCAGAGCTGTATTCGCTTTGCCGTTTTCTGGTATCGCCGTCACGGACGCCTTTAAAACCAAATTCCCTTCCGCATCAGAAACAGGCTCTCCAACCTTATTTCTCGAACCTTTAGGGGAAAGTTGAATAGATAGACGAACGGCCCCCTTGGGAGCTTTGGTGAAAAGGGAATTACCCGGCAAGGGCCATCGCTGTTCGCGCCAAAACGTTTTGGACAAAATAAAGTCCAATAATCAAGATAACGGCAGAAATGTCCACGCCACCTAAATTAGGCATCATGTTGCGAATAGGCCTTAAAGCAGGTTCGGTAATACGCTGAATAAAATCGTTCACCAAATAAACCACCCGGTTAGACATATTGACGACACCAAAGGCCGTTAGCCAGCTCAGAATAACGCCGATAATCAAGACCCAAATATAAAGGTCGACTACGGTCATAATCATCTGAATGAGCGGAACCAGAACCACATCCATGAACTTGCTTTCCCATCAATAAAAGACAATCCAAAATTTGCGAGACAACCTATCCTTTGCGCCCCTGCAAAGCAAGCAAGCTTATTAAGGGCAAAGGATGTGTTTTCAGCAATGACTTGCTCTTTTTTTAAGAGCTTTCTTCATTTAACCCAGTCACGGCTTTTTGCAACTGATCAAGTCCAGCATTCTTAGCGGTGATGGGTAAGCCAATATTGAGGGGTATAGGAGTGTGAAAACGTTGGGCAGTTTTGCTATCGCTTTCAAAGTATGAAGACTCTTCCCTTCAAAGTTAGACAATCAAAAGAATATGGTATCTGATTTGGCCATTACCTTGATCACGTTTAAAGAATGAAGGTAGACGAAACGCAAGTTATACTGCAACTTATAGCGCGTTATAGGGGTGCTCAAATGCGAAGGAGTTTGGCGCACCCGACAGGATTCGAACCTGTGACCTCTGCCTTCGGAGGGGTGAGGTTGTCGTTATCTGGCGTTATCCTGAATTACTATTCAATTGAAAATAAACGATAAAAAATTCTGTCTTTATTCCGAATTGGCTGGTATATGCTATCTGGTGATTGCTGGGTGATTGCCAGCAATCACCGATTTGGCAAGGCAAGGATCGGCGCGTGAAGCAGAAGATCACCAAGAAAATCGTGGACGGCACCATGCCCGACGGGCGCGTGCGGTTCCTCTGGGATACCGAGTTGCGCGGCTTCGGGGTGAAGATCACGCCGACCGGCAGCAAGGTTTACGTCATCCAATACCGCACCGGCGGGCGGGGCAGCCCGACGCGCCGTTACACCGTCGGCAAGCACGGCACGATTTCCACCGAACAGGCGCGCAAGACGGCCCAGGCGCTGTTGGGCGAAGTGGCGAACGGGCATGACCCGCAACAACGCAAAATGGCGGAGCGTGCGTCGCTGAGCGTATCCGCCCTGTGCGATTTGTATTTGGCGGAGGGCTGCGCCACCAAAAAGACCTCGACCATCGCGACGGACAAGGGGCGCATCGCGCGCCACATCAAACCCCTGTTGGGTCGGCGCAAGGTCAAGGATCTGACGCCCAACGACGTGCGCCGTTTCATGCAGCAGGTGGCCCAGGGCAAAACGGCGGTGGACGAAAAAACCGGCAAGCGCGGGCGCGCCCGCGTGACCGGCGGCAAGGGCGCGGCCACGCGCACCGTCGGCCTGTTGGGCGGCATCCTTTCGTTCGCCGTTTCCGAAGGCATCCGCCCGGACAATCCGGCCCGCGGCGTCAAGCGCTATCCCGACACCCGGAAAGAACGCTTCCTGTCGCCCGATGAACTCGCCCGCTTAGGCGAAGCCTTATCGACCAGCACGGAAAACCCATACGCCGTGGCGGCGATCCGCTTCTTGCTGTTGACCGGGTGCCGCAAAGGGGAGGTTCTGTCCCTGACGTGGCTGGAGGTGGATTCCGCCTTCGGCTGTCTGCGGCTTTCGGACAGCAAGACCGGGCAGAAGATCGTCCCGCTCGGCCGCGCGGCGTTGGACGTATTGGACACCGTCCCCCGCCTCGAAGGCAACGATCACGTTTTTCCCGGCGAGAAGGAAGGCCGCCCCCTGGTCGGCCTGCCGAAAATTTGGAATCGCATCAAAACCCGCGCCGGGTTGGACGGCGTGCGCTTGCACGACCTGCGCCACAGCTTCGCCTCCGTCGGCGCGGGTTATGGGCTGAGCCTACACGTGGTCGGCAAACTGCTGGGCCACAGCGACCCGAAGACCACGGCGCGCTATGCGCACATCGCCGACGATCCCGCGCGCACCGCCGCCAACCATATCTCCGCCGCCATCGAGGCCGGGCTGTCGCAGCCGTTTGAAACCGTACATTGACGTAATGTCTTCTATAGGATACATTGTTTAGATGATTGAAATCCGCCAGACGGATGATTTTGCCAAGTGGTTCAAAAGCCTGAAAGACCGTCAGGTCCGCGCCCGTATTCAAGCGCGGATCGACCGTGCCGGCCTTGGCAACTTTGGCGATTGCGAGCCGGTCGGCGGTGGGGTTTTAGAAATGCGTATCCATTTCGGCCCCGGATATCGGGTCTATTTTGTCCAGCGCGGCGCGGAAATTGTTGTGCTGCTGGCGGGCGGCTCGAAACGAACGCAGAGCAAGGACATCCTTAAAGCAAAAACGCTGGCGGACAACCTGTAGGAGATCAACATGGCGGCAAAAACAAAAACAAAAACCCATCCGTGGGACAGCGCCGAACATCTGGAAAGCAACGAGGATATTGCCGCTTATCTGGATGCCGTGCTGGCGGAAAATGACCCGGCCCTGCTCACCCACGCGCTGGGTATTGTCGCCCGCGCGCGGGGCATGACGGACCTTGCGCGGCAAACCGGCCTTGGCCGGGCCAGCCTGTACAAGGCCCTCTCCGCCGAAGGACACCCGGAAATCGCCACCGTGATGAAGGTCTTGGATGCCCTTGGTGTGCGCATGTCCGTATCGGTTTGACGGAGAAATGATGACAAAAACCGTAGCCGGTTTTGACAAGCCGCCGCGCCTGTCAAAAACCGAAAAGGCGCGCCTGGACGGCCTGATGGACGAGAGCATCGCGCGCGCCGCCGGGGACGATGCGGACAACCCGGTGCTGACCCAAGCGGAGTTAGCGGAATTCGAACCCATCGCCGACGCCGAGCGCATCCGGCGCGCCCTGAACCTGACCCAGGAAGCTTTCGCACAGACGTTTCACATTCCCATCGGCACGCTGCGCGATTGGGAACAACACCGCGCCGAGCCCGACCAGGCCGCACGCAATCTTTTGAAGGTCATCGCCGCCGCGCCGGACACGGTTAAGGATGCTTTGTCTGAATTTAGGGAACGGGTGGAGGGGTAGTGTTGCCTTGCGAAACGGGTATTAAATGCACTGTCACCGTAACACCACCGTAACACCAGGGTTTCTCGCCCATCACAATGATTAACCTACGTTGAATCCCATCTTTGATAGGGCTTCAATTATTTCAGGTTTAGAGATGTCTATTTTTCCTTCATGCCGCCATACACCAATGGCCGTCTCGACATCGTCGGGATAATTAATTCCCAATCCATAGCCTACAATCACCAAAGCTGTTTCCTGTGGGGTAAGTCCACCAGACTTGCCAATCTGTTGCATTCCTGATCGCCATGCGCCGTCAAATTGGTTTGGCGGTATTGCCATAGCTGCTAAAGCCATGTTCACTTTGGCCGGATAGAACCACGACATTTTAACCCTCCGTTCTTAGGCAAAGCACCTATTCTTCAACAATCCTTGGACACGATTTCAGTGACAGTGCACTAAGCTTTAGTATTAAATGCACTGTCACCGAAACCGTCACCACTGTCACCGAAACCGTCACCACTGTCACCGAAACCCATTACACCCCGTTGTGGAAGGGACGGAAGCCCCACAGCCGATGGCACTATGCATTCCCCGAGCGCAGCAAGCCGGACTTGCCGGGGTACTGCGCTTTCGGTTTCTGGCGCCACTGAAACTCAACAGAGACCGGGATACGCCACTTCTTAGCGAGGCGATCGACTTCCTTCCAGCAATCCGATGCCGACTGACCCTGTATCGAGATTCCGAGGTCCGAATGATACTTGAATCCTTCCGCCTCGCACTGCTCCGCTTTAGCCGGGATCGCCAGTTCATGGACCAGCCGCTCTCCTTCCACCCCTTTTGCCTTTACCTGCCCGATCATGGTGAGCAGGATTGCCGACCAGCGCGGGCCGTGCAGCGCCTTGCCGTTTATTGACGCGGCCAGCGGCTTCGTGAAGGCAAGCCCTGGTGCGCTTTCGAACAGCATGGGACCATCACCAGTCGTGGTCACCACATCATTAGGGACCTCGTCCCGCTCCATCCCAAGCTGTTCCATGGCCGCGCGCACGAGGCTGTCGACGGTTTCGCTGGGCGTCTTGGTGCCATACCAAGTCTTGAGCGTGCTCAGGTCGGCAAAGGTGGCGTCGTTGATTCTAACTACGGGCATCATGCGCTCCTCTCTTAGCTACAATAGGAACAAGGTTACATATTCTTGATGATTAGTCAATTAGAATATGTAACCTTGTCTGTCTTCGGCAAGCGCTCCAGCTAGCAAGGTGAGCATGCCGCCACTCTACCGTTTAAGGAAACTGGGGAAGCTGGGGTAAGGGTGTTTTGCCGGATTTTGTTACCCCGAATGCAACTGTTTCGGTGTCAAGGCCTCCAATCCGGCTTACCCACCAACATCAAATCAACCCCTTGCATCCCCTTGCGAAGAGGAAAAAGGCTCAGTAAACTGCGGCTTATCACGGAAACTTGAAGACGGATATCAGGCCTCGTTTGAGGGAACGTCTTACGACGATATATCTCCCACACCTGTCGCTACACTTAGCAGGGCGGCCAAAAACGGCGGATTACTGCGGGTTTCAGGCCGTAAACGCCGGGGGCGATTCTCGCCTACAAATGTAGGACACAGAAAGCGCTGATTTTGCAATGCATTGACGGCGGGCGTAAGACAAACGACTACGGCGACGGGGTGTGGTGCCTACGCTTGTCGTACACGCCGTCCCGATATGGGATGCCGGAACGGAGCCTCCCCCTGTCGTCATTTTTCACTCTCCGTTGAGCGCCGGTCGGTGCGAATAAGGCCCTTGCGAAGACAAGGCAGGCGGAAAGGGCGCACGAAAAGTGCGGCACTTTCCATGTCCTGCCGTCCCCTACGACAGGCCAACTTAGGCCAAGAACAGGCCGACATAGGCCGACTATGGCCGTAACAGGCCAACATCGGCCAAGATAGGCCAACATCGGCCAAGTTAGGCCAGAGTAGCATTTTTTCGGCCAACATCGGCCAATTGACGGCTCTACAATGTCAACGGCGGCGGGGCGCGGCGCTTACGCTTGCCGTATACGCCGCCCGGAGACGGAGTGCATGGGGGGGGTAACGCGGTGATTGCCAGGTGATTGCTGGAGCCGATTTAGGCCCAAAGGGTAAAACCGTAACCCCTTGAAAATAATGGCGCACCCGGCGAGATTCGAACTCACGACCTCTGCCTTCGGAGGGCAGCGCTCTATCCAGCTGAGCTACGGGTGCTTTATTGGCAATGACCTACAGGCTATGGGCCATGAGGTCAATGATTGGTGGATATTTTTTCGTCATACAATGGAACGAACAGTAGGACAAGGGGTGGGTTGCTTTTGGAGGAGATTGGTGTGATCTTTTACAGGTGAGTTTATGGGGTATTCATGTCATTGAGTGATCAAGAATTGAAATCGGCGATTGGAGAGCTTTTACAGCGCCATACAGTTTTGGCTTTAGCGACTGTTGGTGAGCAAGGCCCCCATGGGGTTTCGTTGATGTATGCTTATGATGAATTTACTCTCTATTGGCTCTCTGATCCTAAAACACGTCATTCTCAAGATTTAAATGGAAAAGCCCCCGCAACAGTTACCGTTGCCGGGCAATATGGTGATTTCAAAGAAATTCAAGGCCTCCAACTCAAAGGCTTTGGGGAGCGCTTAGAGAATGGCGTAGAGGAGAAAAATGCTTTTAAACTCCTTGGGGATCGTTATGAGTTTTTGAAAACCTTCTCTCTTGGGAATTTAGCCCGGCATTTAGGGGCCGCAGCGGTTTATGTATTCAGGCCATCCTCTATAACACTGATTGATAACAAACGAGGGTTTGGCTTTAAGCAGACCCTTAATATAGAAAATTAAGGGGGCTAATGATGACTTTTCAGTTCCAGGCCGCAGTTTTGCGCCAATCAGGAATGCCGCGGCCCTACCAAGAAAGCAAGCCTCTCCAGCTTGAAGAAATTACGGCCCAACCACCTGGAGAAAGTGAAGTATTGGTCAAGGTTATGGCGGCAAGCCTTTGTCGATCAGACCTATCCGTCGTAAATGGGGTGAGAGCCTGGCCTATGCCAATCGTGCCGGGTCATGAAGCAAGTGGGGTGGTTGAGGAAGTCGGCTCAAGTGTGAAGTCGGTTAAAGCTGGTGACCATGTGGTCTTGGTCTATCAACCTCAATGTGGCGTTTGTCCGGACTGTGTGTCTGGCGATGCGCACCTTTGTGGGCCGGGCTTGATGGCAAATCGCAGTGGTGGTCTGCTTGCGGGAGGGACACGCCTTTATCAAGGTGAAGTCAATATACACCATCACATGGGGTTGTCGGCTTTTGCAGAATATGCGGTGGTTTCAGAGCATTCAGTTGTTCCTATGCCTAAAGACATTCCCTTAGATGTCGGTGCTTTGTTTGGTTGTGCTGTTATGTGTGGAGCAGGGACAGTCTTGAACACAGGAGCGGTTCGGCCGGGTGATACGGTCGCTATTGTCGGTGTTGGTGGTGTTGGTTCGAGTGCAATTCTTGGGGCAAAGCTAGCAGGCGCAAGCGAGATTTTTGTAGCAGATAAGGACCCGAGGAAACTTGATTTTGCCAAGACAATTGGGGCAACCCATGTGGCCCTAGAAGACGATACCCCTGCTGTTGAGAAAATTCTCGAACTCAGCGGAGGTGGAACGGATTATGCTTTTGAAACAGCAGGAACCATTGGAGCCTTTGAGACCGCTTATAGCAGTGTTAAACGAGGAGGGACGGTTGTCTCGCTTGGTTTGGTTGATCCAAAAACACCCTTCTCGTTAGATGTTGCCGGGTTAGTGACCAGTGCAAAAACTATCAAAGGGAGCTATGTTGGTAGTTGCAATCCTTTGGTTCATATCCCTCGCTATATGTCGCTCTATCAGCAAGGGAAGTTCTCGGTGGATCAATTGATCAGTCACCACCTCCCCCTAGCTGAGATTAATAAAGCTTTGGATCAAATGGCTGATAACGATGCTGTTCGGCAAATTATTCAGCCTTGGGCGTAGCTTTAGGCTTAGGAGCTGCTTTAGGTTTTGTCGTTTTGGCTTTTGTAGCGGCAGCTTTGGGAGATGCCGTTTTCGCCCGAGGTTTTCTTGCCGCTGGAGCTTTGGCTAACTTCGCTTCAAGCTGAGCGACTTTTTTCTCTAAGGCCTCCTGCTCGGAGCGAGCTTTTGCAGCCATAGCTTTGACCACCTCAAACTCTTCGCGAGTGACCAAATCCATGTCTGAAAGCAGGCGCTCTAAATGTTGGCGCATGAAGGAGTCCATTTCCTCTTTCACCCCGCCAAAAGCGCTCATAGCCCCTTCAGCCATCTTGGTAAATTCACCAAACATATTGTTTTGATTGCTCATGATATCGTGTCCTAATAAGCGTGTTCTTTAAAAATTGGGTCAACATTTTCATGCCAACGGCGTTTATAAGCACTTAACAGAAGCTCTGCTGCGGTTTGGCCGCTATCGGCAATGCCGAAGAGAGGATTGAGGAACATCGTTTCGTCTTGGCCGAATTCGTTGAGGCGACCACGGCGGCGCAGACCTTCGTGGGCGATGTCAAGAACATCCAAGGTAAGGTCTCCAATAATGCCCTCTCTGAAAGGCGTTTTAAGGGCCAGCCTTGGAACTTCTTGCCGGAGATAAGTATGGTCTTCAATCGTCCAGTTTTTGGCGAGGTCCCAGGCAGCATCAACACATTCGTCATCGTAAAGAAGGCCAACCCATAAAGCCGACATAGCACAAAGACGGGCCCATGGACCACCATCAGCACCCCGCATTTCTAGATATTTTTTCAAACGAGCCTCAGGGAAGGCTGTGGTCATATGGTCTTCAAAATCTTTCATTGTCGGAATTTCACCAGGAAGGCCAGGGAGTTTTCCTGCCATGAAATCACGGAAAGACTGGCCTGCCACATCAATATATTGACCATCGCGATAAACAAAATACATGGGAACGTCGAGGAGATAATCTACATATTGCTCAAAGCCAAAACCTTCTTCAAAAACAAAGGGAAGAACACCACAACGGTCTGGGTCTGTATCTGTCCAGATGTGGCTGCGGTAACTCAAGAAACCATTGGGCTTGCCTTCTTTAAAGGGGGAATTGGCAAATAAAGCTGTGGTAATGGGCTGTAAGGCCAGGGCAACACGGAACTTACGCACCATATCCGCCTCTGATTCAAAATCTAAATTCACCTGAACGGTGCAAGTTGAGAGCATCATATCAAGGCCCATAGAGCCTTTTTTAGGCATGTAGTTCCCCATGATTTTATAACGCCCTTTAGGCATCCATGGAATTTCTTCGAGGGGCCATTTAGGTCGGTAGCCAAGCCCCATGAAACCAATGCCGAGGTGACGAGCGACATCTTTCACTTGGTCGAGATGGGTGCCGACTTCTTTGCAAGTTTGGTGAATGGTTTCCAATGGAGCACCGGAAAGTTCAATTTGTCCACCGGGTTCCAAAGTGATGGAACTCATATCATTCTTTTTTAAAGCAATAGGGAGGCCATTTTCTAAAACGGGTTCCCAACCAAATTTCTCTAGCCCCTCTAATACAGCCCGGACTCCATTGGGACCTTCATACTCTAACGGGCGTAAGTCATCCAATCTATAAGCAAATTTTTCATGCTCTGTACCAATGCGCCATTTCTCAGGGGGTTTACACCCAGATTCAAAATACTCAATGAGTTGGCGTTTACTTGTAATAGGTACTGAAGACATGGCGCAGGATCTTTCCTTTTATTATTGCCAATCACCGGCCAAAGCCTGCCAGCATGCGAGAGCAGCAACTGCTGCGGTGTCGGCCCGCAGAATTCGCGGCCCTAGAGATATAGATGTAACGAAAGGTTTTTCAAGCAATGCTTGAAGTTCCTCAGGGGCAAAACCCCCTTCAGGGCCAATCAATAATGCCGCGGGTCCCTTGGCGTCAAGGATGGTTTGTTGAATAGTTTTACCATTGCCTGTTTCATCTAACACATAGAGTGTCCGCTCTGCTGACCACGAGGCGATAGTTTGTGCTAAAGGTTGGGGCTCAACAAGGGTTGGCAGGGTTAATCTTTCGCATTGTTCTGATGCTTCAAGGACGTTGGCTTTCATTCTCTCTAAATTCACCCGTGAAACTATAGTCCGTTTAGTGATAACCGGGTGGAGGGACGAAACCCCAAGCTCGGTTGCTTTTTCCACCAAAAAATCGATACGGGTTTTTTTGATGGGGGCAAAGAGCAGCCATATATCAGGCTCAGGGCCTTGAGGGCGTATAGAATTTATGAGTTTTAAAGAGCCATTTTTTTTGCCAAGGGTGGCAACCTCAGCCAACCATTCACCATCTTTGCCATTAAAAGTGATGACAGCATTGCCCGGTTCCATGCGCATGACATTACGCAAATAGTGGGCCTGACCAGGGGTTAAGTCTGGGCATAGCCCATCGCCAAGCGGTGACTCAACAAACAATCTAGCTTTGGGTTTTAACAAGGCAGAAATACCGTTAGTGATGATTAAACTCATTTCTAGCATAGCAGACCCGTTAAGTGAATTGCCTTTGGGGGCTTTCAGGGGTAATACAGAAGAATGTCAACTACAGCTAAGCAACCCCATACTGATATTCTGGTTGGCGATTGGATTGATCGCTATGTCCCGCAAACCGTTCGTCCTTACCTGCGTCTTGCAAGGTTAGATCGGCCTATTGGTACGTGGCTGCTGCTCTTTCCCTGTTGGTGGAGTATTACTTTAGCCGCCCCCCCTTTTCCGAGTTTATGGCTTTTTGCTCTCTTTGGAATTGGAGCTCTTGTTATGCGTGGTGCGGGCTGCACGGTGAACGATTTAGCTGATCAGGAATTTGATGCCAAAGTAGAACGGACGGCAACCCGTCCCCTGCCAAGTGGGGTAATTTCTCGACTGCAAGCATACCTTTTCTTAGCTCTTCAGTTGCTTTTAGGCTTGGCCGTTTTATTACAGTTTAATAATTTTGCCATTGCTACGGGGATTGCCTCCCTAATGCTGGTTTTCACCTATCCGTTTTTCAAGCGCTTTACCTATTGGCCCCAAGCTGTCCTTGGGTTGACTTTTAATTGGGGCGCATTGTTGGGATGGGCGGTTGTTCATGGAGAAATTGCCCCAGCTGCTATCGCCCTTTACGCAGCAGGTTTTTTCTGGACCTTGGGTTACGATACCATCTATGCCCACCAAGATGCAGAAGACGATATTCTGGTAGGGATTAAATCAACAGCATTGCGCTTGGGTGAGGCAACAGGGAAATGGCTTTGGATTTTCTACGGCCTAACTATCTCGCTAATAGGTTTAGCAGGATATTTAATAGATTTAAGCTGGCCTTTTTATGCTGTGCTTATACTCGGGGCTGCCCACTGTGTTTGGCAAACCGTAACTCTAGATATTAAAGACCAGATGCGCTGCTTGATGCTTTTTAAATCCAACCGTTATTTTGCCTGGATTATCTTAGCTGCCATTATTGCTGGGCAAATTTTCTAAGCTTTCTTTCGGGTAGTTAGCCAAACACCAAAGAAGATTAGAGCAATGCCCACTCCGTGATAAATTTGGAATGATTCATTAAGGAAAATTACACCTAAAGTAGCTCCGAAGACAGGAGTGAGATAGGCAAAAACACCAGCCTTATTCGCCCCGATCATTTGTACGCCCTTGTTCCAAAAAATATATGACAGCACTGATGGGAAGATGCCCACGTAGGCAAGACTAAGGAAGCTTTGAGTTTGCCAAGTTCCAGTTGTTCCTGTGGAAAGCTCCCAAAGGTACAAAGGTGTAATGAAAATCCAGCCAACAATTACTGTCCCCATGAGGAAGCCCATTAAGCTGAGCTCTGGTGGACGTTTAATCAAAAGGACTGTGTACATTGCCCAGGTCAGTACGCCTGTGAGGATAATAAAATCACCCGGATTTATTTGAAAGTTAAGGAGGATAGCTAAATCTCCTTGGGCGATAACAGCCAGAACACCCAAAAGGGAGATGAAAAAGCCAAAGCTCACACGTAGGGAAATTGCAGTCCCTAAAAGTATGAAAGAGAGCAGGATAACCTGCAAGGGCATGGTTGCCCCCATGAGTGAGGCATTAATCACTGTTGTGTGTTGCAAACCCATATAGAGGAAGGTGTTATAGCTGGTGACACTTAAAATCGATAGCAAGAGAAGAATTTTCCAATGCTTAAGCCAGTGGTGTCTTTCTTGCCATAAGGGGCGTAAACCAAAAGGCATCAAAACAACCATGGCAATCGCCCATCGCCAATATGATAAGGCCATTGGCGGCACTAACTCATGAACACCGCGTCCAACAACATTATTCCCTGCCCAAAAAAGGACGGTTAATGTCAAAAGGAGGTATGGGTTGTTTAACAGTCTCAAGTATCAAAACCTATAATGTTTCTAAACCTGTTTAGAGGTATTTTCTCCATGAACAAGGTGAAATTTACTTGATGCGAACGGGGTTGAATATTTTTTAAGGGCATCATTTCGATGATTTCGAAGTACTTCATCCTGAGAATTTGCATAAATAAAATCGAGGGTATCCTCTCCTGTGTTTAAGGTATTGTTGATGGTTTGTTGAATTTCAGGCTGGGAAAGGGTTGGGTTTTTCCTCCCTAGGGCCGTGATTTCAGTGAGGGAAACTGTTTTCCCTTCATGGAGGAAAAGTCCACGCAAAGAGATATAGCAGAAAACAATCGATAATGTTTCGCCAGTTTCTAAAACCATCTTAATTCCCTTAAAAAACCCAAAAGCATAATTTTGCCCAAGAGCTTCAGTATCATGCATTCGCTCAAGTTGGAGGGGGGTAAGCCAGTTTATCGCGAGTGATGACCTAACGCCTTGAGTGGCGACAGGGCTCGCGGGGATAGAGCCGTAACTGCTAATGTGAGCTGAGTAAGCCACATCAAATCCGTTCAGGTATCCTCTTGTGACGGGGATTGGGTCATCAGCTAACATGCCTGAGAATTTTCGTAAGAGCTGGTCAGGAGATTGGTTTGATCCACAAGCTAAGACCGGGACTTTCTGATCGGTATTAAAGTTTCCTTCAAGGGGCATCGCACCTTCTTCTGTCAAAAGGTAGGAGCGCTTAGGCAGGCTGTAAGGGTAACTCAAGGCTAACCTTACGGCATCTTCTTTCCCTAGGGGCATGTTTTTGGTTGGCATGGAATATTTAATCTGTACTCTTTGATAATGAACCTAGAGTATGGGTTCGAACAGGGATAACAACAATCAATTTTCAAAAAGAATGAAAACAACTATATTTAAGACGCCTCTCATTACCCCTTTTTTTCGGCTTATTAGCCGTCTAGGTCTTTGGTTGACCGGCTGGAAACCTGCTGGTTACCCTCCAAAGATCGATAAATATGTTTTAATTGTCGCCCCCCATACCAGCAATTGGGATTTCCCCGTTGGGGTGGCGTTTGCTTTTATCTACAAGATGACGCCAATTTGGATGGGAAAAGACGCCCTTTTTAAGTTCCCCCATGGTCCGCTTTTTCGATATCTTTCAGGTGTGGCGATTGACCGCAGCCAATCCCGCAATGTGGTGGCTTCTTCGATTAGAGCCTTTGAGGAAAGACAAGCTCTTTGTTTGACCATTACACCTGAGGGAACAAGGAGTTTTACAGAGGGGTGGAAGACAGGCTTTTATCATATAGCTGAAGGGGCAAAAGTTCCGGTCATTTTAGCCTGTATGGATCACAAAACGAAGACAGTCAATTTCAGTGATCCCATTGAAGCTACCGGTGATATTGACACTGATTTCCAAAAATTCTCTGAATTCTATGCCCCAGTTGAAGGGCGGCGAAATGATAAGTTCGGCCCGGTTAAGATCAGAGAGAAGAAACTACCTCAATCTCAATGAGGAAAGGGGGAAACCCCGGTAATATATTCATGCCCAAAAAGAACTATGGTGAAAACAGTCACACTGATTGCAAGCCCAATAATTTCAGTTTTAACCGGTGCTTTTGCAGGTTTCACCCATTCTCCAACCCTGGCATTGATGAAGAACATGGTTATCAAGGCCCATATGGATAACCCGCCAAATAAGATAGCTGAGCGGCTGTCACCATTTACAATCAGATGAGCAATGCCCCAAAGTACAATGCTGCTGAGCTGAGGGTGGCGAATCACCCGTTTGATGCTGGTTTTGTAGTTTGCCGCAGCAAATAAAATAAAAGCTAAAACCATGAGCAAGGCGTTGGTTTGTGCTCCCCATGCTGGCGGTGTGTAAAGGAGGGTGGGTTCCATTGATTGCCAGCCAAAGACCATGAGGACAATGGAGCCAATAATGGATAATGAGAACAAGCCTTTGTATGGATTCAGGCCGATCTTGTTAACGATACTTTGCTTTAAAGGCAGGCCAATGTTGGGGAGGGAATGTGTAACAAACCACAGTAGAATACCTCCAAGCAGCATCTCCATTATTCAGCGGCCTTTATATATTGTGAAATATCCACTTTGTCGATTTGCTCAGGCAGCAAGAAGCGGTCACCGTATTCTTTGTAAACCCCTGATGTCAGGAACAGCTCAAACAAATTTTGGTCCAAATGTCCGTCTTTGTTCATGAAGCTTAAGATTTTTACAGCTTCACTGAGAGTTTTAGCCTTTTTGTAAGGACGGTCAGAGGCGGTGAGGGCTTCGAAAATATCTGCAATCGCCATGACCCGTGCGGGTAGGCTCATGTCTTCAGCATTCAGTTTGCAGGGATAGCCGGTACCGTCCATCTTCTCATGGTGCCCACCAGCATATTCAGGAACTTTACGTAAATGACGAGGCCAAGGCAGCTCTTTGAGCATAATGATCGTTTGTACAATATGCTGGTTAATCTTGTAACGCTCTTCCTCGGTCAAAGTGCCCCGACGGATTGAGAGATTGTAAATTTCGCCAAAGTTAAAGCGGTTATCCGGCTCGGGCATTTTGATGCCATAAGGATTGTCTTCCGGAATTTTCTCATATTCTGGGCGCGGTGTGACATGATAGGGTTTGTCAGCTAGAAGATTTTCTATAGTTGGCGCTGGTATTTTCTCGTGACCAACACGAACCAATTCTTCGTCTTGTGAAATCCCAGCCCAATCATCCAAGGTACGTGTCCAGGTGCGGTTGGCAATTTCTTTGATGCGGTCGATGTCTTCATCGGCCATGAATTCACCCCCGACATTTGCATTGGCGATAAAGTTGAACTCTTCATCAATTTGGGCAAGTTCTTCAGCTAATTCAGCCCGAAGGGTATCTGCATCGCCTTCTCCAGCGATAATTTTATTCAAACAAGCTATTTCAGCTTCCCGTTTGACTACTTCAAAACGCATACGAACTTCATGAACACGGTTGTAAATGGTTTCAAGCTTGGTGGCCTTGTCGACCACATATTCAGGCGTGGTCACCTTGCCACAATCGTGGAGCCAAGACGCGATGTGCAGTTCGTAACGTCCATCTTCGTCGAGATCGAACTCAGCGAAGGGTGGTTCGTTAGAATTACAGGCTTCCTCGACCAGCATTTTAGCAAGCTCAGGAACTCGTTGACAGTGACCACCAGTATAAGGTGACTTTGCGTCAATGGCTCCCGCAATCAGCTCGATGAAGGAATCAAGGAGCTTCTTCTGGGCTTCCATCAACTGTTGGTTATTTAGTGCGACTGCAGCCTGGGAGGTTAGAGATTCGACCAATGGCTGGGTGATATGGCTGAAGGGTTCAACTTTTCCTGTTTCCCAATCCCTCGCATTGATCAATTGCAATACGCCAATAACTTGATCATCCCGATCTTTCAAAGGGACTGTGAGGAATGATTTTGAACGGTAACCGTTGGCTTCATCAAATTTCTTAGCGCCAGCAAAATCAAAGCCTTCAACTTCATAGGCGTCCTCGACGTTAACGGTCTCACCTGTTAAAGCCACATGAGTTGAAACATTCTTGTGGTTGGGTTCCCCTGTTTCAGGATCATACATTTGCAGTGGTGGGAAGGCGATATCTTTACCCGTGGTCCCACCCATCGCAATGCCCAAAACATCATTGTGTACGGTAGTAAAGGCAAGACCATCTTCTTCAGTGCGCAGGTAAAGAGTTCCACCTTCGGCATTACAAATTTCTTTAGCTTCAAGCAGGATGCGTTCCATCAATTGGGCATGGTTTCGTTCCGCTGAGAGCGAAATTCCTGTTTCGATAAGCTGTTGGTATACCTCTTGATTATCAAGCGCGACAGCCGCCTGAGCAGCAAGAGCCTTGATCAAAGCTTTGGTATGATCATCAAAGCCAATAAAGTTTTTAGTACCCCGGTCTCTTGCGTTTCTTAGCAATATGACGCCAAGGGTGGCGCCGTTACGACCAACGAGAGGTGTTGCGAGAAGGGATTTAGTTTGAGTCCTGTCGTCTTTATCTAGCCAGCCTTCAATGGTGGCGTCAAATCGATCTTCCGTAGAAGTATCGTTGATATTAAGCATGGTTTGTTTAAGAGCTGAAATAGCTGAAATAGATTTGGCATTGCCACCGCCATCAGCTCCATGCAAAGGAATTGGGTCCAACCCAATATCCAGGCCGGACGTTCCCCCAAGTGATAACTCGTCAGGATCGTTGTGCAGAATGCGATAATGAAGGTGCTTATCATTAAGCCGGACTAGCATGGCACCACAATCCGCATTCGTCAGGCGTTTGGCCTCAAGGACAATGCGCTCAAACAAGGCGTGAGGATCGCGTTCGGATGTCAGGCTAATACCTGAGGCAATAACCCGTTCGTAAAGGTCCAGGTTTTCAAAGTAAGTTCCTGCTTGAGATGCCAGAAGTTCAACAAGGTGTTGCCCTTCCTCTTCAAAGCCGTTTTCTGTCGGTGCATTGAGTAGTTCAAGAACCGCGACGATATGGCCAGAAGAATCCCTTAAAGGGATTGTCAGTAAATTATCAAGAGATTCACCATTTTTGCTGTGGCGAAGTTTTAGGTCGGAAAGGTCAAAATCTTCGCAGGCAGATATATCTTCAATATTAACGGAATGACCCTTAAGGGCCGTTAAACAAATTGGGAAATTTTCAGAGCTTTTGGCATGAATATCGATACCTTCTTGATCTTCAATAGTACTGCCATTTGGTATGAGGGCTGTTAGATGGAGATGATCATTAAGGCTACGCTGGAAAAGAGAGCCTTCTGTAGCCCCGGTGAACCTCATAGCAGCTTCAATAACTGATTTGGCTAGCTGCTTAGGGTCTCGCTCACTGGCAAGTTCAACCCCTAGCTCTACAAGATCGTGAAACGCTTCAGCGCTGCGACGTCGATCACCACCTCGGCGATCTTCTTCGCCATTCCATTTACCCGTTTGATTTT
>JAPHRK010000073.1 GCA_026196105.1 Rhodospirillales bacterium | reverse complement strand
TGACGACACCGTCATCGAAGGTGGCGACGGCAAAGATACAGTTTATGTCCAAGGCACTGATGGTGTTGACCTTAATATTGGTGATGCCAGCGTTGAAGTTGCCGTTGGTGCTGCAGGCAATGACAGCTTTGATGGCTCTTCAGCCACTGAAAAAGTCACTGTTTACGGCAAAGACGGTAATGATCAGTTAACTGGCGGAACAGGTAATGATTACCTGCGTGGCGATGGGGGTGATGACACCATCTCCGGTGGTGATGGTAATGATTACGTCATAGGTGGCACGGGCGCTGATGAATTGCGCGGTGGTGCAGGCGACGATCGTATCTATATGGACAGTGATGATACGGCGGTTGATGGTGGTGAAGGCCGTGATACGGTTTATGCCACTGGTGAAACCGGGGTGAACCTTAATATGGGTGAGGCCAATGTTGAAGTTGCTGTCGGTAACGCTGGCAATGATAACTTAGACGCTTCAACAGTAACCGAGAATGTTACCGTTTACGGTAAAGACGGTGATGACCAAGTAATTGGTGGTGCTGGCAACGATCACCTCCAAGGTGATGCTGGCAACGACGTGCTTTCTGGTGGTGCTGGTGCTGATCGTGTTTACGGCGGTACGGGTAACGATATCCTCAATGGCGGCGCTGGTAACGACTACCTTCGTGGCGATGATGGTAATGATACTCTTTCAGGAGGTGAAGGTACTGATAACCTCATCGGCGGCGCAGGCGATGACCTGTTCATCTGGGAATCAGGTGATGGAAATGACCGGGTTTATGGCGGTGAAGGTAAAGATACACTAGATGTTTCTGATAGTGGAGCCAACGGTTGGACCGTTACATTCACTGATGGGGATACAGCGGGTATTGATAGTAGCCAATTAGACGGGAGTTACCTAGAAATCTCAGGTGGTGCCTCTGGTACGCTTACTGATAACGATACGGGTGAATCTATTATCTTCACAGATATCGACGTCTTTGATTTCTAGAAAGAACTGACGTCCCATATGAATATAAAAAGAGGCTGCTTTGGCGGCCTCTTTTGTTGTCTGCCCCCCTTGCCTTGAAAGCGTTCCTTTTGCATAACAGCGGACAACCGTTGAAAAGCTTCTATTTTGCGATGAAAGTCGTTATATTAGTTTTTTCTCATAATCAATTTATGCAATAGGCCCCAAAATGAGCAACTTCAAAACCCTTGATCAAGTAGATGTCTCTGGCAAACGTGTTTTAGTCCGCGCGGATCTTAATGTTCCGATGAAGGATGAAGTTGTAACGGATTCAACCCGAATTAACCGGACAGTTCCTACTTTGAAAGAGTTGATGGACAAAGGGGCTAAGGTCATTGTTATGTGCCATTTTGGACGACCCAAAGGCGAGGTTATTCCTGAAATGTCACTAAAACCTGTCGCAGGTGCTTTGGGGGCGGCTCTGGGGAAAGAGGTTGCTTTTGCTAACGATTGTATCGGGGAAGCTGCTGAATCAGTCATTTCGAAAATGGGGAATGGAGATATCGCCCTGTTGGAGAACTTACGTTTCTACAAGGCTGAAACAGACAATGATCAAACCTTTGCTAGGCAGTTGGCAGCGCTGGGGGATGTTTATGTTTCTGAAGCCTTTTCATGCTCTCACCGGGCTCATGCCTCAACAGAGGCTATTGCTCGTTTGCTCCCAGCTTATGCGGGTCGGCTGATGCAAGCTGAGCTAGAAGCTCTTTCAAATGCATTGGACGCCCCACAGCGCCCTGTTGCCGCTCTTGTTGGGGGGGCAAAAGTTTCCAGCAAGCTGGATGTTTTAGGTAATCTTGTTGCAAAAGTTGACCGTCTGATCATCGGTGGTGGCATGGCAAACACTTTCCTGAATGCTCAAGGGGTGGATGTTGGTAACTCCCTTTGTGAGCATGACCTTGCTGATACTGCTCGAGAAATCCTCGCTAAAGCTGAAAAAGCCGGATGTGAAGTATTGTTGCCCAAAGATGCGGTTGTCGCGAAAGAGTTTAAAGAAGGGGCTGCCAACGAGGTTGTTGATCTTGATCAGGTCCCAAGCGATGGCATGATTTTGGATATTGGCCCAGCAACAATTGCTTACCTTGATGAAAAATTGGCGGAATGTAAAACCTTGGTATGGAATGGACCTATGGGCGCTTTTGAAATTGCACCTTTTGATAAAGGAACCAACGGTGTAGCCCAACGCGCTGCCGCCCTGACCAAGGAAGGTAAAATGCTCTCCGTTGCTGGCGGTGGAGATACAGTTGCTGCTCTTGCCCATGCCAAAGCCGACCAGGATTTCTCCTATATCTCCACAGCGGGCGGCGCCTTCCTAGAATGGCTAGAAGGCAAGGAACTCCCCGGCGTTGCTGTTTTAAGAATTTAAGAAGTTGAGTTTGGTTACGCTTCACTGTGTTTCAAACGCGGGTTGGTCGATAGACCAATCCTAACCAATGAATCGCGTAAGTAGTAAAATGAGTCTTAAAAAGTTGCCAAATGGTTAATTTTGTGGGATAGTATTTGTGCTGGCTGAAGAATTCGGCTGGAAAACTGGAGAATCCAAATGCAAATAAATAGCCCAAATAACTTGGCTGCTATACTCAATGGGCAGCAACAAGAAGCTCAAGTAGCTGCAGCTGTCTCGCAGGTTCCTAACCAAGCGAATCAGCAAGCCCAAGAAACTCAAGAAAAATCTGAAATTACGAATCCTGTTCAACCTGTATCCCAGGTCGATGAGGCTGAGAAAGCACGTAATTCTTTTGATACAAGTCGTGGTAGTGTCGTTAACATCCTTGCCTAACTTACCCTAAACTATGAGTGAGGATGGTGTAAAAGAATCGACGAAGATTTCAGGCATGAAAAGCCTGTCAGCACGCCTGCTTGTCTTCACCATCATTACCGTCATGATCAGTGAAGTGCTGATCTATGTCCCCTCAATCTCCCGATTCCGTAAAGTATGGTTTGAAGCGCGTATTGCTTCTGCTGAACTGGCAGCTTTGGCAACAGAGGTCGCTATGGGGGAAAACCTGCCACAGGAATTACAAAACCGCTTGCTTGATCATGCTGGTGCCCACGGCATTGCCCTGACCAAAGACGGTATGCGGATCATGGCCTTGTCCATGGATATGCCTACAAGGGTCGATCAGACGGTTCTTATGAAGGATGATAGTATTGCCCATCTCCTTAAAGGGGCCTTTCAGACCTTGGTCCAGAACAATAATCGGATTTTGCGGGTTATTGGTCCCTCGACGGTGAATCCTAAAACCATGGTTGAAGTGATTTTAGACGAATCCCCCTTAAGAATGGCGATGTATGACTATTCAGAGCGGATTCTGGCACTCTCTATTGTGGTTTCTCTCTTTACGGCGGCTTTTGTTTATTTGAGTTTACAATGGCTGATGGTGCGACCTATGGGTCTAATTACCCGCAGTATGATCCGCTTTCGAGAGAAACCAGAAGACGATGAGGCGATTATCCAACCCAGTGGGGCGAGTGACGAAATAGGTATTGCTCAACAAGTTCTGGCAGCTATGCAGCGGGATTTGCAAACCGCTTTGAAAGAAAAAACCCGGTTGGCGGCCTTGGGCTCAGCTGTGGCGAAGATTAATCACGACCTTCGAAATACTCTGGCAACGGCAATGCTCATTTCTGATCGCCTTGCAAAAAGCGAAGACCCTGATGTCCGAGAAATTGCCCCTCGCCTTATCGAAGCCATCGATAAGGCTGTGACTCTCTGTAGTCATACCTTGCACTTTGTTGGCGAAACCGGACTGCATCTGTTTTTAGAGAGGCTATATCTCTCTGATTTATTTGATGAAACTAAGTCAGCTGTACGTCCTATTCATCTGGCTCATGATGCAGAGAATGAAACCATCTGGGAAAATCATATCCCGCAGATGTTTGAAATTGACGGAGATATGGACCAGTTGGTGCGTGCTGTAGGCAATCTGGTAAATAATGCTATTCAGGCTGGAGCAACGAAACTGTCGGTTTCGGCTGAGGAAAGTGGCCCGTTTATCAAACTTTATCTAACCGATAACGGTCCCGGTATGCCTGATATTGCTATAGAAAACCTCTTTAAACCCTTCCAAGGATCGGCCCGTAAAGGGGGAACTGGTTTGGGTTTGATTATTGCCAAAGATATTATGCAGTCCCACGGTGGAGCCTTGGAGCTTGATTCAACAGGGAAAGATGGCAGTACCTTTTTACTCACTTTTCCTAAACCTGTTGAGGATGAAGAGGCAAACCCGTGACCGTCTGGAACACTCAACAATACCTTAAATTTGCCGGTGAACGGCTCAGGCCTGCTCTCGATTTGATGGGTCAGATCACTTTAGAAAACCCAAAAACCATAGTTGATCTTGGCTGTGGCCCAGGCAATGTTACGGAAATATTGGCGCAACGCTTTCCAAATGCTCAGGTCACGGGCCTCGATAGCTCGCAGGAAATGTTGATAAAAGCGAATGAAATTAAAGGGATTAACTGGCAACAAGGGGATGTGGCTGATTGGAACCCTGAGACGGCACCATCTCTGGTTTTCTCCAACGCTGCTCTTCATTGGCTGGGAAGCCACGGGGGATTATTTACCCGCCTGATGTCGATTTTAGCTCCTGGTGGAGAGTTGGCGGTGCAAATGCCCCATAACCACCGGGCCCCTTCCCATACTTGCATTGGCGATACTGTGGCATCCGGCCCTTGGGAAGAGAAGTTAGCTCCCTTGTTGGGTAAGAATAAGGTCGAAGACCCTGCCTTTTATTATGATCTTCTGAAACCTCTTTCTTCTCACCTCTCTATCTGGGAAACCGAGTATTACCATGTGCTGGAAGGGGAAAACCCTGTGGTAGAATGGACAAAAGGAACAGCCCTTAAAGGGTTTCTGGATGCTTTGGGAGAGAGGGAGGAAAAAGAAGCTTTCCTTGCTGAATATAGTCGCCGGATCGCTCAGGCTTTTCCGAAACAATCCGATGGCAATACCTTGTTACCGTTTCGTCGCCTATTCATCGTGGTAGGAAAACCATAAGAAAAGGGGCCATGTTGATGCAAAAACTTCGAATTATTGTCACTGGTGGGACCATCGATAAAATTCATGACCCTTACACGGAAACTCTAGCTTTTGCCAAAGATGGAGCCACCCAAATCCCTGAAATTCTATCTTTAGGGAGATGTGATTTTCCAATAATTCAGCGTGTTATGCTTAAAGATAGCCTTGATTTTGATGATGATGATCGAGGTGCCATCGTCAAAGCCATTGAAGTGGCACCCGAGTCTGCGATTGTTGTTACCCATGGTACTGGAACCTTGGGCCAAAGTGCTCGCTGGATTTCACAGCGCGTTACAGGAAAAACCATTGTTCTCACGGGGGCTATGCGTCCTCACTCGTTGAGTTTTTCAGATGGCCCCTTCAATCTAGGTGGGGCGATTATTGCAGCTCAAACCTTACCTCAAGGGGTATATGGGGTGATGAATGGTCGTGTTTTTGAAGCAGAACAACTAAATAAAAATACGGAGCAAGGGCGGTTTGATATATAGAGTAGTTTATGATTAGGAACACTAAATTTTAAAAGCAGGCCAGAATTTATCTAAAACTTTAATAAAATATGTGACACCCATCACAGCGGGCGTAATTGATATTGGCTATATTAGTTTTCAAGAGACAAAGACTAATTACTGATGTTTTCGGGCGCTGAACGATCTGGCCCCCCTCCAGATCATGCCCCCCCAGGCTATAAAGAGCTAACTCCCCTCCCTATTAGCTCCTCGCCCGAAAACATCTCCCCCTCTTTCCTTAAAAAAATATGGCAAAGTTAATCAGCGATAGCTTTCAATAATTTTCTTCAGTTTTCCAGATTGTAGCATCCCAGAAAGGGCTTTGTTGAAAGCCTGAACAACAGGTTTCAATTTCCCTTGTTTGGCAACCATGAAACGATATTGAACGGGATCATAAGTTTGTTTAGAGATTTGAAAGGCAGTAAGGACATAGTTGGGGTTATTTCGAATTTCCCATGCAAGTATATTTTTATCGAGAATGATTGCGTCAATGCGCCCTCTCAGAAGCATTTTAATCAGTTGAGCAACATTACGCCCATCTATCCGGTTAATCTGACCTGTTATAAAATATGGCTCAAAAGAAGGATAGGTGAACTGGTAAAGAGTTCCGAGCGATAATCCTTTAAGATCATCAATCGAGGAAATAGATCGCTTCGAATCGCTTCGGGTAATGATATTATCAGCAACGCTCAGAACGGGTTCGGTCCATAAATATTTATCTGGCGTTTTGGTCCATTCTCGTGCGGTGGGGAAAAAGTGGCCTTTACCTTTTTCCAGCATCATATGGCCCCTGAATTCTGGCATATGATTAATTTCAACCGTATAGCCTTGGCTACTAAGCGCGCTGCTTAAGGTTTCAACCATAATGCCTTTATGACCATGAGATTTGGGCAAGAGATATGGCGCATACCCATCCTCTGGGAAAATGAGTGTAACCCGACCATCCTCGCCAAAGGATGGTGCCACTAAGTAAAAAGAGAAAATGGCAATAAAGGAAATAAGTCGTCCAAGTAGCAAAGTAAATTCTCCATATTCGAGACATACTATAGGCTAATTATTAAATAAATCCCAATTAAACAGAAATACTAACAGATTAATCAACTAAGGCGAGCTGCTTGAATCTTATCTGCCTAAGGCAATTCCTTCCCGCCGAGGGTCAGCTCCTCCGATTAATCCATCTGGAGTAACTTGAATTACATGAAGGCCGCTTGTCATAGGGGTCAGGCGAATTTTGTGTCCTAGAGCTTCCAATGGTATTTTGAGAGCTTCCAGGCTTGAGCCTTTTTCCAACTCAGTCAGGTCATTTCGATTTTGATAATGGGGAAGGGAAACCGCTTCTTGGGCATCCATTTTCCAATCCAAAACCCCTAGAATAGTATTACTAACGTAGCCGATAATTCGTGATCCACCAGGGGAGCCAACAATCAAAGCAGGTTTTCCTAAAGCGTCAAAAACCAAAGTAGGAGCCATGGAGCTCCGTGGGCGTTTGTTGGCCTCTACGCTATTGGCAACTGGCGAGCCGTTTTTAATGGGGAGGAAGGAAAAATCTGTCAGCTGGTTATTGAGTAAAAATCCCCGAACTAAAAGCCGGGAGCCAAAAGCATTTTCAATGCTGGTGGTCATAGAGAGGGCATTTCCCTCTTCATCAATAATGCTGATATGAGTAGTTGAGAAACCAAAACCTCCTTGGTCAGGAGCAAAAGGTGCTTCGGATATAAGACCCGGCAGACCTGGTTCAGCTTTCCCCATGGATTTTTTAGGATCGATAGATTTTCGACGGTCAGTCAAATACCCAGAATCCAATAAACCTGTCGTGGGTACCGGAATAAAATCTGGGTCCGAGACGTAAATATTGCGATCAGCAAAGGCCAGTTTTTCAGCTTCCGCGAACAGATGAACTGCTTCCGTTGACTGAGGTTTAATCTTTGTCAGATCAAACCCTTCTAATAATCCAAGAATTTGCAGAGTGGCTAAACCTCCAGAGCTTGGCGGGGGCATGCCGCAGACCAGCCAGGACCGATAAGGGCCACAAAGAGGAACTCGATCTTTTGCTGTGTAAGACTTCATATCGGCTAAAGACAGCATCCCAGGGTTCGGGTTGGCCCCATTGACTGCTTTGACAATATCATTGCCGATTTCCCCTTGGTAAAATGCAGAAGCACCTCCTTTGGCAATAAGCCGTAAGGATTGAGCAAGTTCTGGGTTCTTTAAAAGGGTGCCGATGCTCAAAGCCTTCCCTTGGGCGTCATAAAACAGCGCCGCAGTTTGGGGAAATGTTTTAAGCTTCTTATCTCTGGCAACCAGGCTATGTAGCCTTTCTGAAACCGAAAACCCTTTCTCAGCAAGGTTTATGGCAGGGGAAAAAAGATCTGCCCAAGGCAGTTTTCCATGTTTTTTATGGGCCGATTCCAGCATAGCAACCAACCCCGGCACCCCAACGGCAGCTCCGCCAACCGCAGCTTCATAAAAACCCTTGGGCCTGCCATCTGGGCGCAAGAACACATCCGGTGAAATTTTGGCAGGTGCGGTTTCACGTCCATCAAAAGCCTCAATAGAGCCCGTTTTGGTGGCGTAATGCATTAAGAATCCCCCACCACCAATACCAGAAGATTGAGGTTCGACAACATTTAGCACCATCTGAGCAGCAATAGCGGCATCAACAGCACTTCCGCCTTTTTGCAAAACGCTTAAACCAGCTCTTGAAGCATGGGGGTTGGCAGAAACGATCATGTACTTCTGTGCTTTAACTGCTGCTTTTGCTTTATATTGGCTGGGGAGTTCGGGTGTTGCTTGTGGGTCTATGGGCTGAGCAGCACAGGCTGCGAGAGCCAATAAAGCTCCTAAGTAAGCACTGATTTTTACAATCGAGGCCATCAACAAAACTCCCAAAATATAATTTCTTCATTGTCCTCTGACTTGGGGCTAAGGTGCAAGCAGCAAATTTTCCAAACTTCTCCTTATTGCCTTTATTTGGATGACAGGCCATAAAGTAAGCAGCTTTGAAAAACCGAGAGGAATTGCTTTGAGCTCTCCAGTCGCGATTAAAGGTCTAACAATCCCCCAATTGATGGCCCGTAAGGGCGGCGTTCCTATTGTGAGCTTAACAGCTTACACGATGCCCATGGCCCAAAGTTTAGCTCCCCATCTAGATTTTATGCTCGTCGGTGATTCTGTCGGCATGGTCCTTTACGGTATGGATAGTACCTTAGGTGTCACGTTAGATATGATGATTAATCATGGGAAAGCCGTTATGCGTGGTGCAGGAAATACCTGTGTCATCGTTGATATGCCTTTTGGGTCCTACGAAGAATCTCCTCAAATTGCTTTTCGGAATGCCTCGCGGGTTATGAAGGAAACAGGTTGTGCCGGAGTTAAACTCGAAGGCGGCGCCGTCATGGCAGAAACCATCCGGTTTCTCTCTGATCGAGGTATCCCTGTCTTGGCTCATATTGGTCTCATGCCCCAATCAGTGAATACGGCCGGTGGTTTCCGCTCCCACGGTCGAACGGAAGAAGAAGCTCACGAAATAATGGATGATGCCTGGGCCGTGACCCATGCGGGTGCATGGGCCGTTGTTATTGAGGGAACTGTTGAACCTTTAGCAAAAAGTGTTACCGAATCTATTCCCATCCCAACCATTGGAATTGGCGCTTCTCCCGCCTGTGACGGACAAATATTGGTAAGTGAAGACGTCCTTGGGTTGTTTAATGATTTCACACCTAAGTTTGTCAAACGTTATGCCGATTTGTCTGATGCAGCCAGTAAAGCGGCAGGTCAGTATGCTGATGAAGTGCGTGCACGTAAATTCCCAAGCGATGAGCATTGTTTTGGAGTGGTGAAAAAATAATATGACAAAATATAAAAACCTAACGATTGTCCGCACCGTTGCTGAATTTCGCGAACATGTGAACAGATGGCGTCGAAATGGTGAAACCGTTGGCTTTGTTCCCACTATGGGGTTTTTGCACGATGGCCATATGTCACTGTTTCAGCGCTCCCAGGAAATTGCGGATCGTACCACAGCGAGTATTTTCGTTAATCCAAAACAGTTTGGCCCAAACGAAGATTACGCCGTTTATCCCCGCAGTGAAGAGCGCGATGCTCAGTTAATGGATGAAGACGGTGTCGATTTGCTTTTTGCCCCCTCAGTCAATGAAATGTACCCAGATGGTGGGGTGACCAAAGTGTCTGTTCCGGGATTAGGGGATATTCTTGAAGGCGAATACCGCCCTGGATTTTTTAATGGCGTGGCAACCGTCGTCACTAAGTTATTGCTGCAAGCTATGCCAGACGTGGCGATTTTTGGGGAAAAAGACTATCAACAATTGATGGTTATCCGCCGTATGGTTAAAGATTTAGATATCCCCGTAAGAATTGAAGGAGCGCCAACAGGTCGTGAAGAAGACGGGCTTGCCATGTCATCACGGAACACCTACCTGACCCCTGAAGAACGTAAAGCCGCTCCGGTTCTCTACCAAACGATCTCAGCCGTTGCTGATAAATTTCGTCAAGGTGAACGGGCTCCTGAGCTGATTCAGTGGGCTAAAGTAGAGCTTGAGAAAGCTGGGTTTAAGCAATTGGATTATCTAGAGATTCGGGATTCTGAAAACCTTAAACCCGTTTATGACGCGAGCCGACCTGCTCGTGTTTTGGCAGCAGCATGGCTCGGTAAACCACGGCTTATTGATAATGTTGAGGTTTAAGGCGTCTTATAACTAATCCGATAAATGACTCCCGCGTAATCATCGCTAATTAAAAGGGAACTGTCGGGGAGTTGTTTAATATCAACCGGGCGGCCCCACTTCCCGTTTTTCTGTAGCCATCCTTGAGCAAAGATTTCTTTGTTAAGGACATTGCCTTGAGAGTCCATCTTTAGGTGCATGATTCTGTAACCCGTTGGGATGGAACGATTCCATGAACCATGCTGGGCTACGAAGGCACTGCCATAGTAGGTTTTTGGGAATTGTTTGCCTTGGTAGAAATGGATGCCCAAAGAAGCGGTATGAGCTTGAAAAGCGACAACAGGAGGGATTGTTTTCATAGGAGGTGTTTTGTCAGGAAATTCATCTGTTGGTGTTGAACCTCCGCCAAACCAGGGAAAACCAAAATGTTGCCCAAGCTTTGATGCGATGTTTAATTCATCTGGGGGAATATCATCGCCGAGGCCATCGGAGCCGTTATCTGTAAAATAAAGCTTTCCTGTAACCGGGTGAAAGGCCAAGCCAACAGAGTTTCGAACACCGTGAGCATATATTTTGTTCTCGCCAGATACAGGATCGACCTGAATAATGGTTGCTTCCTTGCCTTTAACCCGGCAGACATTACAAGGTGCGCCGATTGCCACATAGAGCTTTCCATCGGGGCCAAAGGCAGCATATCGCCAGCCATGCCATGAATCATCGGGAAGGTCAGTGACCAGGGCTTGGCTTTTGCCAATTTTAAGTTTGGCATTTTTTAGAATTGGGTAACGGCTAATTTGGTGTTGTTCTGCGATATAAAGATGCCCGTTTTTCCAAGCAATACCGTTGGGCACTTTAAGACCAGCTGCCAGCACAGATACTGTTTCAGGCTTTCCTTTAAGCCCTTTATCTTGCACTGCATACACGCGATTCCCACGGGTAGCGACAATAACTGCCTCTAATTCAGGTACCACCACCAAGGACCGTGCGCCGGGGACATGGGCATAAATTTCAATGGAAAAATTAGGCGGGAGAGTAAGTTCTTCAAGCTTTGCCGGATCAACTGCTCCCGCACAGGATGGGGTGCCTAGCAAAAATAACGTGATTAAAATTAAACGTCCCATGAACTTTCTCCCGACTCAGTTAGTGACAAAATTCACTCGTTATGCCCAATCTAGATCGGGCACCCAAGGTAAGTGGAAAATATAGGAATTTATTATTCTGCTTTCCCGCTTTTTACGAGAATGACGATAATAAAATAAACGCAAATAGTCGATGATTACAGTTATTCTATCTCAGAAATGGGGCGAATGAATTGGGGTTCAGTGTCCCAGGGGAAGTAAATCCAGACGTCTTGAGGTACTTCACCAATGACTGTATCGGCTAAAGGGCGGCCTTTTGGTTTGGCATAGATCGTTGCAATATGGGCTTTGGGGAGCATTTCACGGGCTTTTTTGGCCGTAGCACCTGTATCAACCAAATCGTCAATTACCAACCATCCTTCTCCCTCGTTGTCCTCTGAAGCAGCAATGACAGGTTTAAGGACGCTAAGTTCCCCTTGGCCCGTTTCAGCACCATCGGTGCTGGTATAGCTGCTGACACAAAGGGTATCGATGAGGCGGATATTAAGTTCACGAGCAAGAATTGCGGCGGGAACGAGGCCGCCACGGGTAATGGCGATCATACCATGCCAAGGGCCTAGCTTCATCAGGCGACGGGCCAGTTCGCGGGTATCACGGTGAACCTCTTGCCAAGTGACGGAAAGGGCTTTTGCAGTTGGATCAACGACTTCCATGGCAAACTTCTTCTTCTACTTACTTATGAACCCAAAAAGAAACCGGCGTGAAAAGACGCCGGTTTGCTTTAAACATGTTTGTCAAATTAACGAAGATAAAGATGTACTTCGTTTGTTTGAGCTTTTGAACTTGTGCGCGCAGACATGGCAATCCGGCTTGAAGGAAGGCCCATATCTGTCAGGCTGCGTAGGACTTGTTCAGCTGAGCGACGAGTTTTACCTGAATTGACAGCAACAGCAGCAGGACCACCAACATTTGGGGTCACAGCAACCAGCTCAAAAGCAGCGTTTTTACGACGGTCAAGAACCCGACTAACCGCATTATAAAGAGGCTGTTGGTAATTCACATTAGCCCGATCAAAGCGAATTACCACTAAGGGGCGATGGCTTGCCAAAGACCCGGTAGACGCAGCAACAGGCTGTTCTGTACGGAAGGTCCGGTTGACAAGGCTTTGGCCATAAATTTCACCGGTTTTAACACCCGCCAACAATGTGTTGAGGTTTGAGCGTTCGGTGGAAAGATAAGTAGTTTGACGACGAACGTCTTCACTGACTTCTTTGAGCAGGCGTTCAATCATTACGACGGTGCGACGTACTTCGTCTTGGAGTATTTCGAGCTGAGCGTGGTCTTCATCCACAGCACCGGATAAGCCAAAGGCTGCCTGGGTGGATTCTTGTAAATATGCCGACATGGTTGAATCTTCAGCGACCCGGTTGGCTAAAGTATTCATCATGGTGACATCAGCACTGATGCGCTCAAGTTCACTTTGAGCGTTTGAGAACTGTTGAACCAAAATTGGGTTGCCCGGTGTGGTCCCTACCTGGAGGCGCGCGTTAATCGCTGCGACCGTTCCATGGTATCGTTGAGAATCTTGAATGGTTTTAACTCGAGCCCCTTGCAATTCCCCATTATGGGTTTGAATATTCCTTTGCAAAATCTGGAGCTCGTTGCGGAGTTGAACCACTTTTTCGCCAACAAAGGTGCCTGTCGGGGCCCCCGGTGTGACTTTAACGGGTTCAAAATTGGTTGTGCCAAGGGCGGGTTGTCCCGCATTGGCCATAGTATTTGTTCCAGGTGCTGGTGCAGCTGCCTTTTGAGAATCAGCGGCTTGTGCCGTCGCCGGGCTCTCAGGTTCATCACCAGAAAGGGACGGCCATAGGGCGTCCGATGTGAAAGAACAGCCGGACAGCAGTAAAGCTGTACCAAATAAGATTGTACGAGATTTTAAAAAAACCATTACGCCCTTTTACCCTGCGCCTATCCCGGAATGAAATTTTCCGAGCTTCCTTGCCCCAAGCAGTCATGCTTAAAAATACTAAGCAAATATGCCAATTCAATTTTGCTAAGCACTCAATAGCTTAGCGATATTGGACGAGTAGTGTTAATTAAGTACTACCGAGCCATCAGTATTGAACAATTTATGACTGATTATCAAGTAGAACAGTTCGCCCCCTTAAACTTCAAAGGGATATTACTCAATGCTGTAGCGCCCGACAAGCGGATTTCCGTGTTTTTTTACCGAGATCAAAAAGAGCATTTTTCTTCCTTGCATTTACCAGAAGATTTGCGTAGGTTCCGGGCCTTCGCAAATGGCCCCTTTTGGGGGATATGATTTTGCTGAATTTAAGTGCCCGTAGCTCAATTGGATAGAGCATCTGACTACGAATCAGAAGGTTGGGAGTTCGAGTCTCTCCGGGCGCGCCATTTTAAAACCCCTGGAACCATATCGGTTTCGGGGGTTTTGTATTTCTCGGTGTCATTTTCTATCCGCTTTACTCATTAAGAATATACTTCAGACAATATAGTTTACAACATAAACAATATTGTCTACCGTCGTCTCTATAAGAGTTTAAGTAATTAGAGAACCTTAAAGAGGACGGGTTATGGAAAATGCAAAAATTTTAAATAACCTGCTTTTACGGATTGAGGAAACCCGTTCTCAGGTTGGAGAAGCTTGGCCTTATCATGCTGATCCAGAAACGGGGGTATGGGAAACTGTTGATGATGGGGATTGGTGCGGGGGGCATTATGTTGAGTGCCTTCGTATAAAAGGCGTTCTTGAAGGGAGGCCCGAGCTTATAGAAGAAGCCCGTGAGAGAACCGAGTGGCTGCGGCCTAAGCTGGAAAAGGATGATCAATTCCGAGGGCACCGTTTTTATTATTCCGCTGCTCGCCTGTTTGCCCAAACAAGAGAGCCCGCCTTACGCATCCTCGCTTTGGCTGCAGCATATGCAGTTCGTTCAATGGCTATTCCCCACAATGGCGCCATGCCGATTGGTCATGAGGTGCAGGTAAAATCAACGACCTTGGCATCTCGCCGGATTGTTGCTGTCGATAATGTCCACCCTAATATCCGTTTAGATTTCTGGGCTTACCAAGAAACGGGGGATGATATCTTCAAGTCAGGCGCCATGCGCCACTTGGATGTCACCCTAAGGGACTTCATCCGTGAGGATGGTTCGACTATTGAATTTATCGAATATGCCCCGGATGAAGATAAAATTCTCCGTGAGTTTACTCTTCTAGGGATAAGTGATCATAGTTGTTGGAGCCGGGGCCACGCTTGGGCCATTGCTGGGTTTTTGCGAGGATGGGGTGAATTCTCTGAAGAGCGCTATCGTCAAGCGGCTCAAAAGGTTTTTGGTTATTGGCTTAAAAAATCTGGCGAAGGTGTACCCCCGTGGGATTTTGATGACCCCAAAGGGCCGCTTGATACCTCAGCTTCAGCCGTCGTTATTGAACAGCTCGCTCGAATGGCTGTTTCAGAAAACAAAGATGACTTTGTTGAGTTTACCCAGCATCTCCAACCAATGATTAGTTCCCTGGCGGAGAATATCAAGCCAACTGGGAGACTGGTTAATGGCTGTTTTAACCGCCCAAAAAGGTTTGCAGATAAGTCAGAGTTGATATGGGGAACGGCTTATATGATCATGGCCCTTTCCTATCTGGAAGAAGGCAAAGTAATTTGCTGAGGATTTAATATGAAGGTTTGTCTATCATGAAACTTAAGACGGGTCGGTTAGATGATTTACTGGGACATTTACTTCGTCGGGCTTTCTTAAGAGGCCAAAGGGAATTTTCAGAAGCCTACCGTCATGTTGATATTACACCTTTATCCTATAGTGCATTAGAGCTTATTCACAATAACCCAGGTTTATCCCACCAGACCCTTTGTAAGAACTTAGGTGTGGCAAAATCAATTTTGACCACGGCGTTAAAGACCTTGAAGGCAAAGGAATATATCAATCAAGTACCTTCGACTCAGGATGGTCGTATGGTTGGTTACCATTTATCAGAAGAGGGAGCTGCTTGGTTCAATAGCATTAGCGGTATGATAAGTATTGCAGAAGACAAAATGAGCCAAGATTTCACAAATGAAGAGCTGTCCACTCTCAAAAACTTACTCACCCGCCTGACTAAGGGAAGTTAAGGGAAGGGGTGCTTTCTAAGAAAACCAACCGAGTAAGCTCCACCAGAGATAATCCAGTGGCCATAAAATAAGAGCTGTTGCTAGAGCCAGGATGAGGGATACCTTGGTGGCAGTGGCCATGGATTCACCGCCTAATTTTACCGCAATGAAAAGGGGGGGAACCTGGAAAGGGAACAAGACGGTGGAAAAACCTAAGACCTGGGCCATAACAATGGAAAGGATCGGTAAATTGGTTGCGGCCGCCATTTCCGGGGCCATGGGGGTCATGACAGCGGGGATACCCGGTTGGGTGGTTAAGAGACCAAGTCCCATAGAAGATACCGCCATGGTGAAGAGGTTGAGAAAATCTTGATCTGGTGAAAAGGGCAGTACGGCTGCGAAAACTTGCCCAATATAACCCGCTAAACCACTAGAAACGATAACAGCCCCAAGGCCAATCACTGCAGCGACGAAAAACAGCGGGCCATATTTGAACTTTTCCATATCTTCCATAGTGACCAGAGCGACACCGGGGAGTGCACAGATTAATCCAGCTAAAAGACCGATCCAGGCCGAGTTAATGCCGTGAATTGAATCTGTCAGCCAGAGGGTGAGAGTTATGGTCAAGAGGAGGGATAATTTTTTTTCATCTGTAGAAAAAGCTGTTGGTCCTGTTTCTTCCTCTTGAATTTCTTTAGGGGCCTGGCCTCTAAGCACCATAAGAATAATGATGGCAATGGCGAGGGTCTTTAAAAGTCCCAGGACCGGGAAATGAAGAATGAGATAATCAGCATAATGTAATTGTAATCCATGTTGGGAACTTGCTGCCCCCGCGAGGATCAGGTTTGGTACGTTTGCAGGTAAAATGGAGAAAGCGGGAACAAAGGTACTGAATGCCGCCGCCAAAACCAGACCTGTGCGCGCAGGGGTACCGCTTTCATATCCGACTCTATCAGCCATAGCCATAGCGATGGGAATGAGTAAAATGACCCGGCCCATAGCTGAGGGCATAATCAGGGAGAGGGCTAAACCAGTTAAACTCATCCCGATGATGAGACCTGTATAGGTGCCCCCAAAAATGCCTGTGAGCCATCCAGAAATACGTTTACCAAGACCGCTCCGGCTGATTGCGGCACCGAGAAACAGTCCGGCAAAAACCATCCAAAAAGCGCCAGATTCAAAACCAGAGAACACCACCTGCGGTGAAGCGACACCGATCAAGGAAGCAAGGGACATAAAAAGCAGAGCGGTTAAGTGTTCTGGCAAGGCGCCGGTGGCCCAAAAGCCAATGGTCGTGGCAGTCAATGCCAGAGAGATGGAGGCATTGGCATTGCCAAGGGGATCAATAAAAGCGATTAAAAGACTAATAATCGGCAGGGTATAAAGCGTTACTCTCCCTTTATTAACCACCTATACTCTCCCGTTCTCATATAAAATTATTTGCCCATCCTATAGGCTTAAAAAATTGAAGCCCGATTTTATAAAGCGGTCTCCATAACTATTATTTAAACTAATAAAGGAGAGATGCTTTTACCTCAGGTTCAATCGGAATGAATCGCTCAACCCCTTTTTCTAAAGCCAAGCGCATATTATCTAAGCCAGCTTGAACCTTATCAGGGTCTCCGATCATGGCTATGCCAGAAAACCATAACCCAATTGGATCATTGGGGTTTTGGCCGAGTATTTGAGTGGTTAGACTGGAAACGCTTTCGTATCGTTCATTTTTAACTTCCCATAGTAGATACATAGCTGTGAGGTCTGTTCGTCCTGGGGCCATAGCCAATACTTGATCAACCCGTAAACGCCAATTGGATAGATAGTTGTTAATAAAAGCATCTAATTTTGGGGGATAATTTGAAAATGCTAAATCTGATTTGGCGAGGACAGTTGCACTTAATAATCTAAAGCTAGGGTTCGTATTCGCATAAGCTTCAGAAGCGCATGTTAAACCTCTTAATCGTTGGACTAACACATCTGATATTTCAGTTTCTTCATTACTTTTAGCGACAATGACTTTGGTAAATGTTCTTAAGCGGTGAGCTAGATGAATTCCGCCACGTCCAAAATCATTAAAGTACGTTAAGCACGTTATTTCATCTTTCGAAAGTGCTTGCTCTTCAATCATTGCTGGCTGAAATCGATATGCATTTTTTGTGAAATTAGCATTATATATTGTAACAGCTGTGAACATTATGGACATGCTCACAAAGAAAAGAGACTTTATGTGTGTTTTATTAAGCCACTCTATTGAAAGAATAGTAGGCCCATCCCTCCTTATAAGAGCTGCCCAGGCAATTGCAAAAAAAGGAAGTGATAAGGGGAGCTGAAACCAGAGAGCAGCGATACCTGCGCCTACGCCGGAAGATATTGCAGCGACAAGGCTGCGTCCTTCTGCAGGCCAAATTGCAGGAGCACCCCACATTAACGTTATGAAAATCAACCCCGGAATTCCAAGAGATACCAAAGCTTCAGTTATGTAACTATGACTGTGAAAATCAACACGCCAGACGGCATCCCAATTTGATGCTGAGTTTAGTTGATCTTCAATTTCAATATCATCCCTAACTTCAAATTTATTAATAGGGAGATTAATGGCGAGTTGGTCACCAAAACTTCCCCACCCTTGGCCGCTTAACATAGCTGAGGGAGGGTTTTGTACGCTTTTTAAAGCCGTTGTTGTAAGATTGTATCTAGAATTTGCAGTAGCCCAAAAAGAATAAATAGCTGAGTCTAGCTCTGAATCGTTTTCTGTCGGTGGTTCCACAAGTAAAAGGCCGCCAATGCCATTGATAAAAATCATGACTGCCAAAGGAAGAGCAATAGCAAAAGTTATTTTTAATTTCCGTTTTAGTTGGTTCGATTTGAGTATTTTAAAAAAGAAATAAGCAGCAGGTATAACTATAAAAGTAAGACCAAATGCACCCTTGTTAGCAGAGACAACAATTGTAACACCACAAATAATTGTCACAATTGTAAGGATTATAAACTTACCTCTCCATATAGAGAAGGCCATGGCTCCCGTGAACACAGAAAGAAAAGCTAAATAATCAGGAAAGAAATACGGGATAAAATGTACTATTTGGGCAGAGCTAAGCATTGTGAGAATTGTAAGCCCTGCAGTTATAAATAAGCAGGCTCCAACTAGAAGGTTTTTTTCTAAGTTGCTTGATGAAAAAAGGTGCTGCGCTACAAGAAAAAAGATTGAAAATTCAATAAACCATAACACGCCCTGTCCCAATTCAGGAGAACCTAATATTGTCCCCCCTGTGTGGGACACAAAAGGGATCATTAAAAGTGATAATCCAGCGATCAATATTGGAATGACTGCAAAAAAATGAAAATGGACCCTGTTTTTATCAAAGGAATTGGATATTAGGAGGCCTAGTGCGCAAATGGCTGCACACCCATGTAGAGCGATAGACACTGGCTCAGATTGATACCAAATTCCATACCCAAGAGGCCGAATAGCCCATATACCAGATATGATAGCTAATAATAGGCCAAATGCCTGGAGTGCATTTCCGGCAGAAATCGGCGTCCAATTTTTCATTCTTGATAATACCTGTTATAGATGGTTTTAGAGTAAAGGAATACCTTAATAAGGCTTAAGCAAAAAGATACTACCCGAGTTGGCGGTATGGAAATTTGTCTTTAAAAGAGTGTAAATTTTTTAAACTATAATCTTTAATCTACGATAATGGTAGAGATGTTAAATTTAGCAACATCTCAAGTAAATGCGATTATACTAAGCATCTTACGTAAATGTTATTTATACCAAGCATCTAAGTATCTCAATTTTACCCAAAATAATTAGAACGATGTTTTGAAGTTTATGCTGTCTAAGCAAACTCTGGTAACAAATAACCATAAATAATCTAAGCTATAAACGGATATAGGACAAAAAAGTCACACTTTAGGCAAATCGTGTTTTTCAAAACAAATTTTCACTAGACTCACGCTACGTAGCATCACTATTATCATCGTTAAGTTTATTTTATTTTATTTTGAGTGGGGATTCACTATGAGTTTCAAGATTTTGGGACGCTCTCTCGTGTTAGGTTCGAGCGCCTTTTTATTATCTCTAGCAGCAGCGCCTGATGCGAGTGCTTTTACTGAAGGTAGCTATGATGCTTATTCATGTAGTGATGCCACATACGGGTCTAGCGGTACATATTGGCTAACAACTGCAACAAACCGTACTACTTACAGCACAAACTGTACCTACAATAACACTTCAAACACTTCAGGAGCGATTGTTACCGCTGGGGCAACCCTTCGGGCAGCTACTGTTCAAACCGTTTCATTGATATCAAGTCGGATTAAGGCTGCAAAAGCAAAAACCGCTATGGGCATCTCTGATACCAGATTGAGTGCTAACCAAGGTAGTTTTGGTCTTTCAGGTGGTAACGCTGATAAAGGTGTCGGTGTTTGGGTGCAAGGCGCCTTCACGAAACTTGAAGATTCAAATGAAGCGACCAAATTTGATGGGACAGTTTATAATGGCTTAATCGGGGCTGATTATGAAGCTTCTAAAACTATGTTGGTTGGTTTGGCTGTTGGCTATGAAAAATCTAACCTAGATACAGATTACAACCTTGGTGATATTGATGGTAAAGGGTTTGTCGTTTCTCCTTACATCTCCATTGATCTCAATAAGAACTTCAGCATTGATGCGACGGTTGGTTATTCAAAGCTTAACTATGACACAACCAGAAAAGACGCAAGTAACAGTACGATTTTCTCTGGTGAAACTGATGGCTCACGTGTTTTTGGAACCATTGATGCAGTATATAGTCGCCCTTACAAAGATTGGACACTGGGCGGAAGTCTTGGCGCTCTCTACAGTAAAGAGGATCGCGATGCTTACACCGAAACCGGTACCGATGCTACTACAGTGGCGGTAGCTAAGACATCGTCTAAACTGGGCCAAGCTCGCTTGGGTGCTAGTGCAGCTTATACAAAAGGTAAAGTTCAACCATATATTGGCCTAACAGCTGAGTATGATTTCACGAAAACGGACGTTGTTGTTGCTACTAACCAAACAACACCTGCTGATGATAACTTTGGTCTCGGTGCGACCCTTGGTTTGAACCTTGCTATTGCTCCTAATATTACAGGTACAATTCAAGGCAACACCATGTTGCTCAGAGAGAATTATTCTGAGCACACAGGCTTAGTTCGGTTACGCGTTGAATTCTAAAATTTAGAACAATGCAAAAAATTAGGGGCTTGTCATATATGGCAAGCCCCTTTTTTATTGCCGTAGCACTTCTTCTGACTTCTGGGTGCAAGCCCTATTTCTTTGACTATAGCTCCAGAGCCTTTGATTTAGCTAAAAAATCTGGATTTAGCTCGCAAACCATTAAGACTGATAAATTTTTACTTCAGACATTCCATCGAGCTTCCCCAAAACATAATAATATTTTGACAGTCTACATCGAGGGCGATGGGCATGCTTGGGCAAACAGATCAACTCCTAGCCTAGACCCCACACCAATCAGACCCATTGGGTTACAACTGGCTGTTAAAGACGATTCAAATGCTGTTCTATATATAGGCCGACCCTGTCAATATATTGGCCAAGATGATCGACGTTGTTCTGTGCACTACTGGACCAGCCATCGATTTGCTGAAGAGGTAATATCTTCAACTAACCAAGCAATAACCTACTATAGTCGATTGAATAGTTTTGATAAAATTAGGTTAGTTGGATTTTCTGGCGGAGGGACCGTGGCTGCTCTAGTTGCGGCTCGTCGAAGTGATGTTGAACGTTTAGTAACGGTTGCAGGGATTTTAGATCATAAGAGATGGACCAAACATCATTCAGTTTCTCCCCTTGCTGGTTCGTTAAACCCAATAGATTATATAAACACACTTTCATTACTTCCGCAGCATCACCTAATTGGCGAGAAAGATAAAATCGTTCCTCGAACTATTTTCGACGCCTATCTATCTAAGCTTGGCGCAAATGTAGAGCATCAAGTAACGGTTATTGATGATTATGATCATGATTGTTGTTGGGCAGATAGTTGGGATAAGTTACTTCCACTCTTAATCCAATAAAATTTTCAATTATTTCCGGTAAATAAATTACCAAATACGAAATAAAGTCTACGCGGTTTCGCTCAATTACCAAGCTATTTTTGTTGTATACCAGTAATCATAATCTATATTGTCAGCTTTGGAGGCTCTTAAAAGTGAATACCAAAGGCTCCCTTTCAGGCTTTCTGATTCTTGATTCCAGCTGAAAACCTCGTTGTTGGCACTGTGCGTATGGCAAAAATCTCATTAACTGGATCCGAAAAAACGCCTACCACCTCTGACCTAGATGCCGATCGTGAGAAATATTGTCCGCCATACTAGGTTCGTAACAATCAGTTACAAATCTCAGGGTTTTTAGACATCACTGTGCAACAGTTCTGGCCTTTAATGCTCCTATCAAAGATTTTTAGGTAGGAGGGTATTATGAGAACCACTTTTAAAATTATCGGTCTGGTATCAGCCATCGCAATCGGTGCTGTAGCCGTCCAATCAGCTATCGCCGGTCCTGGTGGATATGGAATGGGTCGCGGCGGTAATGGCCCCATGATGATGAGTGACTGTCCCTATAATAAAATGGGTGGTGGACAGATGGGACAAAGGGGCCAATCAGGAAGAATGGGTGGTTTTGGACCCGCCGTTAAAATGTCTGTGACTTTTGATGAGGCCTGGGCAGAAAAAACCAAAACCGAAATCGGCATTACAGGCACCCAAACTCCAGCTTGGGACACCTATATTACGGCTATCAAAGACGGTGTCGAGATGATGAAGAGTTTCCGTGATAATAGGGATCCCGCCACAATGCGCAATCTTCCCTCAGAAGAACGCCTAGCTTTAAGAAATAGCCACTGGGAAACCCGCCTGGAATTGGCAAAAGATGTTGAGGCCGCCAAGGTCACCCTTGTGAGCCAACTAACTGAAGAACAAAAAGTCAAAGCAATAGCTTTGCTGCCAAATAGTCAACCAACCCGGTTTAGCACAAGGCGGTTCAACCGGAACTAAATCAACGTAATCTCAATGGGGGCTCCTGCCCCCATTGTAGCTTTATAAGCTCAGCTATTTGCGAAGGTAGGGAAACTTGGTCAGATAATGATAGCTAAGAAAAATAGGAATCTAGTAGGCCCAAATAAGATATCTAATTTCTTTATTTACAAACAAGTAGAACCCATAATTGCCAAAATAAGTTAGCTAAAGGCCCAAGATAAGAAAGGCCCTATTATTTAAGAGTACCTTATTTTTCCTTTGTCGCCATAAGCTGAAAAATAGCCCTGTCATAAAGAGCGGAAAAATCCCTATAGTCAGAATAGTAAGTGCCCCCCATGTTGTCCATGTCACCACATAAGATCATTTATACGAGAGACGGGACCCAAAACCATGAAGCCTGTTGACTAAACAAAACTCTCGTTTGAACACTTTTGAGGTAATCAACGGGATACTCCCGAATAGCCTCCAGGTGGGGGCGAAATCACTTCTTTATCTAAAAAAAGCATCTGAGAGCTACGCCGAACCATTTAAGACAAGGTCAGCAAATTTGATATAGATTCCGTATCCCCCATTTTATAGGGGTCAAACTCAAGAGCCGTTATAACTTAGGAAGCAATAACAAGAATAACAATGGTTGTAAATGTCTTGAAAGGATCTGGATTAAAACCTTGGCTTATTCATGAAAGGCACGTGGCTCATGTTAAAATTTGGGTGTTTGATTGTGACAGCAGATCAGGGAGTCAGCTAAAAGAGTCCTTATAGCTTCAAAATCGCCCTCTTAGTCCTTACCTAAACTACTCAAGCATAAAAATATAAGGATAGTTAAATGGCAACAAGACACAGATTATCCCTTTCCTTTTTGGCCTTAACCGTCTTTTCCACGGTGGCTCCTCTGGCTGAAATTCATGCCCATGAAGGGGCATCTGGTATCGTGATGCAACGCATGGAAACCATGAAATATGCTGGTGTGGCAATGAAAAAGCTTAAAGCTATCTTTACGGGACAGGCAGCAAACGACCCCGAAGAAGTAGCAAAACTAACCAAGGTTATTGAAAGTATTGGTGGGGAAAAATTGCTTAAGCTATTCCCAAAAGGGAGTTTGCAAGGGCCGACAGAAGCTTTGCCTTTTATCTGGGAACGCCCAGAGCGCTTTAAAGAGCTGGCAAATCAGCTGCCCGTGAGAGCAAAAACCTTGGCTGAGGATCCAACCCAGATGAATTTTGTCCTCATGGCAAAAACCTGTGGGGATTGCCATACGGATTTTCGTAAGAAGAAAAATTAAGGCATTACCTCATGCTATTTGGCCGTTATTTTCTCTTTCTGACAGTTTTCGTAGGCCTCATTGTTTATTTGGCTTTGCCTTACATGTGGACGTCATCTCAAGAGCGCTCATTTGAAACCATTAAAGGTGATCCTGAGCGAGGTAAATATGTCATCAGGGTTGCCGGGTGTGTTGCCTGTCATACGGATAGCAAAAACGGCGGAAAATTCCTTGCCGGCGGTTACAAGATGCAAACGCCGTTTGGAGTTTTTATCACTCCTAACATTACCCCGGATAAAACTTCTGGGATTGGTGGTTGGGACCTCAAAACTTTTTCAAAGGCCCTTACTCAAGGCATTTCTCCAGAAGGCAGTCATTATTTTCCATCCTTCCCCTATAACGCTTACAGTAAAATGACCACACAAGACGTGGCTGATCTAAAAGCCTACCTGGATAGTGTCACGCCCGTTAAGACCCAAGTAGTGGATCATGACCTTACGTTTCCTTTTAATCAACGCCGAGGCCTTACCCTTTGGAAATGGCTTTATTTTGATGAGAGCCCTCTGAAGGGAAATTCCAACAAATCAGAAGCCTGGAACCGGGGAGCCTACATTGTTAATGGCCCAGGTCATTGTGGGGAGTGCCATACACCTCGCACCCTGTTTGGGGGCCTGGAAACAAGTAATCACCTAAGCGGTGTCTCTAAAAGTTTTGCCAGAGAGAAAATCCCAAATATTACCAATGCACCAGAAACTGGAATTGGTAAATGGTCAGAATCTGACCTTAGTTTCCTGTTACAAGTGGGTATGAAACCAGATGGAGATTTTGTTTCAGGCTCAATGGGGTTATATGTCCGCGAAGGAACGGGCATGCTGACCCCAGCTGACAGAAAAGCGATCATCACTTATTTGTTGGATAACTAAAATAAGTTAAGGAATTGACTGAGATAACGCCAAACTGTCCCGACTTTGTTGAGCCAAAGAGCCATAAATAAAACTTAATCACAAATCTTTACTAAAATTATCTTGCCCTGTGACTGTGATCACTTCGAAGACTAGGAGGACTATGTAGGGTGTCTTTAACGGGCAGATAAAACCCCACGAGCAAACCCAAATCTGACAGGTACCAGAGGTGATAAAATGACCAATACTCAAATTTCAAATTTTGGAGTGGCGCAAATGATTCGGGTTACTTTGGGTATGGTCACAGGAATGGCGCTGGCTTTAGCCACGCTTTTAGCCGTTGCTTTTTAAACTTCCTCTTCGCCCTCTTCTTCCTCGTCATCCCAGCTAAATTTCCCAAGGGGTTTCTTCGCGGCACTGGCAGCTTCCCCTTCAGCCAACAGGCCTTTCACTTTATTCAAGTTACGATGGGCGACTTTGGCAAGCTTGGCGGCCCCATGAGCCTTATAAACTTCTAAGGCACCCCTGAAAGCTTCTTCAGCTTCTGCCATTTCTTCACCGGGCTCATCTTTTTGCCGGGCAATCAAGAAAAGGGCAGAGCCTAAACTGTTTGTTGTCGCTGCCCAGGCCATGGGGTAACGGTCTCGCGCCCGAACATCTAAAGCATCTTTGCTCGCTTCCGCTGCTTTCTCTAAAAGAGGAATGCTATGGGCATGACCGCCGAGAATTTGTAATGATTGCGCTAAATTGTGCTTAACCTCAGCCCACTTCATAGGGGTTTCAGCCATAGTGAAAACCTGAAGGGCATTTTGATAAGCAGTGGTAGCCTCTTTCAGGCGGGTAGGTTCGGTAGCTTTACTGCCAGAGCGGATATCCATTTTATAAAACAACTGGCCCAATCGGTTTTGGATGGTGGCCCAGATGTAAGGGTTATCGGCTTTGCTAAAAATTGTCAGGGCATTATTAAAGGCTTCTTCTGCATCTGAAAGACTGGAAAGAGTGGTGCTTTTTTCGGCTAAAACCTGCAAAACTTTGCCAAGCTGGAAATGAGCGAGGGCCCAGTCGTAGCGATCGCTGCTGCGTGCGAGTGACCTGATAGATGCCTGATAAGCCGCTTTTGCTTCATCTAACCAGCTTTGCGTACCCGTGATGGTGCCGGTAAAGGCAGCAGCGCTAGCAAAGTTGAGCAATATTTTGGCTTGATCCATTTTATTGAGATCAAGAGGCGGTTTTCGCCCGGCTTTTTTCGCTTGGTCGATAAAGGATGGTAAGTGAGCTCTAAGCACCGTCATTTGGTTTTCGGTGCGAGGGGCCAAGGCTGCAAGGGTAATCGTCTTGAGCAGGACCGCTAAATCCCCTTCAAAGTTTTTTGGCAGGGCAAAGGCCCCAGCCGGGGTGAAGGAACCCTGACGGTCGCTATCTTCCTCAACAATATTGAGAAACCTGATGGAGAGAGCGTCATCACTCTCTGGGACATTACCAAAGATTAACAGATCAGCATTGTTTTCTGTCAGTAATTTGCGACCTAGATTTTTAATTCCTTTAAGGTCAAATGACTTTCCTAAGTGTTTGTCCGTAAAAGGTGATTTGCTGATATATTTGGCGCGAACACCGACGACTTCGTCAAAAGTTTTAGTTATCAACTTACTTTGAGAACTATCTTTATCGCCAAGCAAAGGTACAATGATAATTTCAATGGGGGCGGTGCGGCTTGCTTGCGTAGGAGCTGATTGACCAAAGAGCCTAGAAATAAACCCAGGTTTTGCGGCTGGTTTTGGTGCAGCAGCAGGACGTTGGGCAACAGCTTTTGCTGTTGCAGCGATCTTATTTGGTGCCACCAAGCCACCTTCTGCAAGCATTTCATCGGCTTTGCGAAGACGGGCGACAAGCCTTTCTATAACAGCGATAGCGGTTTTGGGATCATCTTGAACATCTTTGAGGAATTTTTCACGTGAAATTACTTCAACGGTGACTTTTCCTACCGCCTTGGCAGTGGCACTCCGGGGGCTATCATCAAGCAAGCCCATTTCGCCTAACATGTCGCCCGATTTAAGCACAGCAAGCTGCACCGAGCCGGTCGAACCCGTCTTGGTTAAAACCACATCACCTTCATGGATAACAAAGGCATTGTGGCTTTGTTCACCTTCTTTAAAGATGATTTTGCCGTCGGCAAATGTTTTAAGCGGTCTTTTCAAAATTCACGAACTCACGGTTTCCACTGGTGTCCCAATTGGAAAATACTAATATCTATAAGTAATCGAGGGGTTAATATGGTGCCGCAATCTATAAAAATTCGTAAAACTATGGCGATATCTGCAAAAGGAGGCTCATATCTTCTTCTTATTGACTTGGAAAAGCCTCTAATTTTACCACAAAAGCAGTTTTTAAAGACTCCCCTTGAGTCAGGTCGATATCTTTACGCAGGCAGTGCTTACGGGCCTGGAGGCTTGCGCGCTAGGGTTTCTCGCCATATCAAAAAGCGCAAACCAAAGCGCTGGCATATAGATTATGTCACCACCAAATCAGCGATTAAAGAAGCTTTGATTGTTGAGGATGCTAAGGAATGCGACTTTATCTCCCATCTGTTGGAGATAGAGGGAATAATTGTTCCTTTAAAAGGATTCGGCAGCAGCGATTGCAAAAAATGCCCCAGTCACTTCCTAAAAATTCCCGAGACTCTTTCCCTAGAAGACATACCGCTTAACTTGCCAGAGGGTTTCATGCAGTGGCAGCGTTCCTAAGCCTGGTTTTTTTCTTCCATTAATTGCTCTAAGGCCATTTTAACATTGGTAAAAACACTGTCCCAGTTATTAGGTTCTTGCTGACGGAATAATCGCATGGTGGGGTACCAAGGACTGTCGTCTCGGTCCATCAACCACCGCCAATCTGAAGCGTAAAGCAGCAAAGTCCAGACCTGACAACCTAGCCCACCTGCTAAATGAGCCACGGCACTGTCAATGGTGATGATCAGGTCGAGTTGCTCCATGATGGTTGCTGTATCGGCAAAATCCCCCATGCGGTCCCCTAAATTTGGGGAAAGTGCGGAACAACCAAATTTATCAATATCGCCTGCCCGCTCATCTCTTTGCAGGCTATAGAAATGAACGCCTGGGATATCTAAGAGATCAAGCATTTGTGTGTATGGACAAGATCGGTCGCGTGGGGTCATTTTGCCTGCCCAAACGATCCCGACTTTTAAACCCATATCAGGTGGGGTGTTTAAGCGCATGGTGTGGGGTTGTGGCGCACGAATGTAGGGGACCTGATTCGGCAGGGTCTCAAGGGTGGTCCCTAAAATTTTGGGCAGAGAGAGTAATGGCGTGGCAAAATCATGCTCAGGAAGGGGGGCTCCGACCGGAATCACTTGGTCAACCCCGTTAACGGATTGAAACAGTCTTACCAAGGGGGGCTGACATTCTAAGATAATTTTACCGCCGAATCGCTCTTTAATCAGGGGGACAAAGCGAACGAACTGAAGCATGTCACCAAAACCTTGCTCTTGATAGAGCAGAAGAGTTTTATCCTCTAAATCTCCTCCGTCCCAAGCAGGGGCCTCCATAGGCCGAGGGGGGGTGCGTGCGAGGAGCCAACGGGCTTCGTATTGTTTAAACCCTTCTTCGTAATCCCCGAGTTGTAAAAAGGAAATGGCTCGATCCCATTTACATTCTCCATGGTCTGGCCTGGCATCTAAAACCCGATCAAAACAAGTTATGGATTCTTCTACTTTACCAAAATCTCGAATGGCGAGCCCCAAGTTGTAAACAGATTCAGGCGTCCCTTTTGCCAATGCAACGGACTTTCGGTGAGCTCGGACGGCTTGGGTATAGCGCGCTAAGTCACGGTAAGCATTTCCTAAGTTGGAATAGGCTCCGGGATTATCTGGTTTGAGTTGGATGGCGCGGTGGTAGCAGCCGATGGCGGCATGCTGGCGTTTTTTGGACCGTAAAGCGACGCCTAAGTTGTTATAGAGATCGGCTGATTCCATCCCCAGACTAATTGCATGGCCATAGTGCTCAATTGCGAGATCAATATCATTTTCTCGGTGGGCTTTTGCAGCTGTATTAAAATGCCTAATTGCTAATTCTTCTCGGTTCGGCTTTTCTTCACTCATTGCCTATCCTCTATTTAATCACCTGCTTATTTTACTGCTAAAAATTGCCAAATTACAAATTCACCTTGACGAAAAATGAAAAGAAACATTAATCCTAGCATTATGTTATATGATCTTCCCCTATATCGGCCCCCTTCGGAGGGCAATAATCTAATTATCCAGGCGACTTTAGGCTGCAGTTTTAATGGCTGCTCCTTTTGTTCCATGTATAAAACAAAGTCGTTTGTTGCCCGCCCCTTAGAGGACGTTTTTGCTGACATTGACCGGGGAGCAAGGGATTGGCCTGAGGCGCATCGGGTTTTCCTAGCAGATGGGGATGCTTTAGTCCTGCCCATGGATAGCTTGCGTAAGATTCTTGATAAGCTGTCAGCAACTTTTCCAAACTTGACCCGGGTATCATGCTACGCCACTCCCATTAACTTGTTGCGTAAATCTGTTGGCGATTTGGCAGAGTTAAAAGCGAGGAAGCTTTCTTTGGTCTATTTTGGTATCGAATCGGGTTCTGCCAATATTCTTAAGCGTATCCGCAAAGGAGCGACGCCTAAAAGTATGGCAGAATCTCTCCACAAGGCGGCTGATGGGGGATTGAAGGTTTCAGCGACAGTTGTTTTGGGGCTTGGTGGTCAGAACCATTGGGAAGACCATATTGAAGGGACGGCTGATCTCGTCAATAAAGCACCGGTCAACTTCCTCTCAACTTTACAATTAGGCTTGGAAGAAAGCTCTGCTCCTCGATTTTTTGAAAAGTTTGGTGAGGAGTTCTTGTGGCAGGACGATGATGCTTTGCTGGCGGAGCAAGTTAAGCTAGTCACGTTGGTTAATCCGCCTCGCCCGGTAATTTTCCGCTCAAACCATGCCTCAAACGCTTTACCCTTGGCAGGAAACCTCCCCAAAGACCGGGACCGCTTGCTGGCTCAACTCACTGCCGCTCGTGAGGGGCAAGTTCCCTTGCGCCCTCATTATATTCGTGGGCTATAAACCCTTAGCCTAAAGCAAAAACATCACGGTTTTTATTCTTATCTGCTGAAACAGCTTGTAGGAACTCATGCAAATTTTCGTTTAATCCCGCAGCTTGTTCGCTTAATTCACCTGCTGCAGCGGCAACTTGTGAAGCTGATGAACTGGTTGTATTGGCCCCTTCAGCAACATTGGTAATGGTTTCAGAGACAACCTGGACACCATCCACAGCTTGCTGAATAGAACCACTAATTTCGTTAACCACAGATTTCTGTTCATCGACAGTGCTGGCAATTGCAGAACCCGAGCTATCAATTTCATTGATAGTATGGTCCACTTCAGTGATAGCATTAACAGCATCGTTGGTATTTTTCTGCATACTTTGTACTTGGACCACAATATCTTCTGTGGCCTTGGCTGTTTGATTGGCAAGGTTTTTAACTTCTGAGGCCACAACAGCAAAGCCTTTGCCAGCATCACCCGCCCGGGCTGCCTCAATGGTTGCATTCAAGGCCAGCAGATTGGTTTGTTCCGCGATATCATTAATTAAATCAACCACTTGCCCAATACGATCTGCGGCTTCTGAAAGCGTACGAATGGTTTCATCAGCTTTTTGGGCTCGTTCAACAGCGGTGCGTCCAAGTTCAGCTGAACGATTAACTTGACCAGCAACTTCGCCAATTGAAGCTGAAAATTCTTCTGTAGCTGCGGCAACACCTTGAACATTACCTGTGGCGGTTGCAGCGGCTTCAGCCACGGTACCAGATTGCTGACTGGCATCATTGGCAATAGCCAGCATGTTTTGTGATGAGGCCCCGAGTTTCTCAGAGGTACTCATCACAGATTGGACCACTTCTTTAATTCGCCCCCCCATTTCAGTAGATTCGTTTTTGAAAGCTGTCGTGGTATGTTCCATGGCGCTCAGACCATCGTTGATAATTTGAGCCCGCGTTTCAAAGTTACCCTCAAAACCGGTTAGGAAAATCTGACGATAATAATCTCCCCGAGCTACAGCTTTAAGAGATTCGCTGGCGTCACGGGTGAATGCTTCCATACGGTCAAGCAGGCGGTTAAAGTTATGGGCTACGCTGCCAATTTCATCATCCCTATGAATATTGCGAATCCGACGCCCTAAATCACCTTCACTTGCTACGGCTAAACGATCAGCTATCCTGCGGATTTCGCCAACAGCGACAAAACTTCTCCAGCCGATAAAGATGACAATAGCGATAGCAAACAAGCTGGCAATAATCATCACGGTTAAGGCTGTTTTTTCTGTTTTTTCTGCGTCATGAATGGTCGTAGAAACGATGGTTCTTGAGGTTTCTTGCAGGGCTGTAATTGAGGCCAGCATCGTATCAATGGCCTTACCCATTGCTTCAGCGGCCCCATCAAATTTACCCATCATTGGGTTGCCCCCTTCAGGGCCCTTTTCTATGTAAGATTTCGCCATTTCCTGACCGACAGCGTAGAAAGCGGGGAAGGCCGTTTTAACTTGATCTAAAGCTGCGCTAACATCTTTAAGGCCAAGTTTTTTCGCAAGAGAAGAAGCTGTATTCCACTCTTTTTGAAAAGCTTCAGCACTTTTCTTGGCTTCATCAAAGCCGTCATTCAAACCGTCTTTAGCTTGTGTTGCGGAGATATCGGTCAACCATTGTTGAACTTGAACAACATTGAGCTGAACGCCATACGCAGCATTCGTCAGAGGCGTTACCTCATCTAGTTGAATATCAATTCGTTTTCCTAAATCTTCAAGAATCTCAGCGGCGGTGTAAAGATTGGTAATGGCAAAAGCAGTAATGAAGAGAAAGGTGGCGGCGATGATTCCTAATACTGCTGCAGCTTGGCTGCGCAAAGATTTAAACATCGGAGTTATCCTAACTATCTCAAAGAGGAGCGGCTTTCATAAGCGCTCCATGATTGGAAAATTTTAATTTTTGTTCAGTTCAATGGCATAAATGAACTTCTCATAGGTCGTCCCTTTTTCTTCCAAGATTCGACGCAAAAAATTGAACGAAGCCTGGGCTGCTTCCTTAGGATTGGAATACTTGGCTTCTTCATCCTTCATTTGCTTATAAAGCGGAATGATTACATCCAGGGCTTTGCGATTAGGCGCTCGCCTGGAAGAGTGGTAACCAGAGATTTCGCCGTTTGAGCCAAAAGAGGGCGTAATATGGGCTAAAACCCAATAATGGTCACCGTTTTTGGAACAATTGACCACATAAGCGTAAAGCTCACGCTTGGAGGAAATACTTTCCCACAACAACTTAAACACACCACGGGGCATATCCGGGTGCCTGATCATATTATGAGGTTTGCCTAGGAGTTCTTCTTCGCTATATCCGGATACTTTAATAAACAACTCATTAGCATATTCAATGATCCCCTTGGGATCAGTTTTCGTGACAATAAGTTGTGTATCCGAAAATGTTTGTTCCCTACCTGTAAGCGGCGGAGGTTGATTTGCCATGTCGTCCCCAATCAGTACTTAATTTATATTGTGTTATATTATATTATATTAATGCACGTAATGCATTAAGCACATTTTATAAATTGTACTAATTCGAGTTATAATTTCAACTTAATAAAGCCCCTTGGTATTTATATAAGGGGCTCTAAATAGTTAAAGCAGGCCGTGAACGTTTTCAGGGGGCCGGCTAAAAACAGCTTTGTCGCCTTTGCAAACGATGGGTCGTTCAATAATACGGGGGTTGGCAGCCATCGCTTTCATCAGGGACATATCGTTGCCTTCCTTCCAACTTTACAACTAGGCTCAGGACTCATTAAATCCACCATATGACAATTGCAGCAATGCATATTGCGGAGAAGAAGGTGTGAGCACATCGGTCGTAACGTGTTGCGAT
>JAPHRK010000050.1 GCA_026196105.1 Rhodospirillales bacterium | reverse complement strand
TAGGATTCACCGTGAATCATGATTTGCCAACGACCTTCGCGCAAGAAATTGCCCTTTTCGTTGTCACGCATGATCGGCAGACCCCAGTCCTCGAACTGGTGGACCGCAGAATCGACGTGGCGGGCCATGTCGAATAGAAGATCTTCGCGGACCATTCCCATCAAATCGATACGTGCATAACGTACGTGATCTTCCGGGTTGTTCTCACCAAAACGGGTCCCCATGTAGCAGTTGATCGCGTACAAACCCTGAGCCACAGCACCGGAACGATCGATATTTGCTTTTTCAGCAATCACGATCTTCTTGTCTTGTCCCCAGTAACGGGCTTCAAAACCCGCACCCGTACCACCAAGGCCAGCGCCGGCGACGAGGATGTCGATATTATCTTCGACGATAGTTTTGTAAGCCATTAGTAGTACACCCCTTTTTTCATGGTGAGGCCGTTAGACTTGAGCGTATGAATGTCACCATCATCCATGCGGATGTATTTCGGCTCGTTGTACAAAAGCTCACTGTCACGCATTTCCTTACTCGGTGCAGGTGCGTCCTTAAGCGTCGGAATGCCAGTACCCCAAGGCTTCGAGGTAATTGGAGCGAGCAGTTCCATGTCTTTTTTACCGTTGCGGAACTTGATGCGCCAAGCAATGACACCCTTTTCCTCATCACGGTTAACACGAACGCTGTGACCAAGCGGTGCAAAGTCAGCGTAACCACGGACATCGATCGCGTGCTGTGGGCAGGCCTTCACACAAGAATAGCATTCCCAGCACATGCTCGGCTCGATGTTGTAAGCACGACGGTAGGTCGTGTCGATGTGCATAATGTCGGACGGGCAGATATCAACGCAGTGTCCGCAACCATCACACTTTGTCATATAGACGAATGTAGGCATAATTCGTTTCCTTCCCTATAGAAAGAATTTTTTCAAAATTTGATTTAGTAGTGCTGAGGCTTCTCGCGCTTGATGCCGAGCCCCATATTTGGCGGGTTGCTGCCCATGTATTCCGGAATATCAGGAAATTTTTTCTGCAATGCAGGATCCGTCAAGTCGAACTCGTCAGGCATGTTCTCATTGGAACCGTCTGCCTTTATGACGCGCTTGTTGAATGCAGCAGCCGGCTTGAAGAACATATGTGCAAATTTCGACCACAACACACCGCCGAACAGAACCGTGCCTGAGATGACGAACAAGCCTAGGAATAGGTTGGACATCGTGACGGACCAGAGGAAACCAAAGGTCGTGGTGCCCAGAAGCGACAGGATAAACAAGTCAGCCTTCACGAGGCGATACCAAGGAACACCTTCAGCCGAAACGTCAACGCGGATGAAGAACCAGAACCAGTAACCACCAAACATCACCATGAGTGCACCTAAATGCCACACTTGAGAAACGATGGCTGGAGCTTCGTGGGTTGGATAGGCGAACACCAAGCCGATGGTCGACAGGATAAAGAAAATGAAGCCGTACATGGTGAACAGGTGCGAAATCCGGCGCATCGGATTGCAAAACTCGCCAGAGGTCATAACATCGACAACAACCGTGCTGACTGCGATGCCGACTTTATCTCCAGCTCCTAGCTCACGCTTGCGATTGGCTTCAGCTGCTTTGGCTTTAGCGAAAAAGTATTTAGCGCTTTTCTTGTGGATCATGTCGATAATGGTGCCGCCAACGACCAGGATAGCCATTAAAATGACATACCCCTGGATAACGTCGATCGAGACCATCGTCGCAAGATCAGCGAATGGATTACTAGCGAACATCAATTCCTCCCGTGTCGCAGTCTTTAATTATTTAACTAATAGTTTCTATTGTTTATCCAATAGTTTCTATATTTATTAATTAGCAGGATATTATATAAACGAAAATTTTTTGCAATCAGAATGATCAAAAAAAGCAATAAACAGAATGATTAAAAAGCGTTAAACAGGCGGAGTTTTCCAAAAAACTCTCAATTTTCAACATGATATTAATCAGCACAGAATGATTCAATTATACATGGGCTGATTCATGGCTCATCATCCCTATACTTATTCACTGAGTTTGTTCCGCTGTCGTGTATCTGAATCGCCAGGAAACAGACCTTGCTTTTAAGCCTATACTGAAAATTTACACAAAAAGTTGCTTCCCTCCGGCGACTTCATCCTATACATTACATTTTTTGAATATGTTAAAAACCATCCGCCGGGGCGGAGTAATTTGCAGTTTTGCAAGGAGCTGTCTCGGTTTGAAACTAAACAACAGGTGAGTTAATTATGGGCAACGTAGACGCTAAAGCTCCGGTTCCTCAAGGCAAGACCGAGTACTACACCACGACACAGCAACCTGCGAACGAAAAAGGTTTCGTTGGCTATCACACTGAATGGGTCGAGTGGCAGAAAGAAGTTCCCTACGAAACTCCGAAAAAGCCTTAAAGCCTTTCGGACAGGCGTACAACGCCAGATCAAGGAACGAAAAAAGAGGAGTGCTGGGCGCTCCTCTTTGTGTATCTAGGTGTTTAAGGGATGGGGTTATCTCGCCTCAATCTAATTCCCTTACGCTTGAGCAGAACCAGCCAATTCTTTCAGAAATTCGGCGCGTTTCTCGACATCCATGGCCACGTCTTCCTCGACCGGCATCCCACCAAGGTACCATTCCCGAGAACCATCTTCATATTCAATGGCAGGACCGTCTTCGCGATGTAGAAGTCCTTGCACCCACCATTGTTGCATTTCGTGCTCTTCGATTACGGCGGGACCGTCTGCGCGATGGCGCACGCCGTGTACCCACCACTGCTGCACACCGTCTGACCGGATGACTGCCGGACCGTCTTCCCTGTGGGCGACGCCATTTTGGTGCCATTCCTGGGTGCCGTCCGATTCCATGATAGAGGGCCCGTCCTCACGGTGCAGTAAGCCGCCAACCCACCACTCTTTGGTTCCGTCCCAATGTTCCACGGCAGGGCCGTCCTCGCGGTGCTTTTTCCCATGGATAAACCAGACTCGGGTTCCATCAGGCCTTTCGACGGCAGGGCCGTCTTCACAGTGCAAATCCCCATCAAGGCGCCACTCAATTGCGCCGTCTTCTTTTTCAGTTTTTTCCGGTGTATTGGGCATCAATTATATCCGTAGTCGTTAGTTTTCATCATGACCGAACTTGTCTCGACCATTTGCGTTTAGGCCATACCTACTCAGGCATCATACTTTGGTCTAGCTCTTTGTTGCTTACCAGCGGATAGGTTCTGGGCAGAAAGAGTTGGTAGTGCCACCACTCGTTCATGAAGCAATCCCAGCCAGTGGCGGTCATCAGGCCGAGGAGAATTGCGCGGTTTTTGAGAATTTCAGCACTATGCTCTCGGTTGCCATGGTGAGAGGTGGGTGAGAAGAAATCAAAAGGGGTCCCCATGGGGAGTTCTTGGCCCATTTCATCCAGCAGAGTTAAGTCAACAGCGACGCCCCGACTGTGAGGCGACCCCCGCCGAGGATCAGCAAGAAAATCAATGTCCGGGGTGTGGTCCCATAAGTCCCATTGAGCTTCAGTCGGGCGGTAGGCATCAAATATCTTCAAGCCATAGCCCATGTCGGCAGCTAAATCTTTGGCTTTAACCAACAGGGTTTCTGCCGCTGGGTGCAGGTAACACACAGCGCGAGAATAAACAGGTTCATCTGTGAAATTGTCATCTGTTGCGTATTTAAGGTCCAAGAGCACCCCATGGATCTCTTCAGTAATCTCCACCAATTCCATTTTCCTGTCTTTCCCCTTTTTGCGTTGGAAGAAAGACAGTATATCCTTTGTCTATGAAAATCCTAGCCCTAGACACCGCCACAAATGCTTGTTCTGTCGCTTTACGCTTTAATGGCGAGCTAAAAGCCCGTCTGTTCGAGGAAATGCCCCGCGGCCAATCAGAGGCTTTGGTACCTATGGTGTTGGATTGCTTAGAGCAAGGTGGCACAACTTTTGAAGAACTAGATGCCCTTGCTGTGACCATCGGTCCAGGTGCTTTTACCGGGCTTCGCATTGGCCTCTCGACTGCCCGCGCTCTAGCTTTGGCAGCCAAACTCCCTTTGATTGGTGTCACCAGCCTGGAAGCCGTGGCCCATGGAATCTCTGAGGATGAGCGAAAGGACCACAATATTCTGGTGGTCTTAGACGCCAAACGCTCAGACGTTTACTGCCAAATTTTTGACAACCAATTATCTCCAACCTCTGAGCCGCAAACCTTTTTGCCGGAAGAACTCCCCGGCTTGACAGGCGATGGCCCCCTACTTTTAGTCGGAGACTACGCCCCTCGACTTGGAAATATTTTTCCCGAAGCCGTTCTCTCCCAAGCCAATGGTCTTCCTGATGCGGCGATTGTGGCCCAACTGGCGGAGCAAAAAGGGTTACCAAAAGAGGTAATCCAAATTGATCCCCTCTACATCCGCCCCCCTGATGCCAAACTTCCTAAAAATGGCGGACGCCTGCGTCCATGACTGACGCGACAAGTAATCTTGAGATCATCAAAGGAGGGGTAACCTTTGCCCCTGTCTTTGCTGCCATCCACCAAGATTGCTTTGACGAGAGCTGGAGTGAAAAAGCTCTGGTGGACCTCCTTGCCATGCCCGGTGCTTTTTCTTTTGTTGCGGTTGAGGAAGATCAACCGGTCGGATTTATTCTTTGTCGGGTTGGCGGAGAAGAAAGCGAAGTAATCACGGTGGGAGTTTTAAGGAACAATCAACGCCAAGGAGTAGCTTTACAGCTTCTTGAGCAAGGCAAGAAAGAAGCCCGGAAACGCGGCGCCTCTGAAGTAATTCTTGAAGTCGCTGAGAACAACAAAGCCGCACTAGGGCTTTATTTGAAACAGGGGTTTACTCAAGTAGGTTTGAGGAAAAAGTATTACAAACAGGCCAATAACGAGCCTATTGATGCTCTTATTCTGAAGAGTACTTTGTCGTGAACCCTAATCAAGCAGATACGAAGTATCTTATTTCCTTCTAACAATAAGGCGGTGCACGACTTCAGGATCTTCTCCACCTTCTTCATTTGTTAACGAGATTACTTCATGCCCATGCTCTTTAACGGAGAGAGGAACATTTTTTAAAGGTTCAGCTCCTTTAAGTTGAACTTGTAATAATTGGCCTGGGCTCATTTTTTCAAGCATTAACTTAGTCTTCACAAAAGTCATTGGGCAGATTTCTTTGGTAATATCGAGATAAAAGTCCAACTCCACATCAACACTCTCTTTAGATTTATTTCCTTTATTTGATTCTTGCATGGATGAAACCTGTCTTTTATAAGAGTTGTAACAATAAACAGTTGAGGAATAATATTAAAATGACTGATCAAGTTAATAAGGGTGAGTTGTTAGAACTAACAACTGAAGTAGTTGCGGCTCATGTTGCTAATAATACCGTCACACTTACAGACCTTCCTCAGCTAATTCGGGATGTATACAATACTCTTTCCGGTCTGGGAACAGTTTCTCCAACTCCTGAACGACCACAACCAGCCGTTTCAATCAGAAAATCTGTTACCCCTGATTATATTGTCTGCCTTGAAGATGGTAAAAAACTTAAAATGCTTAAGCGCCACCTTAAAACCGCTTACAATATGAGCCCGGACGAATACCGTGAACGTTGGGGACTTGCCGCTGATTATCCAATGGTTGCCCCTAATTATGCTGCGCACCGCAGTAATTTAGCCAAAAAAATTGGTTTAGGTACAAAATCTCGGAAAAACCGTAAGGGCTAGAAATCACTAAGATTACGTTTCTGATCTTGTGCTATAAATGCTTTCCCTAGACAATTGGCAAGCCTTGTAGACGCCATAAAGTTTAATTATTAAGAGCTAATTGCAATAAGCCTCTTGTATTTCATACTAGGGGAAGCTTACTTTATGTATGTAAGTATTGGCTATATCCAAAGGAACTTTGTGTTTTATTTTGCAGGGGGTTTAGATGTCAGCGCCGTCCAGAATTGAGCGGATGTGCATAGATAAGGGTATGAAAATGACCGAGCAACGCCGGGTAATTGCCCGTGTTTTGTCTCAGTCAGATGATCACCCTGATGTGGAAGAGGTCTATAAACGTTCAAGTGATATTGACTCAAAAATTAGTATTGCCACTGTTTATCGTACCGTACGGCTTTTTGAAGAAGCAAATATCTTAGAGCGTTTGGACTTCGGCGACGGACGCGCTCGATATGAAGAGGTGTCGGAAAACCACCATGATCATCTCATTGATGTTCAATCTGGAAAAGTCATTGAGTTTACCAATGAAGAAATCGAAGTGTTGCAACAAAAAATTGCTAAAGAATTCGGTTTTGAGCTGGTGGGTCATCGTCTAGAACTTTACGGCACACCGTTGAAGAAAAGCTAATTGAACCTAATATGGTCACACCTTGACTCATCAACCGCCGATGATTATTCCCCCATCCCTTAGAATTTTCTTGAGGGACACCTTTTGAGCAAGAAGTTACATATCAAAACCTTCGGCTGTCAGATGAATGTTTATGACTCCCAAAGGATGACAGATGTCTTAGGGCCGCTGGGATATGAAACCGTGGATGAACCTAACGATGCTGATATGGTTATTCTCAACACCTGTCATATCCGAGAAAAAGCAACTGAAAAGGTTTTCTCTGATCTAGGCAGGCTCAAAAAACATAAAACCAAAAGAGCGGCCCAAGGTAAAAGCACGATTATCGCGGTGGCTGGCTGTGTGGCCCAGGCAGCAGGGAAAGAAATCACCCGTCGTGCCCCTTATGTCGATATGGTCTTTGGTCCTCAAACCTACCACCGCCTTCCTGAAATGGTGGCCCGAGCCACCCGTGCTGGAGGTGGAGTTTTAGATTTAGAATTCCCAGCCGAAGCAAAGTTTGATCACCTTCCTGCGCCTCGTAGCGAGGGCGAAACCAGCGCCTTTATTTCGGTTCAAGAAGGCTGCGATAAATTCTGTACCTATTGTGTCGTACCCTATACCCGTGGAGCTGAATTCTCGCGACCCGTGGAATCTATTTTGGACGATGTAAAAACTCTCGCCAGCGAGGGCGTACGCGAAATTAACCTTCTCGGTCAAAATGTGAATGCTTTTCATGGCACCTCTGCCCAGGGGGGCACGTTAGGCTTAGGCGACTTAATCAGAGAAGTCGCTACGGTTAACGGTATTGAACGTATTCGTTATATTACCTCGCATCCTGCCGATATGGATGATAGCCTGATCACCGCTCATGGTGAAGTTCCTCAATTGATGCCTTTCCTTCACTTGCCCATCCAAAGTGGCGCAGACCCAATCTTAAGAGCCATGAACCGCGGCCATAGTGCGCAAGAATACAGAGAGACGATTGCCCGCCTTAAAGAGGTTCAACCTAACCTGGCTCTTTCATCAGACTTTATTATTGGCTTCCCCGGAGAAACCGATAAAGACTTTGAAAATACTATGGCCTTGATCCAGGAAATGAAATTTATTCAGGCCTATTCTTTTAAGTTTAGTCCCCGCCCCGGCACCCCTGCAGTCACGATGGAAAACCAAGTTGAAGAAAAGGTCAAATCTGAACGCCTCACTCTTCTCCAAGATCTTTTGGGCCAAATTCAAGTTGAGTTTAATAACGCCTGTGTGGGCAAAACTTTTCCAGTCCTCCTAGATCGTGAAGGCCGTGACGAAGGCCAGCTCGTTGGCCGCAGCCCCTACATGCAACCTGTTCATGTAACCGCACCAACTTCTCTTAAAGGTGAAATTATTGATTTAAAGATCACTGATAGTTTCACTAACAGTCTTTCTGGCGTACAATTAAATCCTGATAAAACAGCAAACTTAACTGTGGGAGCTTCCGCTTGACGACACTTGAAAATTCTCAAGACAATGCTTTTTCCCAAACCCTAGAATTTGATGATAACAGCCGACTTCCTCAGCTCTTTGGGGCCCACAATAGCCATCTGGCTTTGATTGAAAGCAAACTTAATGTGGCCTTGAACTCACGAGGCAACCAAGTGTCAGTTCAAGGGGAAGCCGCTTCTGTTGAGGTCGCTCAGATTGTCTTAAACAACCTATATGAAAGCCTCGGCAAAGGTCAGGATGTGAGCAGACAAGAGGTTGATGCGGCCCTGCGTTTAGCAATGTACGGTGAAGAAAAAAATGGCGATGCCAAAGACAGCCTTAAAAAGGCTGGCGAGATCGTCATTAAAACCCGCAAAAAAACCGTTAACCCCCGGTCTGCAACCCAAGCAGAATACCTCAAGGGGATGGAGACACACAACCTAGTCTTTGGGACAGGGCCTGCGGGAACGGGTAAAACTTATTTAGCTGTCGCCAAGGCTGTTGAACAATTAATCAATGGCAAAGTAGACCGAATTATTCTTTCACGTCCTGCTGTTGAGGCCGGAGAACAGCTTGGCTTCCTTCCCGGAGATATGCGCGAAAAGGTCGATCCTTACCTTCGTCCACTTTATGACGCTCTTTTTGATATGTTACCTGAAGATCAAGTAACGAAGAAAATGGAAAACGGCGAAATTGAAGTGGCTCCATTGGCTTTTATGCGGGGGCGAACACTCTCTAATGCCTTTGTTATTCTCGATGAAGCGCAAAATACCACCGCAGTCCAAATGAAGATGTTCCTGACCCGTCTCGGGGAAGGCTCCTCCATGGTTATTACAGGTGATTTGAGTCAGGTTGACCTCCCCAGTGGCACCCGTTCCGGACTACGTGATGCAACGGAAATTCTCCATGGGGTCAAGGGTGTTTCCATGCATGCCTTCTCTGAGCAAGATGTTGTTCGTCATCCCCTTGTGGCTCGTATCGTGAATGCTTATGAGAAAGTTGAGAATAAACGTCGCCAAGGGGCACGCTATGAGAAAGCACCTTTTGCCAATGGCAAAAATAATAACAACGGCAATAAACCGAGCCAAGAGCCGACATAATGTCTGAAGCCATGGTTCTATCCATCGCCATTGAAGCCGCCCCTTGGGTTGAGGCTGTGCCTGAGATCGAACAGTTAGCCACCACAACCATCGAAGCGACCCTTAAAAGAGCCCGCTCTCCTGAAGGTGAACTCAAAGATTATGCTTTAGAAATCAGCCTTCTTCTCACGGGAGATGCCGCCGTTCAAAAGCTTAATCGGGATTACCGAGGGCAGGACAAACCAACCAACGTTCTTTCCTTTGCAGCCTTAGAAGTGGATACCCCACTGCCACCAATCGGAGAGCCTATCGTCTTGGGGGATATTGTGGTTGCCTTTGAAACCACCCAAAAAGAAGCTGTTGAGCAATCAAAAGCTTTCCCTAACCACCTTGCACACCTTATTGTTCATGGAGTTCTTCATCTTCTCGGGCTGGATCATATTGAAAATAATGAAGCAGAAGAAATGGAACAACTGGAAACGGAGATTCTAAAAGGGTTGGGAATTCCCAACCCCTATGGCCAAGAACCATGAACGATAAACCCATCGAAAAAGAAGAAAACGGTAAATCAAAAGAAACCAATGGTCTTCTAAGTTGGTTACCCTGGTTTAAACAACCCAGCAATGGCGAAGCAACCGTACGAGAAACTTTAGAAGAACTCATCGAGGAAATCGAAGAAAGCGATGAGACTGAAACGCCCATTGATGATGAGCAGCGTACTTTGCTCGGCAACATTCTTCACCTTAGAGAGAAAACAATTGCCGATGTTATGGTCCCTCGTGCAGATATCATTGCTGCTGATGCAGATATGAATTACGACGAAGTAACTCAAGTCATTGTCAAAGAAGGCCACTCACGGGTTCCTGTTTATCGTGAGTCTTTGGACAATATTTTGGGCATGGTCCATATCAAGGACCTTCTTGCTGTTCAAGACCAAGAGAATAATTTTCAGCTTGAGAATATTGTGCGCCGCCCATTGTTCGTCTCACCAGCCATGCGGGTTCTTGAGCTTTTGCTAGAAATGCGGACAACCCGGGTTCATATGGCTTTGGTAGTTGATGAATATGGCGGGACCGATGGCTTGGTTACCATTGAAGACTTGGTCGAAGAAATTGTCGGCGAAATCGAAGATGAACATGATACTGACCACGAACCAGAAATGATCCCTCAGGAGCCGGGTATTTATGATGCCGATGCCAGAGTTACGCTCGAAACTTTTGAGCATACTGTTGGTGATGTAATCACAGAAGAAGAACGTGAAGATATTGATACCTTGGGTGGTCTGGTCTTTGACCTGGCAGGGAGAGTCCCTGGCCGAGGTGAGTTGATAGCTCATTCTTCAGGGTGGGAGTTTGAAGTTTTAGAAGCTGACCCCCGTCGAATTTACCGTCTTCGGATTCGTGGCCCAAAATCTATTAAAGATTTAAAGCCTGAGAGTTGAGGCGGTTTTTTGCAAACCATAATGGAACGGCTTAAAAATAAAGTTCTGACGCTTCAATCTTGGAAGCTTCGTTTCCTTTTGTTTCTCTTAGGGTGTTTTGCCGGGGGGGCTCTCCCGCCTTTCCATCTGGTATTTCTTCTTATCCCTGGCTTCACGGTTATTTTGTGGCGTCTTGAAGCTGCGGCGAGCAAAAAATCAGCCTTTGCCCTAGGCTGGTGGTTTGGCATGGGTTTCTTTGCAGTCGGTCTCTATTGGATTGCCCATTCCTTTTTTGTTGATGCTGAAACTTATGGCTGGATGGCCCCATTCGCTATTCTTGGGCTTGCAGCTGGTATGGCAATATTCATTGGTCTCTCTACTCTATTTTGTTGGCTCATTGAGCCCCGAGGCCTTGCCGGGCTCCTTAATTTAGCGGCAAGCTGGACCGTTTTTGAATGGGTAAGAGGTTGGATTTTTACAGGGTTTCCCTGGAATCTCTTAGGGACCGTGTGGACTTTCTCCGATGGTATGATTCAGTCTGTCGCCCTTTTTGGTACCTTTGGCCTTACCCTCTTTACTGTCCTTGCGGCAGCTTCACCGGCTCTTCTTGCGTCAGGTAAAAAATATAGTGCTGTTGCTCCTTTTGCTCTGCTTTTGATTTTTTGGGCCGCGGGGGAAGCACGAATAGCAGGGGAAGAAACGACTTATGTAGAAGGGATCAAGCTCCGTATTGTCCAACCTAATATTGCTCAGGAAGATAAATGGAAACGAGAGTTTCGCCAGGAACATTTCCTGAAGCTCATCTATATGAGTGCAGACCCTCGTGGTGATGAGAAAAACCCACCCACCCACATCATCTGGCCTGAAACAGCGGTGCCATTCTTTTTGGCAAACGATAAAGTAAGGCTCGGTCATATCGGCAGCATTGTCCCAAAAAATGGGTATCTCATTTCAGGAGCACCCAGTGCCACAGCCAAAGGGGAAACACCTTTTAAAATCTTCAACAGTGTTGTCGTGGTTAATGACAAAGGAAAGCTTGAGGCCCGATATGATAAACATCATCTGGTTCCCTTCGGTGAATATGTTCCCTTTCGCTCTCTCCTGACCTGGAAGAACTTTAATATTGGCGGTACAGATTTCACCTCTGGGGTGGGGCCAAGGACTCTCAATCTTCTGAGCTTACCCCCTTTCAGCCCCCTAATCTGTTATGAAGTGATCTTTCCGGGAGAACTTTATGACCCAAAAAACCGCCCAAGCTGGCTTTTGAACGTAACAAATGATGCTTGGTTTGGAAAAAGTATGGGGCCTTACCAACATCTTGCCAGTGCGAAATTAAGAGCCGTAGAGGAAGGAATTCCTCTCATCAGAGCAGCTAATACGGGTATCTCGGCTGTTTTCGATGGTTATGGACGCCTTACAGCTCATCTTCCTCTAGGAAAGCAGGCTGTGCTCGATAGCGGCCTGCCTCAAGCCTTAGAAGTGCTTACTCCCTATGGTCATTACCATAATTGGATGCTTGCCATTGTAGTTGTATTCGCTTTTAGCGCCGCTTTTGGGGCCCATCGCCTATCTTTAAGAAATTAACGACTACATACTTTAGTATTACATACCTTAGTATTATTTACTCATTGACCTGCCCGTATGAGGTGGCTTATTCTACGCATTATAGATATACGATTTGGAGAATAGCTCCTTAACCAACCACCTATAAGTAGGTGTTCTTTAATATGGGACGAAAACTGTGACATCAGATAAAAAATCCAGAAGTGGACCAGCCGCAAAACAAGTTTACATTGAGCCCCGTGTCCCCGGAAAACCTCATCCGGTTGATATTCATGTGGGCAGCCGGGTTCGTCTTCGTCGTACTTTACTTGGTCTGAGCCAAGAAAAACTTGGCGAGGCTATTGGTCTAACCTTCCAACAAATTCAAAAATACGAGCGCGGTGCTAACCGCATTGGGTCCAGCCGTCTTTACGATTTAAGCCGGGTCTTAGATGTGCCGATCTCTTTCTTCTATGACGACATGAACGATGATCTTCGTGAAGGTCGCCCTGTTGCCATCAATCCAGATGAAGACGAAGCAGACCCACTCACCCGTCGTGAAACTCTCGAGTTGGTTCGTGCCTACTACCGGGTAACCAATGAAGCTGTTCGTAAACGCTTGTTTGAACTGACCAAGTCATTAGCCAACGCTGCTGACGAAGAATAGTTCTATCACCAGATAACAAAAGACTTCTTCCTGAATGGGCCATCGAGGCCCCGCGCGAACATTCGCGCGTAAGTCCAAGGGGTCGAATGATCCCGTCCGGCAATTGAGGACATAAGTTAATCACTTGACGAGGCCTTTTCCAGATGCGAAAAGGCCTCGTTGTTTTTTAAAGATTGAAGCAATCGTGGGGATTTGCGCTGCTTGCCACCACGTTAAAAAATGGCACTAAGTGGACAAGTATGGCCTTTATCCAAACTTCCACACAAATTTGGACCCTATTTACCTGGAAGGACCAGTTGTGTCTCAATCAGAATTTCTATTTACCAGTGAGTCCGTCTCTGAAGGACATCCTGATAAAGTTTCCGACCGTATCTCTGACGAAATCGTTGATGCTTTTCTTGCGGCTGACCCGCTTTCACGTGTTGCCGTAGAAACCCTCACGACCACCAACAAAATTGTTCTTGCTGGTGAAGTAAGAGGCCCCGCCTCTATCACTAAAGAAGTGATGGAAGATTTAGCCCGTAAAGCCGTTAAGGATATTGGTTATGAGCAAGAGGGTTTCCATTGGGAAAAAGCCTCTGTTGATGTTTATGTTCACTCACAATCTTCTGACATTGCTCAGGGCGTTGATTCTGGCGACAACAAAGACGAAGGCGCTGGTGACCAAGGAATCATGTTCGGTTACGCATGTCGCGAAACCGAAGAGTTGATGCCTGCCCCAATTGCATTCTCTCATGGTATTTTGAAAGAAATGGCAGATGCCCGTCACAGCGGTGCAGCAAAAGGCTTAGAGCCTGACTCAAAAAGTCAGGTCACTCTGCAATATGTTGACGGCAAGCCAGTTAAGGCGACCTCAGTTGTGGTTTCAACCCAACACGCTGAAGAACTTTCCCAAGACGAGATTCGCGAATTGGTTCGTCCTTACGTCGAGAAAGTTCTCCCAGAAGGGTGGATGTGCTCAGAAGATGAGTTTTATGTAAACCCAACCGGACGTTTCGTCATCGGCGGTCCAGACGGTGATGCCGGCCTCACAGGTCGTAAAATCATTGTTGATACCTACGGCGGTGCAGCCCCTCACGGCGGCGGTGCTTTCTCTGGTAAAGACCCCACCAAGGTTGACCGTTCAGCAGCTTACGCTTCTCGCTATTTGGCGAAAAACGTGGTTGCTTCTGGTGCGGCTGACCGTTGTACCATTCAGCTTGCATACGCTATTGGCGTTTCCAAACCTCTTTCTGTTTACGTAGACACCTACGGCACCGGACAGGTTGACGAAGACAAGCTGGCTAAAGTTCTGCAAGACCTTATGGACCTTTCGCCTCGCGGCATTCGTGAGCACCTTGGTCTGAGCCGTGCGATTTATGCACGTACTGCAGCATATGGCCACTTTGGTCGTACCCCAGAAGCTGATGGTGGGTTCTCATGGGAGCGTACCGACTTAGCAGACGCTATTAAGAAAGCTTGCTAATAAATATTAGGATTGGTCGTAAAGTAACGGCCAATCCTTTTTTACGCCCTACGCGTGACGCATGAACCTATAGAATCATGACTGACCCCAAAGAAGATCGCCGTTTTTATGGACGTCGGAGCGGGCACAAGCTCCGGTCAACTCGACAAAAATTGGTTGATGAACTCCTACCAACCATCAGAGTCGTTGCCCCGTCTCAAGGCGATTCTCTTGATCCGAACAGCCTTTTTGAAACACCTGTCGATGATATCTGGGTTGAGATTGGTTTTGGCGGTGGTGAGCATCTCGCGGCCCAAGGGGAAATGAACCCCACAATTGGTTTGATCGGCTGCGAGCCTTTTATCAATGGGGTTGCCAGCGCACTAAATCATATCAACGAGAAAAACCTCAAGAACGTCCGTATTCTAGACGATGACGCTAGGCCATTGCTTGAAGCTCTACCTGATGCCTCCATTGGTCGAATGTTTATTCTCTTCCCAGATCCCTGGCCCAAAACCAAACACCATCGCCGCCGTTTTATCTCGCCAGAGAACTTGGACACTATTGCCCGCTTGTTAAAAGACAATGCCCAACTACGCTTCGGCAGTGACCACACAGGATATGTCCGCTGGGCTTTACGTCACCTGACCGCCGATAACCGTTTCCAATGGACCGCTCAAAAACCCAGCGACTGGCGCACCCGCCCCGATGACTGGCCTGAGACGCGTTACGAAAAGAAAGCTTTGAAACAAGGCATTAAAAGCAGTTATCTGACTTTTTTGAGGAATGCGCGCTAGTTTTGGCTGTGCAAACCTGAAGGCTTATTGTGTTCAGGCGATCAAAGACTCACACCCGGCGCTTGAGAGGCAAGGGATTGATACTCATCTATCCCAAATATTACTTGAGTTTCCACGAAACTCATTTATAACACCCACAACACAGATTTATTGAAGGCCTGGATGCACTTCAGGTTTAAGTGGAAGTGGGCATCGGCCCGCTTCTTTTTTGTTTATGGGCTAGGAGTTTTCAAGGTTCAGACCTTGGGAAAACCCACCTTGAGAATTGACAACAACTGATAAAGGCAAGCATGGGAAACCCTGCAAAGATCGAAAGCCTCATCGCCCCAACCTTGGAAGATATGGGATTTAATATCGTCCGAATTGAGATGATGGGCCAAGAAGGCAGAATTTTGCAGATTATGGCTGAGCGCAAAGACGAAGAAGCCATGACTGTCGAAAACTGTGCCGAAATCAGTCGGGCGATTTCAGCCATCCTTGAGGTGGAAGACCCTATCGCAGGGGCCTTTACTCTGGAAGTCAGTTCTCCAGGTTTGGATCGCCCTTTAGTGAGTGAACGCGACTTTGAACGGTTTTCCGGCAAGGTAGCAAAAATTGAGTTATCCCGTCCTCATGAAGGTCAAAAGCGGTATAAAGGCTGCCTTGACGGAATTGAAGACGGTATTGTGAAGATGAACGTTGGTGACGATGTGGTTAAAGTAGCCTTTGCCGATATTTCTCGGGCAAAATTGGTTATTACAGACGACCTCCTCAAAGCAACGAAACAACAAGGACGTAAGGCGGGACGATGAGTGATATGACCGCGGGGCTTCCGCGCCCAGAGCTACTACAGGTAGCCGACGCAGTAGCACGAGACAAAGGCATTGAGCGCGATGAAGTGCTTGAAGCTATGGAAGAAGCTATTCAAAAAGCCGGACGCTCGAAGTATGGCCACGATAGAGATATCAGGGCTGCCATCGACAAAAAAACCGGTGAGATAACGCTTGCTCGTTACACTGAAGTTGTCGAAGAAATTGAAGACGAAGCGATGCAAGCAACTCTTGCGCAGGCTCAAGCCATCAAAGAAGACGCCGTTCTCGGTGAATTCCTGGTTGACCCGCTTCCTCCTATTGATTTTGGCCGTATTGCCGCTCAAACCGCAAAACAGGTTATTGTTCAAAAAGTACGCGATGCCGAACGAGCCCGCCAATTCAATGAATACAAAGATCGCATTGGTGAAACCATTAACGGTGTTATCAAACGGGTTGAATTTGGAAACGTCACCATAGATCTAGGAAGAGCTGAGGCCTTCCTTCGCCGGGATGAAACCATTCCTCGGGAGCATTTCAATAACGGTGACCGGATTCGCGCTTATATCCTGGATGTTCGGGAAGAGCAGCGCGGCCCTCAAATTTTCCTTTCACGGACCCACCCTCAGTTTATGGCCAGCTTGTTTACTCAGGAAGTGCCAGAAATTTATGACGGGATAATCGAAATTAAATCTGTTGCCCGTGATCCTGGCTCCAGAGCTAAAATCGCTGTTCTTTCTAATGACGGCAGCATCGACCCGGTTGGTGCTTGTGTCGGCATGAGAGGGTCTCGCGTTCAGGCTGTTGTCGGTGAGCTCCAAGGTGAGAAAATCGATATTATCCAGTGGTCAGAAGACCCTGCAACTTTCATCGTGAACGCCTTGGCACCTGCAGAAGTTGCCAAAGTGGTTCTTGATGAAGAAGCTGATAAAATTGAAGTCGTTGTTCCGGATGACCAATTAAGTCTTGCTATTGGACGCCGTGGTCAAAACGTGCGCCTTGGCTCTCAATTGACGGGCTGGGACATCGACATCGTGACCGAGACCACGGAATCTGAGCGTCGGGTTGAAGAGTTTAACCGCCTCTCACAAATGTTTGTAGAAGCTCTGGACGTTGAAGACGTGATTGCTCACTTGCTGGTAACCGAAGGGTTCTCCGAAGTGGAAGAAGTCGCCTTCGTACCTCGCGCTGATCTGGCAACCATTGAAGGCTTTGACGACGACGTTGCTGAAGAGCTTCGTGCTCGTGCTCGCACTTTCCTTGAAGGTTTGGACGAACTGCAAGAAGACAAACGTAAAGAACTTGGTGTGACTGACGAAGTTGCTGGTGTTGAAGGCATTTTACCAGGGCATCTTGTTGCTTTGGGTGAAAAAGGCATCAAAACATTAGACGATCTCGGTGACTTGGCTTCTGACGAGCTAATGGAAATTCTACCAAAGGGTTCTGTCAGCGAAGACAAAGCTAACGAGATTATTATGGCCGCCCGGGCTCATTGGTTTGAAGACGAAGAAACCAAACCAGCCGAGGGCAGTGAAGCAGAATAAAGCAAAACGGATCAGCCCTGATGAAGGACGAACAGCCCCAGCGTAAATGTCTGGTTACTGGTGAAGTTCTTCCCAAGGAGAATTTGATACGCTTTGTGGTCGGCCCTAATCAAGAAGTTGTCCCTGATATTGAGGGAAAGCTTCCTGGGCGGGGATTGTGGTTGAGTGCTACCCGCGACGTAGTTAACACTGCCTGTGGGAAAAATGCCTTTGCCAAAGGAGCAAAAAAGAAGGTTGTTGTGCCAGTTGATTTGGCCGACACAATCGAAGCTCTCTTGGTCGGCAGATGTCTTGATCTTATTGGATTGGGACGGCGCTCAGGGAAGGTTGTAGCAGGTTATGAAAAAGTTAGAGCCTGTCTTAAGGACCAGTCCATAAACCACAATAAGGTCAGTATATTATTTGCGGCCTCTGACGGGGCCGAAGATGGTCGAAGAAAGATTAAGGCTCTCGCGCCGACGGTTCCTTTGGTGGAACTCTTTAGGAGTGATGAGCTTGCCGCCGCAATTGGTCGGGACAATACGGTTCACCTTGTCCTTTCCTCTCGTGGATTGGCCGAGAAGGTGCTGGGGCATTGTGAGAAACTCGTTGGGTTTCGGGCAATGCTACAGAACCAAGATGATAATGAAGAAGCGCAAGATTAAGAATTTGATGGAAGTCGGGCTGAAATGACGGACGAGAAAACTGACGGCAAAAAAACTCTGAGCCTCTCAAGGCCCGGAAAGTTGGAGCTTAACAAGACGATCGAAGCTGGCCAAGTCAAGCAAAGCTTCTCCCATGGCCGTTCCAAGTCGGTAACCGTTGAGGTAAAGAAAAAGCGGACTTACACCCAGGCCGAAGGCGGCCGGATGAAAGAAGTCAAGGACGCACCGATCCCTCTTGTTGAGCCAAAGGAAGAAGCTGCTCCTCCTGTTGTTAAAGTGGAGAAGCCCAAAGCCCCTGTCGTTGAAAAACCAAAGGGCAACCTGACCAACGAAGAAAAAGCCGCTCGTGTTCGGGCTTTGCAGGGTGCTAAAAAAGCACAAGAAGAAGCTGCAAAGAACGAACAAATCGAAGCGACGAAACGAGCTGAAAGAGAAGCTGAGGAAGCCTTAAAGCGCCAAGCTGAAGAAGAAGCACGCCAAAAGGAAGAAGCAGAAGCAGCGAAAAAAGCTGAAGAAGAAGCTAAAACTGAAAATACCGTTGAGGCCGCTCCGGTCAAAGAAGAAAAACCAGAGCCTAAAAAATCAGCTCCTGCTGCTGCTCCTAAGAAAACTCTGACAGTTGATGCCAAAGATCCTGCTCCAGCACGGGCTAAGAAACCGATGCCTCAAAAGGCTGGGCCACAAAAAGTTGAAGAGCCTCGTCGGGCACCAGCTAAGCGCGGAGACTCACGTCGTCGTGGTGGTAAAATGACCATCAACCAAGCTCTGGATAATGCTGATGGCAGAGGTCGTACACGTTCTTTGGCCTCCGTTAAACGAGCCCGTGAGAAAGAAAAACTCAAACAACAAGCCCTTCTCAACCGTGATGAGAAATTCGTCCGTGACGTGATCATCCCTGAAGTTCTAACAGTTCAAGAACTTGCCAACCGGATGGCTGAGCGAAGCGGTAATGTTATCAAAGCCCTGATGAAACTCGGCGTGATGGCAACAATTACTCAATCCATCGATGGTGACACCGCTGAATTAGTTGTGGAGGAGTTTGGCCACAAAGTTAAACGGGTTAGCGAAGCTGATGTGGAAGTCGGACTTGTCGGTGAAAAAGACCGGGAAGCTCAACGACTCCCTCGTCCTCCTGTTGTGACAGTTATGGGTCACGTTGATCATGGTAAGACCTCCCTCTTGGATGCTTTGCGCTCAACAGATATTGCCAGTGGTGAAGCCGGCGGCATTACCCAGCACATCGGTGCTTATCAGGTCACCCTAGAAGGTGGCGACAAGATTAGCTTTATCGACACACCTGGTCACGCAGCCTTTAGTGCCATGCGGGCACGTGGTGCCAGCGTAACCGATCTCGTGGTTTTGGTTGTAGCTGCTGATGATGGCATTATGCCTCAGACCATTGAGGCTATTCACCACGCTAAAGCTGCAAACGCACCCATCATTGTTGCAATTAACAAAATGGATTTACCAGGTGCCGACCCAAATCGGGTGCGCACTGAATTACTAAGCCATGAGCTAGTTGTTGAAGAAATGGGTGGAGATATCCTCGCGGTTGAGGTTTCTGCCAAGAAACGTGAAAATCTCGACAAGCTTGAAGAAGCCATTTTGCTGCAAGCTGAAATTCTTGACCTTAAAGCCAACCCTAACCGTTCTGCCGAAGGCGTTATCGTTGAAGCCAGAATGGAACGGGGCCGTGGTACGGTTGCCACTGTCTTGGTGCAACGTGGTACCCTAAAAGTTGGTGATATTATTGTTGCTGGTCAAGAGTGGGGCCGTGTCCGTGCCTTGGTTGATGATCATGGCCGTCCCGCTGATAACGCTGGACCAGCTGTTCCAGTCGAAGTTTTGGGCCTCAACGGGGCTCCTGCTGCTGGTGATGACTTAGTCGTTGTAACCTCAGAAGCCCGTGCCCGTGAAGTGGCCGAATTCCGCGAACGCAAAGAGCGCCAAGCTCGCGCGGCTGCAGCTTCTCGTGGAACCTTGGAAGAAATGTTTGCCAAGGCCAAAGAAGGTGAAATTCAAGAGCTCCCTGTTCTCATCAAAGCTGATGTTCAAGGCTCTATTGAAGCTATCGCCGGTGCTTTAGAGAAGATGGCAACCGATGAAGTTAAAGTCCGTGTCCTGCACAGCGGTGTCGGTGGTGTTAACGAATCAGATGTGACCTTGGCTCGTGCCTCTGGTGCTTTGATTATCGGCTTTAACGTTCGCGCTAACCCACAAGCACGGGATATGGCAAAACGAGATTCAATCGAAATTCGTTATTACTCCATCATCTACAACGTGGTTGATGACCTCAGAAACGCCCTTTCAGGCATGCTGGCACCGACCCTACAGGAAGACTTCCTGGGTTACGCTGAAATTCGCAACGTCTTCAACATTACCAAGGTCGGTAAAGTTGCTGGTTGTATGATTACCAGTGGTACCGTTAAGCGGGGCTCTAAAGTTCGCTTGCTGCGTGACGATGTCGTCATTCACGAAGGTGACCTCTCCACCCTGCAACGGTTTAAAGACGAAGTTAAAGAGGTTAAGGAAAGCTACGAATGTGGTATGTCCTTCGCCAAATACTCCGACATCCAAGTTGGTGATGTTATTGAGTGCTTCGACGTTAAAGAAGTCGCAAGGCAGTTGGAAGAGGATTAAAGCTCTATTGGTCATTCCCGCGAAAGCGGGAATCCAGAGTGGCAAGGGTCAACGGTGATCAACTTGCATAATTCTAATCCGGCTTTCCTGGATTCCCGCTTTCGCGGGAATGACGAGAGAAAATCAGGGTTACTAATCGATAAGAGTGATCTAAGAAATGGCAAGAAATACAGGCAAGCCACCTAGCCAAAGGCAATTACGGGTTGGGGAAGAGTTACGCCACAATTTAGCAATCGTTTTGTCACGTGCAGATTTCAACGATCCCGCTTTGTCTAATCTTCTTGTTACCGTTACGGAGGTTCGGGTCAGTCCTGACCTGAAAAACGCAACCGTCTTTGTTGCCCCACTTGGCGGCAAAGATCCTGAAGGGGCCGTTAAAGCGCTTAATAAAGCGAAAAACTTCTTCCGGGGCGAATTGTCACGTAAGGTTAAGCTACGCCATACTCCAAAGATTTCATTCCAGCCGGACGAAACTTTTGATGAAGCCAGCCATATTGATTCTTTGCTTCGCGACCCTCAAGTTGCCCGCGATCTTTTAAACGAAGCCGAAGAAGATGGGGCGTAAACGCAAAGGTCTTCCGATCCACGGTTGGATTGCCATCGACAAACCTCTGGAAATGACATCGAACCAAGTGGTCGGCGCCGTTCGACGTTTTACTCAAGCTGCTAAGGTTGGACATGGGGGTACCCTTGATCCATTAGCGACAGGTATTTTGCCCATTGCTCTTGGCGAAGCGACAAAAACTGTTTCCTACGCCATGGATGGTAGCAAAGAATATTGCTTCACGGTTAAATGGGGTGAAGCAACTGAAACAGACGACACAGAAGGTGAAGTCACTGAGCAAAGCAATGTTCGCCCGACTGAAGACCAGATCAAAGAGGCCCTTTCAGGTTTCATTGGTGAAATTGAGCAGACCCCTCCAATATATTCCGCTATCAAGGTGAATGGAGAACGGGCCTATGCACTGGCCCGGGCAGACAAAGAAGTCACCCTCAAATCACGCATCGTGCGCGTTGATGAATTTGAACTGGTTAAATGCCTTGATGAAAGCCATGCAGAGTTTCGAGTCTCCTGTGGAAAAGGTGTTTATGTAAGGGCCTTAGGCCGCGACCTTGCCCTTAAATTAGGGACTTTTGGGCATATTGTGGCCCTAAGACGGACCAGAGTGGGTCCTTTTGATGAAAAAATGGCGATTTCCCTTGATAAACTAAGCGCTCTGGGGAATAGTGCGCCGTCCGAAAATTGGCTACTTCCCGTCGAGACCGCGCTGGACGACATCCCGGCACTGGCCTTAACGGAAGAAGAAGCCCGCACCATGCACAACGGACAGGGAGTTTCCCTGCTGCATGTGGCAACCCGTTTTCCAGACTTAGACTTGGCTCAAGACAGCATTGTCTGTGCCATGGCATCTGGAAAGCTATTAGCTTTGGCACGCATTACAGGCGGAGAAATCCGACCCGTGCGGGTCATGAATATGTAATGACTTTTTTAAGGAGAGCACGATGTCGATTACCGCAGAGCGGAAAGACGAAGTCGTCAAAGAATACGCCACCAAAGAAGGCGATACTGGGTCACCAGAAGTACAGGTTGCGATCATCACAGAGAGGATCACCAATCTTACCGAACACATGAAAGAGCATAAAAAAGACTTTCACTCCCGTCGTGGGCTGCTGAAGTTGGTTGGTCAACGCCGCCGTTTGCTTGATTATCTAAACCGCAAGAACAGTGAGCGTTATGCTACATTGATCGAACGTTTAGGCCTTCGTCGCTAAAAACAAGTTTTTAAAGTCGGGCGCTCTCTTAAAGGGGCGCCCTTCTTCTTTTCACCCCCTTTGAAAATGCTAAGGGGACTCTCCTTGAGATTCAATATTGTGGGAGAGGGGCTATCGGGGAAATAGGAAACAAAAACTTCTCGATCCATTGAGAGCTCGGAAATGAGTCCGAGCTATATGTACGTACGTTGTAAGGAAAAATGCATGTTTAACGAATTCAGGAAAGAAATCGATTGGGGCGGCCGTCCGCTTATTATCGAAACAGGCCGCATCGCCCGTCAGGCCGATAGCGCCGTTATTGTTACTTACGGTGAAACTAAGGTGCTCTGCACCGCCGTTGCCGCTAAGAAACCAAAAGAAGGCATCGACTTCTTCCCATTGACCGTAAATTATACTGAAAAAACTTATGCAGCTGGTAAAATTCCAGGTGGTTTTTTCAAACGTGAAGCCCGCCCAAGCGAAAAAGAAACTCTTGTTTCTCGTTTGATCGATCGGCCGATCCGTCCTTTGTTCCCAAAGGGCTTTAAAAACGAAACCCAAGTTATGTTGATGGTTATTGCCCACGACATGGAAAACGACCCTGATATCCCAGCTATGATTGGCGCATCTGCTGCGCTTACTCTGTCTGGTATGCCATTTATGGGACCAATCGGTGCCGCCCGTATCGGTTACATCGAGGGCGAATACGTTCTTAACCCCGCCATGGATGCAATGGCTGACTCCACTCTTGATCTGGTCATGGCCGGAACTCAAGAAGGCGTTATGATGGTTGAATCAGAAGCTACTGAGCTTTCTGAAGAAGTCATGCTCGGTGCTGTGAACTTTGGTCACACCGAATGCCAAAAAGTTATCGATGCGATCATCGAAATGGCTGAAGCTTGTGCAAAAGATCCTTGGGAAATGCCTGCTGAACCAGAAAATCTTGACACTGTTAAAGCTAAGATTACTGAAATCGGTGAAGCTGATCTTCGTGTTGCTTATAAAGAAAGTGACAAAGCAACCCGCCAGGATATGGTAAGCGCTGTTCGCTCAAAGGTTAAAGAAGCTTTTGAAGACAACGAAGACGTTCCAAGTGAAATGATTTCCGATGGCTTCAAATCATTGGAAAAGAAAGTTGTCCGTGGCGATTTGGTCAAAACCGGCATTCGTATTGATGGCCGCGATACCAAAACAGTTCGTCCAATCGTCTGTGATGTAGGAATTCTGCCTCGTGCACACGGTTCTGCTCTGTTCACCCGTGGTGAAACCCAAGCCCTAGTTGTTGCAACCTTGGGCACTGGTTCAGACGAGCAAATCATTGATGATCTCGCTGGTTCATACCGTCAGCACTTCATGCTGCACTACAACTTCCCTCCCTACTCAGTTGGTGAAACAGGTCGTACTGGCTTTACCGGTCGTCGTGAAGTAGGTCACGGTAAATTGGCTTGGCGTGCTGTACATCCTCTGATGCCTTCTAAAGAAGACTTCCCTTATACCACACGGGTTGTTTCTGAGATCACCGAGTCTAACGGTTCTTCATCCATGGCTTCTGTCTGTGGTGCCTCTTTGGCAATGATGGACGCTGGCGTTCCTCTGAAAAACCCTGTTGCGGGTATCGCGATGGGCTTGATCAAAGAAGACGAAGGCATTGCCATCTTGTCTGATATCCTGGGCGACGAAGATCACCTTGGTGACATGGACTTTAAAGTAGCGGGTACCAAAGACGGTATCACCTCACTTCAGATGGACATTAAAATCACCTCCATTACCAAAGAAATTATGGAAACCGCTCTTGATCAAGCTAAAGACGGCCGTATCCATATTCTTGGCGAAATGGAAAAAGCTCTGTCTACCGCTCGTGACGACGTAAGTGATAACGCTCCACGCATCACTGTGGTTAATGTCAAAAAAGACAAAATCCGTGACATCATTGGCCCAGGCGGAAAAATGATCCGTCAAATCTGTGAAGATACCGGTGCAAAGATCGACATTGATGACGATGGTGTTGTTAAAGTTGCTGCAGTTGATAATGCAGCTTCTGAAGCTGCCATCAAGATGATCAATGACATTGTTGCTGAACCTGAAGTTGGTGTGATCTACGACGGTACCGTTGTTAAAATCATGGATTTTGGTGCTTTTGTTAACTACATGGGCGCCCGCGATGGCCTCGTGCACATCAGCCAATTAGCGAATGAGCGTGTCAACAAAGTGACCGACATTCTCACTGTTGGCGACAAAATCAAAGTGAAACTCATCGGCATTGATGACCGCGGTAAAGTGAAACTGTCTCTTAAAGCAGTTGATCAAGAAACCGGTCTGGAAATCGTCGAGGGCTAGGTCCTTGAGTTCTACACAAATAGGGAAAGGGCGGCAGATTAATTCTGCTGCCCTTTTTGTTTTTCTATGATTACTTTGCCAAAACTCATTGGGCATAGAGGTGCCGCGGCAAGAGCACCAGAAAATACCTTGGTAAGTTTTGAAGCCGCAGCCGACCTTGGGCTCACATGGATTGAGCTCGACCTCTACTTGACTGCTGATAGCAATTTAGCTGTCATCCATGACCGTAATTTAAGCCGAACGACAAACGGTACTGGCGATGTCACCAAGAAAAAGACCTCCGATCTCTCCTCCCTAGATGCTGGGAACGGGCAACCGATTCCTATTTTTAAAGAAGTTATCGATCTCTGCATAAAAAGAGATCTAGGCCTTAATATCGAACTTAAAGATAATATCGGTATGGAACGAGAGACTGTGCGGGTACTGCGCAATCTTTTAGAAGCCTATTGGCCTGAAAACCTCCCTCTTCCCCTTATTTCCAGTTTTGACACCACCATGCTTAAGGCATCAAAGTCACTTCTCCCTCACCTGCCACGGGGATTATTACTAGAAGATATTCCTCCTAATTGGGCCACAACAGCCCAAAAATTATCTTGCAAATCTATTCACGTAAACCATCACAAAATTGACGAGAGCAAAATTAGGTTGATTCGCGAAGCTGGATACCTAGCTTTAGCATATACAGTGAATGATCCTGGTATTGCCGAAAAACTATGGCATTGGGGCATTGATTCCTTGTTTACCGACCTGCCTCCCGCTATGGATAGGATCATCTGACATAGATTGAAATAATTTGTGATCGAAGCAACTCCAAACTTCGCATTTGAATTAAATCATCTATATTCAAATGAATAAAAGCATTGCTCTATCCATGGGGGGGAAAGCAATGCTCGCCGTAAAAGGAGACTACGCGTGAAGACCGTTAAACCGATTCTAATTTCCGGACGGGAAGTTTTCCCGATTATCGAAGGCGGCAAGGGGGTTGCCGTATCAAACGGTTTAAGCGCAGGTGCTTTTGCTGCAGCGGGGGCTGTGGGGACTGTATCTGTTGTTAATGCAGATTCCTATGATGAAAATGGTGACGTAATCCCGCAAATCTATACGGCAAAAACTCGTCGTGAGCGCTTTGAAGAGATGATCGACTTCTCCATCAAAGGTGGCGTCACCCAAGTTAACCTCGCCCACGAAAAATCTCAGGGTAATGGTCGTATCCATATTAATATGTTGTGGGAAGCTGGCGGTACTCAACGCGTCCTCAAGAGTGTTTTGGAGCAAACCAAAGGCAAGTTACACGGCGTAACCTGTGGCGCTGGCATGCCCTATAAAGTCGCTGAAATCGTGGCTGAATATGGGGTTCACTACCTCCCTATCGTTTCCTCTATGCGGGCTTTCAGGGCTTTGTGGAAACGCGCTTTTAAAAATTATCCCGAATGGCTTGGCGGTGTGGTCTATGAAGACCCTTGGAAAGCAGGTGGACACAATGGCCTGTCAAATGTAGAAGACCCTAAAGTCCCTCAAGACCCTTATCCACGGGTGGCAGAGCTTCGCAAATTCATGAATGAAGTTGGTCTTGAGCATGTTCCTATCGTAATGGCTGGCGGCGTTTGGTATTTACGCGATTGGGAAAACTGGCTTGATAACCCTGAGCTGGGCCCTATCGCTTTCCAATTTGGCACCCGAGCTTTGCTAACCCAAGAAAGCCCCATTTCTAAAGCCTGGCAAAGCCGCTTGATGAGTTTGAAGGAGGGGGATGTTTATTTAAATAAATTCAGCCCCACCGGTTTCTATTCTTCCGGAGTTCGAAACAACTTCCTCAATAAGCTTAAAGCCCGTAGCGAACGCCAAATTCCCTATGCTCCTAAAGCCGATGAAACTAACACTGAACAACTAACCATTGGTCCACGCAATCGCGTTTTCCATGTCAGTGCTGAAGCTAAGGCTAAAGCAGAAAAATGGATGAATGCCGGACAAGACATTGCCCTACGCACTCCTGACAGCACCCTTGTTTTCTGTTCCGAAGAAGAAGCCCTCGAAATTCGAGAAGATCAGCGAGCCTGTATGGGCTGCTTAAGCCAGTGTATGTTCAGCAACTGGGCTGACAATGAGAAAGGCACGACCGGACGCATGGCTGATCCACGTAGTTTCTGTATTCAGAAAACATTACAAGCTATTGCCCATGGTGGCGACTTGGATAACGAATTGATGTTTGCAGGGCATAACGCCTTCAAATATGCTGACGACCCCTTCTTTTCCAACAGTTACACTCCCACAGTTAAAGAGCTCGTCGATCGAATTTTAACGGGGGATTGACCGGAGTTAATGTTTTCACTTTTTGACTTAGTATAGAATTAGTCAAATTTGAAAAAGAACAAACAAAATGGGCTTTCTAGTTTTTATTGCGAATAATTCCATTTTAAGATAATCTAATAAAAAACTGAAAAACATTGAAAATTATGGCTCTACTTCGGGAGCCAAGCTTTAGGAGGAAATAAAGCCGTGAGACCATATACCCAGGTTCTCGACCGTCTTCGCACTGCGGGCCTTCGCCCTACCCGGCAACGTCTTGCCCTTGCGAAGCTACTTTTTGAAAATGGTGATCGTCATATCACTGCTGAACAACTTCATACGGAAGCTTTAGGGGCAACTATCCGCGTTTCTCTCGCTACTGTATACAACACGCTGCATCAGTTCACGACTGCTGGCCTGTTGCGCGAAATCGTTGTTGATGCTGGTCGTTCATACTTTGACACCAACACAACTGCCCATCACCATTTCTTCTATGAAGATAGTGGCTGCTTAGCAGATATTGACGACGAAGCCCTAGCTATCACCCACATGCCCATAGCGCCTGAAGGCTCTGTGATCAAGCAAGTGGACGTTGTTGTGAGATTAGCCAGAGCCTAATAGCTCTTAAGCTTTTTTCAACAAAGAATATTAAAGGCGCAAACCTTATATGGTGCTGCGCCTTTTTTCGTGCCCGGCCCATATCCCTCCTCAAAAGGGAGCCTCGGGTTGTCTTTCTTCAGCTGATGGGAGGCAAGGGAAGAGTTGGTAGCCGGAACAAGCCCAACCATACCCGATAGGGGCTATTTGCCTCGCGCTGCCATTTCCGCCCGTAAACCCGCCAAATTATTTATAACCGTTTGTGTATTGGGGTGATCCTCGCCCAAAGACGCAACAAATATAATCACCGCCCGCTCATACAAGGGTTCAGCCTTATCAAGGCGGTTGGTGGCTTCGTAAAGCCCTGCCAAATTGTTGAGATCTCTGGCAACATTAGGGTGGTCATCCCCGAAGGCCTTTTTGTCGACCTCAAGGGCACGCTCCATCAGGGGTTCGGCCTTAACAAGACGGTTGGTATCTTGGTAAAGCTGGGCCAGATTGCTGAGACCTATAGCGACACCAGGGTGATCTTCCCCCAAGGCCTTCTCGCCGACCTCAAGGGCGGTTTTGTATAAAGACTCAGCTCCCCTGTTGTCAGCGCGCATCCATCGATAGAAACCAATATTCGTGAAAAGAGTTGACGTTTCCTCCAGGGCACACTGGTTCTTTTTCCCCATCTCAGCAGCGGTAAGGCAATGGTTTTGTAGTCGATCTACACCTTTTGCCACCTCCCTGTCATAGGTGTTGTGGGGAAACCAGGGGAGAGCTTCTTTCAAGATTTTGATGCTAGTTGTGAGCCAATGGTCAAATTTGTCTTCTTCTAGGCTGTGACGGGTGACCTCTTGTACCAATCTGTGCAAAGAAAGGTTTTCTTCCCCCTCTCTTCCTTCTTCTCGGGAAACCAAGGAATAGCAGCGAAGCTCTCGAATCATCTCGGTGCAGCGCAGACCGTCGGAAAGAGCTTCATTTAAGGAAGATGGCAAATGCTCTCCGTGGTCCTTGATCATATCCAGGGGAATTTCTTCCGGGGCCATGAAGGAGAGGAAGGTAAGCAGAGCTTTGGCATCTTCGCTTAATTTTTCCATCGAGATGGCCCAGGTGGTGGCAACGGTTTTTTCGTAGGTTCCTTTGTTTGCCACCTGTTTTGCCAGCAGCTTTGGGCCGCTATTTGCCAGCAATTGACGATAGGCGACAAAGTCGATTTTAGCCTCCCCGGTGTAAGCAATGGCGTGGGACAGGGCAAGGGGCAGGCATCCCAGGTCCTGGGCTAAGGCTAAAGCCGTTTCTTTGTCTTCATTGGGTTTGCCTTTGAGCAACAATTTGACCGCCTCGTCTTCGGTCATCACATCAATGGGGAAGGGGTGGGCACTATCCCAGGTTTGGCGGCGGGTGGTGATCAACACATGCCCTTCGCCACCAGGCAGGAAGTCGTTTAAATCACTGGGTTTCTCCGCATTGTCAAAAACCAACAACCAGTCTTTGCGCTGAGCCAACAGGGTTTTGATTTGGTTACGCTGAGCGGTTTCGTCCTGTCCGTCCGCTTCCAGACCCAGATAAGGGGCCAGTTCCACAAAGCTGGTCATCAGGCTTTCCGGTGTTTCCGCCCTGAGCCACCAAACAAGTCCATAGTCACCACCAAAGCGATGGGCATATTCCAAGGCCAATTCCGTTTTGCCTACCCCACCAAGCCCGGCAACCGCCTGAGTCAGGGATGTAGCCTGGTTGGATTGCAGGGCATCATGGAGGCTGGTAAGCAATTCCTCCCGACCCGTGAAGTCTAAATTCCTTGGTGGCAGATTATTTGGGGTGGAGCCCGACAGAGGTAACCTGACCACAGTTGTTTGAGAAGAACCAGCACTCAGGCGCGCGGCACGCAAGCCCAAGCGACCTGCGTAAACAAGAAGGACAGCGCTAATTAGTCCAATCACTGAAGAGGTGAAAACCCCAAGCGTGTTTATTATATTTACAACGAATTCGAACAAGGTTCCCCCCTCTTTATTCTCGCCACCTTACCGAGAAAAGAAGAAGGGCTGCAAGTTACTTTTGTTAGAAGCTAACTGAGGGCTCAACGTGTCTACTTAATCTTTTCATCCCTGTAGACGCCCCAAAACTCTCCACGGCGCAACCATCCTTCATAGCCTTGGGAAACAACACGGCACCAGAGCATCTCAAGGGGGCACTCTAGAATGCGCCCGACTACATTTGGTTCAACTTTAGCTACAGCAGCCGAACTGGTATCTGCTTTGGCCCGGAGGGTGCGAACTTTACCAACAGAAATAAAAGTTCTAGTTGCGCTTAACATACTTTTATGGACCCAGCCTTGCCCGCCTTGAGAATCGCGAATTTTCCGCCAAGTATCAAATTCAGCAATAATCTCCACCGGTAATCGATTGCGTTTATAAACCCATTCAACAGGATAACGTACTGAAGGCCCCGCTCTCATATTTACTTCATTTGCTCTAAGCGACACGAATCGAGGAAGAGGGAGTCCGGTTCCTTTCCCAGCAGCAAAGGAATCGTTTGGGCCTAAAAATAACCCTGTGCCGAACCCGAAAGAAGAAAACAGCGCGATAAAAGAAGCTAAGATTGTCGCTCTTAGAGAGAGTTTCATGGGGTCAAAAGGTCCTTAAGACAAGTTGGTGTTTGGCAATAGCAAAAAAATACCCCAAAATCACCTCTTGAGGCTACTCAATACTGGACAGAGTAGGACCAATATTGTTACCCCAACACCTAAGGAACATTTAATACCAAGCTTTGGTATAATATTTTGGAGACTCTCGGAATGCCGCATACGCAAAAACCCAAAAAACCCGTTGTCGTGGTTACACGCAAACTTCCTGACATCATTGAAACAAGAATGATGGAGTTGTTTGACGTTAAGTTAAACCTCGAAGACAAACCTATGTCTGTGGCCGAGCTCAAAGAAGCCATTGCCGAAGCTGATGTTCTAGTACCAACAGTTACCGATGTGATTAACCCAGCCGTTCTTTCTGCTGCAGGCGACAATCTCCGATTGATTGCAAATTTTGGTAATGGTGTTGATCATATCGATCTCGCCACCTGCCGCCGCAAAGGTATTTCTGTTTCAAACACCCCGGATGTTCTTTCTGAAGACACAGCCGACATGACCCTGGCTATGATCTTAGCTACTGGCCGTCGTTTGGCTGAAGGTGAACGCGTTGCCAGAAGCGGAAAGTGGGAAGGCTGGTCCCCAACCTGGATGCTTGGCAGCCGGATTAACGGCAAGCGCTTGGGAATCGTTGGCATGGGCGCCATTGGTCAGGCTGTCGCACATCGGGCTAAAGCCTTTGGCATGTCTATTCACTATCACAATCGCCACCGAGTGACTGAAGAGTTTGAAAATGGCGTAGATGCCACCTATTGGGAAAGCCTGGACCAAATGTTGGCTCGTGTTGACATCGTCTCCGTTCATGTCCCCCATACCCCAGCGACCTACCACCTTCTTTCAGCTCGTCGACTTAAGCTTTTGCAACCCCATGCTTATGTGATCAACGCTTCACGGGGCCAAGTGGTCGACGAAAATGCCCTTACCCGGATGTTAGTTAATGGTGATATTGCCGGAGCAGGCCTTGATGTGTTCGAGAACGAACCCGCCATCAGCCCCAAACTTCTCAACCTAGACAACGTGGTCCTACTCCCCCACATGGCCTCAGCTACCGTTGAAGGCCGCGTCGACATGGGCGAACGTGTCCTCATCAACATCCAAACCTTCATGGACGGCCATAACCCGCCTGATCGTGTGATTGAAACCATGTTCTAAGAGAACATTAATTATTTCTGTTTTTGACAACGAATTTGCTGAATTAATGGCAATTTTGAAAGGCTAAAGCTGTGTTTGCGAGACTTCAAAATTTCCTAATTCGCAAAGTGGGTATCGCTGTTAAGAAGAATTGGATCAACTGGACTTCATTAAGGATATTTTATCCTTATGCCCGCTTACACTTTGGTTCATGGATGCCGTCAGGTGTCTACAAAGAGATTTTTCGAAAGCACTGTTATCAGCCGCCCATTTCATTACCAGATAATGCCCGCATTATCGATGGAGGCGCGAACATTGGTCTATCGGTTTTATATTTTTTGACAAAATTTCCCCAAGCCCATGTCGAAGCCTATGAAGCAAATCCTGATACATATGATTTACTAAAAAAGACAATCGGTTCGTCAAAAACTGATCAAAGAAGGTATCAACTTTTTAATAAAGCCCTTCATACCTCAGATGGTACTGTTAAATTCTTTACTTTACCTGATTGCCCGGCGTCTTTGAATGCCTCCATATCTGGACGAGATTCATTAGATCAGGATGGAATTGAAATTGAAGTAGAAGCCGTTGACTTCCGAAGAATCCTAGAAAAACCTGTGGATTTTTTAAAACTCGATGTAGAGGGCCACGAATATCAATTACTAACTCTGCCAGAAGTTACTCCAAAGAGTATTCGGTCGATGATTGTAGAGTTTCATGACCTAGAACAGAATAAGGAAAATTTCATAAATTTAATTAATCAGTTTTATGGCTTGGGGTATGAAGTCAAAACCTTAGAAGGAGAAGAGGTCTCCCTATCTGATAGCACCTTATTTGGTAAAGATATTCTCTTGAAGATTTATGCTAAGTGATTTCTCTGATTTTTACTTACCCTCTAATCTTAACCCAGTCACCCTGTCACTTTCCGCACCACAGCACGCCCGATGAAACGGAGTTTCGTTTTGATATCAAAGCGAGACAGGTTGGTTTTCACCGCACCAATGGTGTAGGCGGTGCGTTTGGAGTAGTCGATGGCAACTTCAACCACCACCGGGCGACCTTCACCCGCAATTCTCAGGGCTTCTTTCATAATCGTTGAGACATCGTCCTTGCCTTCAAGCTTGAGATACCCTGCCCCTGTCGCCATAGCCACGCCTTCACAATTCAGCACATCTAAGTTTGTACAGGGTTTGCGGTTGTAAGGGATTTCTTGGGCTTGGGCGATTTGTGACAGCTCACCATCTCGGAAAACATAGAATATGACGCCAAGGTTATTACGCGTTGCCGTCAAAATTTCCATACAGGTCATGGTAAAACAACCATCGCCAACAATAGCAGCAACAACCTTTTCCGGCTGGGCCATCTTAGCTCCAATCGCAGCAGGGACCGCGTAACCCATGGCATTAAAGTCTGTTGGGCAGATAAATGCCTTGGGCTTGTGAATGGGCATGAGTTCCGCTGTCAGGAAGGTATGATTGCCATCATCAGCAACAATGATGGCTTCATCATCACAAGATTGGCGTAAGTGGCTAAAGAACCCCTCAGGGTTTACTCTTTCACCGCTGTCATGTTGACGCCACTCTTCACGGTAAGCCACTTTATCGGTTTTGATTTTATCTTTAACGGCTGTCGCGCTTGCGCTTCGTTGGTCTTGCCCGGCGTCATTGCCTAATTCAGCCAGCAACGCTTTCAAAACAACTCCCGCATCTCCAACGATCCCTTGGGCAGCCGGGAAATTGGCATCAATGGCTTCTGGATCAATATCAATATGAATAAGGTTGGCAGGGGGGAGAACCCCAAAACTCCCGGTGCCAATTTCACTGAACTTAGTCCCAATCGCCACCATACAGTCACAATCGGCAAAAGCGTTCTGGGCACTGGGTACAGCCGACGCCCCAAAACCAAACCCGGCATGCAAAGCGTGGTTACCTGGGAAAACACTCAGCCCCTGCAAGGTGGTTGAAACTGGCGCATCCATTAGTTCAGCTAAAGCCATCACTTCTTTAGCGGCGTCCATCGCGCCCCAACCAACAAAAAGCCCCGGACGTTTAGCTGTGCGAATAAGTTTGGCTGCCTCTGCAATTTTATCAGCAGCCACATCGGAAGCCTGCGTTTCGGCACTATAGGTCGGCATGCCAGAGACAGGCCCAGTCATGAGTTGCAGGTTAACGGGTAATTCAACAAAAACCGGACCGGGTACTCCTTCCTGAGCAACCTTATGGGCTTCGTACAAGGTTGGGATAACCTGCTCATGGGTCTCAATGAAAAAGCTTTTCTTGGTAATGCCTGAAAGCAAGGCATGTTGGTCCATCTCATGAAGTTGATATTTGAATTGGGAATCGGAGCGCACCCCGCCACAAATCACCAGCATGGGAATGCCATCAAGGAAAGCTTCACCAATACCACTGGCAGCATGGGTAGCACCTGCTGCTGGGACAATCACCAAAGTACCCAAATAATCACTCACCCGGCTCACCGCGTCAGCCATGAAGGAGGCGCCGCCTTCGTGGGTTACCAGAATTGGTGTGATGAGTTTGGACTTGTTAAGCTCATCATAAACCTCGGTGTTATGAACCCCTGGAATACCAAAAGTATGACGAATACCCAATTGTTCGAGGGCAAAAACAGCCAATTGTGCGCCGGTCTTCTTCATAAACAATTTTCCTTATTTTCCCTGATTAATGGATTTTGCCGCTTGGCGGGCCGTGAGGATACAACTCCCTAGGAAGGTTCCTTCTAAGGCGCGCAGGCCATGGATACCGCCACCGCCAAACCCGGCGGCCTCTCCCACCGCATAAAGCCCTTCCATAGGGGCGCCATTAGAATTCAGAACCCTGCTCTGAAGGTCGGTTTGAATGCCGCCTAAACTTTTTCGGCTGATAATAAATTCTCGAATCGCAATCAATGGCATGGCTTTTTGGTCGAGAATACGTTGGTTTTTGCAGGTGCGGACTTTATCACCTTTATAATTTCGCAGGTGCTGAATGCGGCGAATTTGATCATCATTGAAGAACCCTTCACCCCGCTCAAACTGTGCGTCATAAGCCAAAATATCAGCTTCCATATCGGAGGCTTTAATCTTAACTGGGTTCTCCAAAGCATTCATCTTCTCTGCAAGTTCCCCGACAGAGTTTGCCGTAACAAAATCAATGCAGTTGTTAACCATATCATCAACAAGCTCATGATTGCCAAACAGGATGTTTCGCAAGAAAGCGAGGCGTTTCTGATCTCTAATGGTGGGGTTAAACTCAGCCCCTGAAACAGCAAGTTCCTTAAGAGCGATTTTCTTATTAAGGATTTGCCAGGAATATTTATGTTCCTGTCGACAAATATTGGAGATCAACTCTCGGGTATCAAAGCCCGACACCAGAGGTTCAGGTCCAATTCGCCGTCCGTGCGCATCCATCCACAGAGCAGATTTACAGGGAACAAGACTAAGGCCATGATTCTTTTTATGTGGTCTAGGGTGGTGCACCCCTGCTGCATAATTCCACATACGTTCCAGATGGGTTACTTGCCCGCCATTTTCTTTAACGCTGGCGTGCATGAGACCATCAGCAAATTTATGCGATCCATTAAGGATGGTTTCAGGTGGTGTATCTCCCCAATCAGAGTGCCAATGTTGGCGGACTAGGTCCATATTGCCGTTAATGCCTCCGGCAGCAATAACCACGGCATCCCCTTCGGCATGAAACACCCCTCGGCCTTCATCCATCTGCCCGACGCAGCCTTTAAGCTTGCCGCCTTCATAATCTAGGGCTTCAACTTTGTGACCAAAAACCCGCTTGAGCTTAAAAGCATGGTCATCATGATCCAAGCTGTGAATAAGGGCTTTGGTTAACCCTTGGCCTGTTCCCCAAACGATATGGAAGCGCGGCACAGAATTCCCCGGGGTATATTGTCCCCTCTCAACCCAGCCGACCACGGGTAAATAGCTCACCCCTTGGGGCTTAATCCACTCGTAAATATCAGGGGTACAACGCTCGACCATGAGTTCAGCCCAACGTTTGGTCCAAACCTCGTCTGGCCCAAATTCAGCAAAACTCTGCCAGTCTGCAAAGGCGAGTTCCTGACTATCTTTAATCCCCCCACGGCGTTGTTCCGGGCTATCAACGAAGAACATGCCGCCAAAGGACTCCTTGGCAAGCCCTCCGAATCGATCTTCTGTGTCACGATCAATCAGAACCACAGATTTCCCAGACTGGATCACCTCCAGCGCCGTAACAATCCCCGCAATCCCACCGCCAATAACAACAACATCAGCTTTATATCTAGACATATACGCACACCCCTAAAAACGCCCTCTTTAAGGAACGTTGATAGAGCAGACTAACACTGAGGGTTTTAAGGGTCTATTCTTAAAAAATTTGTCCATATGCATGAGAACCCAGAAACAACAAAACCCGCCCCTTTAGGGAGCGGGTTTTCATTGGTGGAGCCTAGCGGGATCGAACCGCTGACCTCAACACTGCCAGTGTTGCGCTCTCCCAGCTGAGCTAAGGCCCCATTTTATGTCTTCAACGTCGATAGGGATCATTGAAGAGGGTGTGTTAGTTTCCCTAACCATGCTCGACGCGGTGGGGAAAATAGATCATCCTCCCCCCTTTGCAAGCAAAAAATTCCCCCTCAAGTGGGGTTTAACCTATTAATCACCTGTATCTACAGTTCCTTCGTCAATGTGTTCCATCACCTCAGACAAATCATCATCATCTTCACCAAGGTCAGATGCATCAGCAATTAAGCCGTTTTCTTCATCATCTTCATCCAAATCATCATCTTCAAGATCATCATCGACAAGGTCTTCTAAGCTGACAACCTCATTGCCATTGGCATCTAGCTCAACAACGCTAGAGGTTTCGGTCACAATTTCCTCAACAACTTCGCTGGCTATAACTTCAGCGACTTTACTCTTCTTTGGTGCCTTGCCACATTTAGGACATTTTACTTTTTCGGCGTTGAGATCATAATAATGAGCTCCACAGCTATGGCAGACATGTTTTTTTCCAAGTTCCGGTTTGGCCACGTTTAATCCTCCAAAATCTTTCCCGAACCGATCTAACCTTTTTCCAGTTAGAAATAGAAACTAACCTTCGATATGACAAAAACTTTTCATCTTGGCAATGCCTCTCTATCAATGATGTAGTATTTCATGTTACCTAGCGAATTGCCTAATGAATTTAAACCAGTTTTAGAGAAAAAATTTGACCCGTCTTAGTTCCGCAAAAGCGACCCCCTTAGTTGGGATGGTTGCAATCCCTGGAGATAAATCTATTTCCCACCGGGCTTTAATGTTTGGCTCCCTAGCAATTGGAGAAACAAAAGTTACCGGATTACTCGAAGGAGAAGATGTTCTGGCCACGGCCGAAGCTTTAAGGATTCTCGGGGCTAAAGTGACCCGAGAAGAAGACGGGCGTTGGAAGGTTATTGGTCGCGGCGTCGGGGGGTTTATCGAGCCACATGAAGTTCTCAATATGGGAAATGCCGGAACTGCCGCCCGTCTTATGATGGGAATTTTGGCTTCGCACCCTTTCACCAGTTTTATGACAGGCGATGCGTCTCTTTGCTCCCGTCCGATGGAGCGGGTGATGAAGCCATTGCGGGAGGTTGGGGCCTCTTTTTTAACCCGCTCACAAGGGCGTCTCCCTTTAGCCATAACGGGTGCGGTGGATTCGCTGCCGACAGAATATGTCCTTCCCGTCGCTTCCGCTCAGGTAAAATCAGCTGTTTTGCTGGCAGGCCTCAATGCCCCGGGGGAAACTCGCGTGATAGAGCCGACACCATGCCGGGACCATACGGAACTTATGCTCCGTCATTTTGGGGCTAATATTACTGTCGCCAAAAATGAAGACGGGGGACGTACCATTACCCTTAAGGGTCAACCAGAACTCACCGCTGTTGATGTTAATGTCCCGGGCGACCCAAGCTCGGCTGCCTTCCCTATTGTCGCAGCTCTCTTAGTCCCCGATTCTCATGTCACCCTGACAAATGTCGGCCTGAACCCCTTACGCACAGGCCTCTTTCAAACCTTGCAGGAAATGGGGGGAAATATCTCTATTGAAAACCAACGCATAGAGGCGGGAGAACCTGTTGGTGATTTGGTTATCAAAAGCAGTAACTTAAAAGGTGTTGAAGTACCCCCTGAACGAGCCCCATCGATGATTGACGAATACCCAGTCCTTGCCATGGCAGCAGCTTGCGCGGAAGGACAAACCAGAATGACGGGTTTGTCTGAGTTGCGGGTGAAAGAAAGTGATCGACTAGCCGCGATTGTCAATGGCTTGAAAGCTTGCGGTGTTGATGTTGGCAGCGGAGAAGATTGGATGACCGTAAATGGTAAAGGTAAGCCCCCTCAAGGCGGCGCCATGATTGCCAGTCAATTAGACCACCGCCTTGCCATGTCGTTTCTCGTTCTCGGCATGGTTAGCGATGAACCCGTCACTATCGACGATGGAAGCCCCATCAATACAAGCTTCCCTGGGTTTGTTGATTTGATGAATAACTTAGGAACAAAAATTTCATGAAAGCATAAATGCTCTCTGATATACAGTTGCTGAAAGATGGTACAGAATTTAAGGGTAGGGTTCGTTTTCTTACCGTCATTCCCGCAAAAGCAGGAATCCAGGGGAAAATAAGATTATTTCCCGCAGCTCTGGATGCCCGATCAAGCCAGGCATGACGATTATTTAAAATGCGACCTAAATTTGGAACTCTGGAAAGAAAGAATTTATTATGATTGTCGCTATTGATGGCCCCGCTGCTGCGGGTAAAGGGACCTTGGCCCGGCGAATTGCCAAAGAATTGAATTTTGCCTATTTGGATACGGGGCTGCTTTATCGCGCCACAGGCATGAAGGTTCTACATTTAGGTGGTGATCCAGAAGACGCCGTTATTGCTGAACAAGCCGCGCGCTCCATTGATCCAGAAACTTTTAATGATCCTGCCCTTAGAACTGACGCGGCCGCTAGTGCAGCATCTAAGGTTTCAGCGATCCCGGCAGTACGGTCTGCACTGTTAGATTTTCAAAAAAGTTTTGCCGCGACTCCAGGCGGAAGCTACCAGGGAGCGGTGCTTGATGGGCGAGATATTGGCACGGTTGTCTGCCCAAATGCCCCTGCGAAGCTATTTATTACCGCTTCAATGGAGGTTCGGGCCGAAAGACGCTTTAAAGAGTTGCAGGAAAGGGGCGTCGAGTCTATATATGCCCGCGTTCTGCAGGACATGAAGGAACGGGACGAACGAGACTCGTCACGATCAGCGGCTCCCTTAACGGCTGCCGATGATGCCTTAGTTCTTGATACCAGCGATATGACGGCAGATGACGTCTTTGCGAAGGCTCTGTCCTATATAGCTGAAAAGAGAGATTAAAAACCTCTCCTAATCTGTAGAATTTAGCCGCGCGTTAACCGCCTCGCTTAAAGCAATGGGGGGTTTTTCGCGTTTTTTTAAATTGCGTTAAAGACCGCTGGAAACAACCGGCTGGCCAGAAAGCAAAACTATTAAGGACACTATATTTACTATGACTGAAGAGAATTTTGCAGATCTATTAGCGGAATCCCTGGGCGAAGGCGATCGCTTCACAGGTTCCGTTGTAACCGGACTCGTTATTAAAGTCGAAAACGATCACGTGATCGTCGACGTAGGACTGAAGTCTGAAGGCCGTATCCCGGTAAAAGAATTCAAAGATCCCGGAGTTGAGTTCAATCTTACCTCTGGCGACAAAGTTGACGTTTTCGTAGAACGCTACGAAGACCGTGAAGGTATCATCAGCCTGAGCCGCGACAAAGCCCGTCGTGAAGAAGCTTGGCGTGACCTTGAAAAAGCCTTCGAAGCTGGTGAGCGCGTTAATGGCGCTATCTTCGGACGCGTTAAAGGCGGCTTTACTGTTGACGTTGCTGGCGCTGTGGCCTTCTTGCCTGGCTCACAAGTTGACATCCGTCCAGTTCGTGACATTGGCCCTCTCATGGGCACAGTTCAACCTTTCCAAATCCTCAAAATGGATCGCGCTAGGGGCAACATCGTTGTTTCTCGTCGTGCCGTTCTTGAAGAAACCCGCGCAGAAGCTCGTTCAGAACTCATCTCCAACCTTAAAGAAGGTGAAGTTCTCGAAGGTATCGTCAAAAACATCACCGATTACGGCGCATTCGTCGATCTTGGCGGTGTGGACGGTCTGTTGCACGTTACCGACATTGCTTGGAAACGTATCAACCACCCATCTGAAGCTCTGCAAATCGGCCAAACCGTTAATGTTCAGGTTATCCGCTTTAACTCTGATAACCAACGCATCAGCCTTGGCATGAAACAGCTTGAAGCTGATCCTTGGGAAGGCGTTGAAGCTAAATTCCCAATCGACGGCAAGTTCTCTGGTCGTGTTACCAACATCACCGATTACGGCGCATTCGTCGAATTGGAACCTGGTGTCGAAGGTTTGGTTCACGTTTCAGAAATGTCCTGGACCAAAAAGAACGTACATCCTGGCAAAATCGTTTCTACTTCTCAGGAAGTTGAAGTTTCTGTTCTTGATGTGGACGGCAGCCGTCGTCGTATCAGCCTTGGCCTTAAACAGTGCATGGAAAACCCATGGGAAGGCTTCACTGATAAGTTCCCAGTTGGCTCTGAAATCGAAGGCGAAATCAAAAACATCACCGAATTCGGTCTGTTTGTTGGTATGCCTGGCGATATCGACGGTATGGTTCACCTTTCCGATCTCTCTTGGGAGAAAACCGGCGAAGAAGCCATCAACGACTATGAAAAAGGCCAAGTTGTTAAAGCTAAGGTTCTCGACATTGACGTTGAAAAAGGACGTATCAGCCTGGGTATCAAACAACTCAGCAACGATCCATTTGCCGATGGCATCGCTGGCCTTAAGAAAGGCACTGCAACCACAGCTACCGTTACCGCTGTTACTGAAAACGGTCTCGAAGTTGTTGTTGGCGAAGGCATTCCAGGCTTCATCCGCAAAAACGATCTCTCCAAAGAACGTTCTGAGCAACGCCCAGAGCGCTTTGCTGTTGACGAAAAGGTTGACGTTAAAGTCACCCAGATCGATCAAGCAAACCGCAAAGTTTCTCTCTCCATTAAAGCCCTTGAGGTTGAAGAAGAGAAATCAGCTATGGCCAAATACGGATCATCTGACTCAGGCGCAAGCTTGGGCGATATCCTTGGTGCTGCTCTTGAAGCAAAAAAAGATAAGTCCAAAGACGAATAGTCTTAAAACTTTATCTCAATCAATTAGAGAAAACCCCTCGGTCTTTAGGCCGGGGGGTTTTCTTTTGGAGAAACCAGACTATTAATATTTAAGTGCTTTCATATTAAAGTAGCCCCTAAAGCTAGCTAATCAAATGACGCTTGAACGCAGATTGGTCAACGGGCCAATCCTAACACTAAATAAATGAGTCTATTATGTCCCTTGATGCCGATTCGGTTGTTGATCGTCGCCAACTCAAAAAACGTCTTCGCCTGTGGCAAATTTTTGCTATCATTGCCATTGCCGTTTCAGTTGCTCTGTTTTTTGGGCGAGGGACATTTACGCCACAGTTAGGTGATTATATTGCAAAGTTTGAAGTCTCCGGGGTGATCGTTGATGATCCCAAGCGGGATAAACTGCTGGCTGATATTGCCAAAGATGAGAAGGTCAAAGCCGTTATAGTACGGATCAACAGCCCAGGAGGTACAGTTGTCGGCGGAGAAAACCTCTATACCTCTCTTCGTGAAATCACTGAAAAGAAGCCCGTGGTCGCCGTTATGGGAGAGTTGGCAACGTCGGCTGGTTATATGACCGCTATTGCCGCTGACCATATTGTCGCACGCCAAGGAACTATCACAGGTTCAATCGGCGTTATCCTGCAAACGACGGAATTTACAGGATTATTCGAAAAGATCGGTATTAAACCCGAATCCATCAAAAGTCGTCCCTTAAAAGCTCAACCAAGCCCCTTAGAGGTATTAAGTGATGAAGGTCGGGCCGCCACCAAAGCCGTGGTAATGGATATGTATCATATGTTTGTCGAAATGGTTTCTAAACGCCGCAACATGCCCTTAGATAAGACCATAGAATTAGCCGATGGGCGAATTTACACTGGGCGGCAAGCCCTCAAAAATGGCTTGGTTGATGCCATTGGCGGGCAAGAAACAGCAATCACCTGGCTCAAAGAAAAAAGAGAGATCGACACCAAAATTCCCGTGAAAGATGTTCGTTTGAAAGATGATTTACCCATAATCCAGGATATAATTAGTGGAATAACGGGAAAAAGTCTGTTTTCTGAGAGGCTTACACTTGACGGGCTTCTCTCGCTTTGGCACCCTGCTAATTAGCACGGGGAACAAACCCGCACTATAAGCAGTGAGGTGTGGCTAATGACTAAATCTGAATTAATTACGATGTTAGCGGAAGCAAATCCGCATTTATACCAAAGAGACGTTGAGCGAATCGTCTCCACGATCTTTGATGAAATTTCTGCCGCTCTCGCAAAAGGGGATCGGGTTGAATTGCGCGGCTTCGGAGCTTTCTCAGTTAAGCAGCGCGACGCTCGTATTGGCCGCAACCCACGCACAGGTGATGCAGTCAAAGTCGAATCAAAGTATATTCCCTTCTTTAAAACTGGGAAACAACTTCGCGATAAACTAAATAGCTGATCCTTTTCCTTTACCCCATAGTGTTGGTATAAGGTTGATCGAATTTAGTTAAACTTATCGAATTACATAGAGGATAATGCCGTGCGGCTGATTTCTTGGATCATTGTGGCTATTGTAGCTATTGCGGCGATGTCGTTTGCCATTTCTAATCGTGATCCGGTTACCCTTGACCTATGGCCTCTTCCCTTCAAACAGGAAGCTCCCCTTTATCTAGCAATTCTCGGTGCTGCCCTTGTAGGTTTCCTTGTCGCAGGGTTTTTATCCCTGTTCCCACTGACCAAATGGAAGCATTTAGCACGGGCAAGGGAACGCGATATGGAAATATCTAAGCGTAAGATCGAACGTTTTCAGGACCAAATTAAAGACCTTGAAGCGGCAACAAAACCTGCTGCGCCTGCGGCTCAAAGTCGAGCTCTCCAACTCACCCCTCAAGATAACAAATCGGCAGATGCGGCTTAAGGGCTCGTGATCAATATTGATGCCCAACAGGTTATTAAAACCCTAGATTATCCGTCTCTTATTGATCAGCTAGGGAAAGCTTTCAACGACAATTTTACTGTCCCCTTGCGCCATCACCATACTATTGGGGGGAACGGGGCTGATGGGACTTTGCTTCTTATGCCTGCTTGGAAACAAGGAGAAGTTATTGGCATAAAAATCGCTAGTGTTTTTCCTGATAATAACCAGCAAAACCTCCCTGCTGTCATGGCCTCCTACCTTCTGCTCAATGGTAAAACCGGCGAACCCCTTGCCATGATTGAGGGTCGTGAGCTAACGGCGAGACGGACGGCGGCAGCCTCAGCTTTGGCCTCTCGTTATCTCTCGCGCCCAGACAGCAACCACCTCCTCATGGTAGGAACCGGAAAACTTGCGCCTGAATTGATTAGAGCCCATTCAAGTGTTCGGCCCCTTAAAAAAGTAACTATTTGGGGTCGCTCCTTAGAAAAAGCCGACGCCTTATCAAAAAGCTTAAGAAACGAAGGTTTCCAGGTAAGAACGACGGATGATTTAGAAGGGGCAGTAGCCCAAGCCCATATTATTTCCTGCGCCACTTTAAGTGAAAATCCCCTCGTTAAAGGAGCTTGGCTCCAACCAGGACAACATTTGGACCTCGTTGGCGGATTCCGCCCCCAAATGCGCGAAACCGATGATGACGCTATTAAACGCTGCCGCCTTTTTGTCGATACCCGTGAAGGTGCATGCAAAGAATCGGGTGATATTGCCGATCCGTTAAATCGCGGTATTATCACCCATGATGATATAAACGCTGGCCTTTTCGATCTTTGCCGGGGAACCCATGAAGGTCGCGATACGGTTCAGGAAATCACTCTTTTTAAATCCGTTGGCACTGCCCTTGAAGACTTAGCAGCAGCCCAATTGGTCTTTGATCGTAACTAAGGAATAACCATGACCACCATTGCTAAACCTTCAGATCGTATTTTTGTTGCCCTTGATATCACTGATGTGGCTGAGGCGGTTTCTCTGGCTGAAAAACTCAGAGATTGGGTTGGTGGTGTCAAAATGGGCAAAGAGTTTTTCACCGCTAACGGCCCCCAAGGGGTAGCTGAAGTGAGCAAAGTCGGCATGCCAGTTTTTCTTGATCTCAAATGGCACGATATCCCCAATACTGTAGCAGCGGCGGTTCGGGCCTCCCAACCACTTAACCCCCTTTTTGTTAATGTCCATGCATCTGGCGGCGCTGTAATGATGGCAAAGGCGGCGGAAGCAGCGGCGGAAGCGGGTGACAAGCGCTCACAAGTTCTTGGCGTTACGGTTTTAACCTCCATGAGCCAAGAAGACCTTGATGGTGTTGGCGTTGAAAGCTCCGTCCTTGATCAAGTGGTGCGTCTCGCCAAGCTTGCCAAAAACTCTGGCCTTGATGGGGTTGTTTGCTCAGCTAAAGAAATCACTGCCATTCGCGAAGCCTGCGGCAAAGATTTCGCCCTCATGGTCCCCGGTATCCGCCCCGCTTGGGCAGCAACAGGTGACCAAAAACGCATCATGACCCCCGCCGATGCCATCGCCGCCGGTGCCGACTACCTGGTCATCGGCCGCCCCATCACCCAAGCAGATGATCCAGTTGAAGCCGCGAAAAAAATTGCTGAAGAGCTGGGTGGATAATGACAATTTCCGTCAAAATTTGTGGGCTTAAAGATCGAGATTCTGTTATCGCTGCTGTTGAAAACGGGGCGGACTATCTGGGAGTTGTGTTCTTCCCTCCTAGTCCTCGTAACATTGACCCTGAACAGGCAGCTGAAATTTTGGATGGAGTTCCCAGCGACGTGACTAAGGTTGGGTTGTTTGTCGACCCCAACGATGAGTTCCTCGACACTGTCCTGCGTCATGTACGTCTTGACCTCATTCAGCTTCATGGCAAAGAAAGCCCTACGCGGGTTGAGGAAGTACGGCAAAAATTTGGCTTGGAAGTCATGAAAGCCTGCCCAATTTCAGAGTCTGCTGATATTGAAGCCGCTCGAGCTTATGAAGAGATAGCTGATCGTCTGCTCTTTGATGCCAAACCGCCAAAGGGCGCGACCCGGCCCGGCGGCAATGCGGTGGCATTTGACTGGGCTTTGCTCAAAGATGTGACCTGGTCCTGCCCCTGGATGCTGGCAGGCGGATTGCATCAAGGCAATGTTCTTGAGGCCGTAAAAACTTTCGGGGCGACGGCCATAGATATTTCATCTGGGGTCGAATCAGAGCCTGGAGTCAAAAGCCCTGAAATGATCCGTCAATTTCTTGCCACAGTTAAACCCTAAAAGGCTATCCACAGCCGCTTGGGTAGTCTATAAAACCGCTTCTCATTTTTTCCCTTGGGATTAAGCAACCAATCATGAGCAAACCTAATACATTTCGCGCCGGGCCGGACCAAGATGGTCACTTCGGAATCTATGGCGGACGCTACGTCGCTGAAACCTTAATGCCTTTGATGCTCGACTTAGAGCGCGCCTATGATGAAGCGCAAAATGACCCCGCTTTTGCCGAAGCTATGAAAGGTTATTTCAAGTCTTATGTGGGTCGCCCAAGCCCGCTTTATTTTGCCGAACGCATGACCAAGCATTTTGGCGGCGCAAAAATTTATTTTAAGCGGGAAGACCTCAATCATACGGGTGCTCACAAGATCAATAATTGCATCGGGCAAATCTTGCTCGCCAAACGTATGGGCAAAACCCGAATCATTGCGGAAACCGGTGCTGGGCAACACGGGGTAGCAACAGCAACGGTTTGTGCTCTGTTTGACCTTCCTTGTGTAATTTTCATGGGAGCCAAAGACATCGAGCGCCAAGCACCTAATGTTTTCCGCATGAAAATGCTCGGTGCTGAAGTTCGCCCTGTAACCGCAGGGGCAGGAACTCTTAAAGATGCTATGAACGAAGCCATGCGCGATTGGGTCGCCACGGTAGATACCACTTACTACCTGATCGGTACCGCAGCAGGGCCTCACCCATATCCAGCCATGGTTCGGGATTTCCAGTGCATTATTGGCGATGAAACCAAAGTACAGATTATGGAAGAAGAAGGCCGCCTGCCTGACAGTATTGTCGCTTGTGTCGGCGGTGGCTCAAACGCCATTGGTACTTTCCACCCCTTCCTTGATGATACTAGCGTCCAAATTGTGGGCGTTGAAGCAGCAGGGCTTGGTGTGGATACGGACAAACACGCGGCTTCTCTCACGGGTGGAGCGCCGGGCGTCTTGCATGGTAACCGGACCTATCTTTTGCAAGATGACGATGGACAAATCACCGAAGCTCATTCTATTTCAGCCGGCCTTGATTATCCTGGTATTGGCCCAGAGCATAGCTGGCTCAAAGATGTTGGGCGGGTTGAGTTCGTACCTGTCACCGATGATGAAGCGGTCGCGGCCTTCCAGCTTTGCACCAAGCTTGAGGGGATTATCCCTGCTTTAGAAAGCTCCCACGCCATCGCCCATGTGGGAAAAATGGCGAAAGATTTGCCCAAAGATCATATCATCGTCATGTGCATGAGTGGACGGGGTGATAAAGATATTCCAACCATTGCCGACGCCATAGGAGAAACCCTATGAGCCAAACACGTATCGACAAACGTTTTGCGGCTTTGAAAGAAGAAGGTCGCCCAGGGTTGGTTACCTTCCTGACTGCCACCGACCCAAATCATGAAACTTCTTTGGCCCTGCTTAAAGGCCTCCCCGCTGCCGGAGCCGATGTCATCGAACTCGGTATGCCTTTCTCAGACCCCATGGCAGATGGCCCAGCTATTCAAGCAGCTTCGCTTCGGGCCTTAGAAAATGGCGGTTGTATGCGCCGGACCCTCGACATGGTTCGAGAGTTTCGAGAAAGTGAAGACAACACCCCTATTGTTTTGATGGGTTACTACAATCCGATTTATCGCTATGGGCCTGAGGCTTTTATTAAAGATGCACTTGGGGCCGGTGTCGACGGCCTGATCGTTGTCGACCTTCCTCCTGAGGAAGAAGGGGAGTTTGCCCTTCCCGCCACCAAAGCAGGTTTGAACTTTATCTACCTCACAGCTCCGACCACCGATGATGCTCGTCTTAACCGGGTCTTAGAAAACGCCAGTGGTTTCGTCTACTACGTATCTATCGCCGGAGTAACCGGGACTGCATCAGCCGACCAAACCTCGGTTGCCAAGGCTGTTGAGCGACTCAAGCGCCAAACCGATTTACCTATTGCGGTAGGTTTTGGGATCAAAACACCAGAGCAAGCTGGGGCGATTGGGCAAGTCGCAGACGCATCAGTGGTTGGCACAGCCCTCATAAACGAGTTAACTAAGCACTTAGACAGTGACGGCAATGCCAAGCCTAAACTGATCGACAACGTCTTGGGCATGGTCAGTGACCTATCTCAAGGGGTTAAAAATTCGCGTAAAACTGGAGACGCATAAATGAACTGGCTAACAAACTTTGTTCGCCCCAAGCTAAAAGGGCTTGTCCAAAAAAAGGACATCCCTGATAACCTGTGGGAAAAATGCCCCTCATGCAGCCAGATGATTTTTCATCGGGAACTAGACGACAACATGCGGGTTTGCCAGCATTGTGGTCACCACATGCGATTGAGCGCAAAAAAACGCTTAGATATGTTTTTTGATGAGGGTAAGTATCAAATTATTGAGCTTCCCCCGACTGTTGCCGATCCCCTCAAGTTTAAAGATCGTCGCAAATATACCGAACGGCTGAAAGAAGCCCGAGGTAGTAGCGACGATGTAAAAGACGGCATTTTGGTCGCCCATGGGAAAATGGGAGGCAACAATGTAGTTGCTGCTGTTTTCCAATTCAGCTTTATGGCAGGCTCTATGGGAGTGGCCGTTGGTGAAGCAATTGTAGCTGCGGCTCGTCTCGCTGTTGTTCAAGACGCTGCCTTGGTTATGGTGCCTGCTTCTGGCGGGGCGCGTATGCAGGAAGGGATTTTGTCCCTCATGCAAATGGCCCGTACCACCGTGGCTGTGGAAGAAGTTCGTGACGCTGGATTGCCTTATATTGTGGTTCTTTCAGACCCAACAACAGGTGGTGTTTCAGCTTCATTTGCCATGCTTGGCGATATCGCCATTGCTGAACCCGGTGCCCTAATCGGCTTTGCAGGGGCACGGGTTATTGAACAAACCATTCGCGAAACCTTGCCTGAGGGTTTCCAACGAGCTGAATACCTGCTTGAGCACGGTATGATCGACATGGTGACACCACGTAATGAACTACGTGACACCCTCGTACGGATTATCTCATTACTGCGTAACCCTAAGCCAGCGGGTGATTTAGTCCCCCTTTCGGTTGAGGAAGTTGCTGAGGAAACTATTGATGTGACTTCGGAAGCGATAACCGATGAAACCGGGGAAGAGCCTTCCGGTGACAGCAAAGAGTGACGCTGCCTTAAAGCGACTGACAAAGCTTCACCCCAAGGTTATTGATCTTTCCTTGGGGCGAATTGAAGGCTTACTCAAAAAACTAGGCAATCCCCACCATAGCCTGCCCCCGGTGATTCATATTGCCGGGACCAATGGTAAGGGCTCTACCTTAGCCTTCTTACGTAGCTTATTTGAAGCCGCAGATTATCAAGTCCACGCTTATACCTCTCCGCATCTAGTTCATTTCCATGAGCGCATTCGAGTTGCCGGAGAACTGGTGAGCGAAAAAGAGTTATCTCAGCTTTTGGAGGACTGCGAACAGGCTAATGGTGACGACCCCATAACCTTTTTTGAAGTCACCACCGCAGCGGCATTTCTCGCCTTCTCCCACAAACCGGCCAATGTGGTTTTGCTGGAAACAGGATTGGGCGGACGCCTTGATGCCACCAACCTGATCAGCAAACCTGCCCTTACAGTTCTCACCCCCATCGCCTTAGATCACCAGAGCTTCTTGGGCGATACTTTAGCAGAAATTGCCGGAGAAAAAGCTGGAATACTTAAGCCGGGCGTTCCGTGCATCTGTGCCAAACAACCAGAAGAAGCTATGGCTGTCATAACAAAAAAGGCCGCCGAAGTTGGAGCGCCTTTAATTGTTGAGGGTAAAGATTGGAACATCATTCCGACACCAGAGGGTTTCACCTACCGCGCAACGGAGGGCACCCTTAGCTGTCCTAAACCAGGTCTTGTTGGTGATCACCAATATAATAATGCCGGTCTAGCCGTTGCCTGTGTGGATGCTCTTTTTGAGCGCTATTCCATTACTGATGAAGCGGTTGAGCAGGGGATTAAAAACGTTTCCTGGCTTGCCCGCCTGCAACGCCTGACCAAAGGGCCTTTAGTCAAAGACCTACCTGATGAATGGGAACTGTGGCTCGACGGAGGGCATAACCCTGCCGCAGGAGAAATCCTTGCTAATCAGTGCGCTCAGTGGACCGATAAACCCCTGCATATCATTTGCGGCATGCTGAACACCAAATCCCCTGAAGGCTTTTTGGAGCCCCTGGTTCCTTACGTGAAGAGCTTTCAGACTATCTCCATACCCGGAGAACCCAATACATTAACCGCTGAAGAAACGGCAATGGCTGCAGAGCAAGTTGGGATTACAGCAAGCCAAGCTAGTGATGTTCAGGACGCTATCCAAAACATATCAAAACAACTCCCTGCCCGAATACTTATCTGTGGCTCCCTTTATCTCGCAGGGAAAGTTTTAGCTTTATGATTCGAGAAATAACTTCTTCAGCTAGCTTTATCGACTACCTGCCGCCAAGGTCACCCCAAACAGAATAAATAGAAATCCGGTTATTTTATTAACCTTACCATAAGCAGCCTCTTTACCTTTGGCGACCAAGGTTTTTGATAAGACCGCATAGATAACAAGGGCTGTGAATGACATAACCATTAATGTCAGGCCTAGCAGCATTAACTGTGGCCAAACAGGGGAGGATAAATCCAAAAACTGAGGAAATAAGGCACCAATAAACAACAAGGCCTTCGGGTTGCTCAAGGCAACCATAATCCCTTGTAGATAAGCACGTTTATGTGTTGGCGCTGTGACAGGAGAGCTAAAACTGCTCTGGTCTATCTTTTTGGCAATATAAGCTGCGTAGAGTAATTTGAAGCCGAGATAAACAAGGTACATCCCCCCTACAATCCTTAGCCAAAAAAACCAACCGGAGGATGTTTCCAAAAGAGAGCCAATACCAACCGATGAAGCAATCGTGAGAATACCTAATCCTGTAATGTTCCCTAAAATTGGAAACAAAGTACGACGCACACCAAACTGGTTGGCGTGAGTGACAGCCAATAATATAGCAGGTCCCGGTGATAGCACCGCAACCAACGCAACTGCTATAAAGGATAGCCAGCTTTCAAAGCTCATTTGATTGATTTTCCTCCAAATACCAACTCAATCATTGGCGCTTTATCATAAAAAAACCCCCGCCGAAAACGGCAGGGGTTTTCGTCATTTGGTGAGGGAATTTATCAAATAACTGATTCAACCCACTCAATAAGTTTGTTCTTTGGCAAAGCGCCAATTTTAGTCGCAGCCACTTGACCATCTTTGAACAGCATCAGGGTAGGAATACCGCGCACACCGTATTTAGAAGGGGTCCCGGGGTTTTCGTCGATGTTGATTTTAGCGACGGTGACTTTGCCTTCCATATTGGTGGCAAGTTCATCGAGAGCGGGAGCGATTTGTTTGCAGGGACCGCACCATTCAGCCCAAAAATCAACAAGAACCGGACCTTCTGACTTCAATACGTCAGTGTCAAAGCTGTCATCGGAAACATGTTTGGTCATAATCTTTTCCTTTACTCCGGCTTGTCTTAAGCCCGGTGGGTTACATTGTTGTTAGGGAATTTATGAATATGGAGGCCCATAGTCAAGGTGTAGCGATATCTAATATATTATTTGGCAATTCCATCAGCCTGGGTCCATCCGTCCACAGGAGCAAACAGCGCACCTGTTTTCCTTGATATATTTGCGCTACCAAGCTCCGATAAATTGCCATTTGGCGCAGATAACTTTTCGCCACATCTTCCACCTGAATAGGAGGGGGGCGATTGGTTTTATAATCAACGATGAAAACCTCATCACCTTGCACCACCAACCTATCAATTCGACCGGACACAACATGCCCATTTACCTCACCAACGATAGGAACTTCGGCTCTGGAACTTGGACCAAAGAGGGCTTCATATTCCGCTGTTTCAAGCACCGCGAGAACTTCGGCAACAAGGGTTTGTTGTTCTTTTTCAGCAAAAGCTTTCCCTGATTTTTCCAACCATTTTGTCGCGGTTCTTTCCCGTTGCTCAGGCGCAATACCAGGAAGAGTTTCAAGTAAACGGTGGATCAACTGCCCTCGCAAAAACCTTGCCGTATCATTTGCGACAAAGGGTGATTGAACGCTGGGTTCTTCTTCCGGTTTTGACGGCATTAAGGGGTTCGATGGTGTTGGTTCTTTTGGTGGTATTGAGGTTGCCCACTCGGGCAGAGCAGCCAAGGGCGGCAAACTTTCTTGGGTGATTTGGTTTTCTGCGGCCCTTACAGTTTGCGCTGAGCTATAGCGAAGCACTTGGGATGTTTCAGTTTCCCCTTGGCTTTCCAAGAAAAAGTCATCAGCTTCCTCAGCAAAGCCTCCAAGGGCTGTCTCGATCAAACGATACCAGCATTTATCCGATGGCGCGGTTTTCATTCCCCAACCACAAACATAAAGCCGATCTTCCGCCCGGGTCATAGCAACATAAAGAAGACGGCGATGTTCTTCGTCCATCAGTTGCTTGCGCCGTTGTTTTTCCTGCTCGGCTATTTCTTCACTATAAGTCGCCTTGGGAGGCCAGAGCATCAGGTCTTGCGGCCATAAAAGCTCATTGCTGCCTTTGGGAACTTGTAAAGTATCTGGCAAAAAGACCACAGAAGCTTGCAAACCTTTGGCACCATGAACAGTCATGATGCGCACTGCATCATTATTGCCTTGGTCTAAATCCCGTTTGATCTGAATTTCCCCTTGTTCCAACCAGAACAAAAACCCTTCCAAGGTGGGAATATGGGAGCGCTCATAGGACAGGGCCAAATCCATGAACTCATTAATCGGGTCTTCTGCATCCGGCCCCAACCGAGCTTGGAGTTTTCGCCATCCCTCCAGGCCATTAAGCACGTAAGAAAACAACTCAAAAGGCGGCATACGATCAGTTTTAGCAAGAATATTGGTGAGGAAATCAAGTGCATTGGCAAATTCAACATTTCCGGCCGCTTTCTCCCGCAGAGAACCATAAAGGGTTCCTTTGCGATTGTAGGCGAGTGTAAAGAGCTGCTCTTCATCCAATCCACAAAGTGGCCCTTTTAAGATGGTTGCTAAAGTCAAATCATCTTCCGGCAGCAGTAGAAACCGCCCTAAGGCAATCAAGTCCATTACTGCCATTTGCTCGGTCAGGACCATCCGATCCGCCCCAGCTACAGCAACCTTACTTTGCTTTAACTCCCGCACCAGTTCTTCGACGAACCCGCTACGGCGACGCACCAAAACCAGGATATCCCCTGGCGTAATCGCCCGTCCCTGACTTTCCAGGGTCTCCGACCCATTGACGAGAGAGGATATTTTTGCAGCAAGGAGTTTTGCTAAACGGGCTCTGGGGGAATCTACAGCCAAAGGCTCAACAGGAGGCTTCCACGGCGCTTGCTCTTCTCCGCCTTTGGGGACCACAGGAGGCCAAAGCTCGACCAATCCTGCCTGCCCGACCCTCCAGGCTTGGTGAGAAATTAAGCGTCCATCTAAGGCTACCCCTTGAGCGGCGTGGTCTGGGGAAAATACTTGATCTACCGCCTCCAAAACTGCCGAGGTGGAGCGGAATGAAACCGTGAGCGGCACTTCTCGCCATTCTTCGCCGCTCGCCTTGATATTTTCAGAAAATTGTTCCCGCATACGTGCGAACTCAGCCGGGTCAGCCCGTTGGAAACTATAAATAGATTGCTTGGCATCTCCTACCGCAAACACAGTCCGCGTGCTTTCGTGAATACCTTGACCTGCAAAAAACTCCCCGGTCAGCGCCTCAACCACCTGCCACTGGTCTGGGTTGGTATCCTGGGCTTCATCGACTAATACATGCTCAATACCACCATCAAGTTTATAAAGAACCCAAGGAGCGACACCGGGTTTTTTCAATAGGTCACGGGCCTTCAAAATCAGATCGTCATAGTCAAGCAAAGCCCGTTTGGTTTTGCGCCGTTCATATTCCGCTAACAAAGCATCTGCCAAACGTAGCAAAGCCGAAGTTGCTTGCGCCGTGACGATGGCTTTTTTACGATATTCCAATCGGACCAACCGTTCGGCTTCAGTCTCTAAGGCATCAAGCGCAGAAGGCGCAGCCTCTGCCGCTTTTTTTGTCATCAACGTCTTACGGGTTTCCCCTTTCCCGGTAAGGAAAACTCCCGTGTAGGTTTGTAATTGACCTAAGCGCCCCTCAGGCATGTCAGCGAGCCATGCCGCCATTAACCCGCCCCGCTCCTGATCAGTTTTACTGCCATTAAGCAAACCCCCCGCAGCTTCCCGTAAGGCAGAGCCATCAAAAGCTTCTTCCGCACAAGCCCTGCTCAGCAGGCTATCCAAGTCTTCTCCTGGCGCCACCTCAAGAAGCTGCTCAACCTTTTCAATAACCCCATCAACTCCACCAAAGTTTGCAATCAATCGCTTTATACGCCCCCGTTCAGAAGCTAAAGCTCTCATTAGCTCAGGAAAGGCACTTTCATGTCGATGAAAAGCAATAACCGCGAGGGCTTGGGCGAGTTTATCATCTCGCCCCTGTCGGCTTTGTTGCAGCATGGTTTCTTGGGCTGATAATAACATCTCAGCCGCGTCACGCTCATCCATCACCGTGAAATGTGGCGCAAGGTCAGCCTCTAAAGGAAAGCGCCCAAGCAAGGATTGGCAAAAGGCATGGATGGTTTGAATATGCATCCCACCAGGAGTATCGAGCACCTGGACAAAAAGACGGCGCGCCCGAGCAATAACAGCATCACTCGGCACTTTCCCCAACAAGGAATTAAGTTCTGCTGCAAGAGAATCCTGCTCTCTGGAGGCCCAGGTGGAGAGACGCTCAGCAATACGGGTCGACATTTCTGCCGCCGCCGCTTTGGTAAAGGTCAGGCAAAGGATGCGTTCAGGGCGCACAGCGTCAAGGAGCAAACTCAACACTCGATCAGTTAAAACCTTGGTTTTCCCAGTCCCAGCAGAGGCAGCGACCCAAACTGACGCTTTGGGGTCTGAAGCCCGGCGTTGTGCTTCTTCTGCTTGTTGTTGGATGAGGTTGCTCATTCTCCGTCACCTTCCCCAGCAGCCCATTCCTTAAGCCGGGCGAGATGTCCATAGTCGCTATATTTGGGGGCCATTTCAGGGTTTGGCCTTGCTTCATAAGGGGTATCAAGGCGATCAAAAGCATTCACCAAGCCTTGAAGCCCCTCTATCGCTTCTTTGGCTAAGGTGGCTGTATCACCACCTGCGTCACGGATTTCTCCTACCGGGTCACTTCCTTTGAGCCGCCAATATTCTAAAGAGGATACAGCCGCTGGTTTTAAGCCTTTAAACCCACCTGACTGAACCATGGCAGCTTCCAAGGGAAGTTGCGGCGCAAAACCTGCTGCCACTTCTTTTTTGGTCGGTGGAGCGCCCGTCTTATAGTCAATAATGGCATATGTGCCGTCACTCATCTGGTCGATGCGATCGGCCTTGGCAGTGAGTTTAAAGGGACCTGCCGGACCTTGAAGAACCAGTTTACCATTCACCTCTGCTTTAATGGTGGCAACATGGGGACGTCGTTTAATTTCTTGCTCGACAAACCAAGCGGCTACTTTTTCAAAGCGGGGCCACCAGAAGGCCCAAACACCGGGTTTGTTCAGGGCTTCACCAAAACGTTCTCTGCCTAGTGCTATGATTTTTTCTAAAGGTTTAGCGGGAAGCTCCTGTGGGTAGGCAACAACAAAATCTTCCAAAGCCCCGTGAATGAGGGTGCCGTAGTCTGCTGCCCCAGGGTCAGCATCAAGCGGATCAAGGGCGCGCAGGCCTAAAATATGTCGGGCATATACCCCATACGGATCACGCATCCAGGTTTCAATCTGGGTTACAGAAAGCTGACGGGGACGAGCCTCAACAGGGGGGCAAGGAGCTGGTCGGCCAACCAATTTTCGCTCAGTTGGGGATTTAAGAAGCTGTTGCCAATAAAGCCACTGGAGGGTGCCTAAAATCAAATGGGCCATTTCTTTGCCTTTAAGCAAAGACTCGAGGCGCATGAGCCAGCGCGAGGGCACCGTTGGCGTTCCTTCCACCCGTTCGGAACGGGTAATCACCACCTCTTTAGCACAAAAAGCCTGAACAAAATCGTGTGCTGTCAGGCCAATGCGACGCTCTGGCAGGGGTAAACCGAACTTGTCCATCATAGGACGGCTCATCCAAGGGCTAGCAACGGATTCTGGGGGCCAGGTTCCTTCGTTTAAACCACCAAGAATAAGTAGGTCAGCATGGATAAGCCGAGCCTCCAACAAACCAAGAATGGTCAGACGTGGATGCCCGCCAAACCTTGGGCGCACAGCCCGTCCTGCCAAGAATGCTTCAAGCAAAGCAGGATAGGCATAGGGCTCAATTTCTGGCATGCCCTCGGCAGCCTCTGCCAGTTCTGCCATAAAGGAAGCCAATCCCTCTCCTGCCTCACCGCTCCAGAGTCCGTCTGTTCCTTGAGAGAGAGCTTCCATGAAGCTGACATGAGCTTGAGCTAATGTTTGAAGCGAGCACATTTCTTGAGAGAACAATTTGGTCATCTCTACTGAACAGCTCTCCAAATAATCCAATAAACCTGAGATTTCACTCTCTTGATTTAAGCTTTGCAGGCTTTCTATTCCTGGCCCAGGGCGGGGTCCTCGCAAGCACTCAATTTCAAATTGGCGAGCCAACCGTCGAAGAGTTGAAGGTTCCAGGCCACATGCCGCCAAGGGGTGTTTGAGAACTTCCAACAAGGCTAGGGGCGCAAACCCCTCCGCAATTAGCTGCACACTGAGACGCAAGAAAGTACCTTGCAGAGATTGGGATAAAGGTTGCCCGGCAGAATCATCAATTTCCACCCCCCAGCGCCGCAATTCAGCCGCGACACGACGCGCTAATGTTCTATCAGGTGTCACCAAGGCCGCAGTGCGCCCTTCTTCTACCTGCTCCAAGGTTTCCCGCATCATCAGGGCGATAATGCCTGCCTCTTCTTTTGGGCCAGGACAATCAAGGCGACTGACCCCTTTCAAGGCACTTTCGCTAATCTCTGCTTCCAACCAATGTCCTGCCGTTGCTGCTGGAAGCAGAGCCTCAGCAATCAAAGTTTCTCGAGACGTTGGGTTCTGATCTTTGGGCCAAACTTCAACTTCATTGGGGGCCACTTGCATGGTTTCGAGCAACCGGGACATACCATACTGGGGATGGCTCGGCTCAAGGGCCTTTAAAACCTCTTCATCCATGAAGCGATCGAAACCGGGAAGAAGGACCATGCCTTGGGGCAAACGGGCAATGGTGCTGAGCAAGCCAGCCGTTGCCGGGATCGACCCTGTAGAGCCAGCAGCGATCACCGGGGTTTGCGGCGGGTTTTCCTGCCAACGTTTGGCCTGAGCCGCTAAGAGGAGATTACGTCGTTCTGCCGGGTCAACGCAGCCTTCAGCTTTAAGAATTTCCGGCCATTGTTTCGTAAGAATTTCAAGAAATTCCAGGGTAATCTGCCAATGCTCGGCGTATTCCTCGGGCACCAAACCTTGCAAGGCATCATAAGAGAGTTGCTCAGTGTGAACCTGATCAAGCAACCGGGCCAGCTCTCCTGCTAGACGAGCGGCTTGATCAACGGTGGTCTGGTCTTTTTTGAGGGCTAAAACCAATCGTGTTAGCAACAACTGTCGTCTGAGCCCACTTATCGCCGGGGAGATTTCCAAGTCGGCTTCAGCGTTGAGCCCATCAAAAGCCGTCAGAGCTAATTCATCTTCATCCACATCGCCTAAAGGGGTCATGCGCGGCAAAAGTAATGGTTTTCCACCGCTCGCCCTTAAAAAAGCATCGCGTAGAGTTCTACAGGCCCGTCGGGTGGGCAGCAGGATAACAACTTGGGAAAGGGCTGCTGGGTCTTCACCAAACTGATCAAGAATTCCGCGAGCGAGAACATCGGCAAAGGGAGCGCTCGGCGGCACTGTGTAAACGGTTGGGTTTACCTCCAAAATTTACCCCCTTTTTTGAGTACTTTAAATTACCCTTCGACGTCTAGAGCCGGAATAGCGAACACCCATATAGGACTCAGCTTGCGCTAGCCCTTCAGGTGTCCCCACATGGAACCATTCCCCATCGTGATCGATGCCAAAAAGCCGACCTTCCTCAATCAGCTTAGTGTAAATCACATTGAGGGAAAAGGGGCCCTCAGGGGTATCTTCAAATACTTTTGGATGGAGGATTTGAATACCTGTGAATAGGTATGGGGCGATTTGGCGCTCTTGCTTGCGGACAATCGTACCTAGGGGGTCCATCTCAAAATCCCCTGTGCCGTCATAACCATACGCTTCAACGGTAGAATGGAGCAATAACAGTGCATCCATTTCATCAGGGTTCCAACGCTCAGCCAATCGCTTGAGGGCAACTTGAGAGCCATTAAGTATCATGGCATCGGAGTTCACCACGAAGAAAGGTTCATCGCCTAATTTGTCTAGAGCATTTTTGACACCGCCGCCCGTTTCCAGCAGGTCTTCTTCAGGGGAGAGGACAATCTGTGGTACTTTGCGTTTTTTGAGGTGTTGCTCAATGCGATCACCCAGATAATGAGTATTTACCACCGCCGTTCTCACTCCAACGTCTTCTAGGCGATCAAGAGAGCGGTCAAGCAAAGTACGTCCAGCAACCATCACCATTGGCTTTGGGATGATGTTGGTAATGGGCCGCATACGCTTGCCCATTCCGGCAGCAAGAACCATGGCGGTTTTTGGTATTTTTACTTTGCCACTCGACACGGTGGTATTCTCCTAGAGTCTTTTTGAATATTTTTATCTAACCACTCTTTAAATGGCCCTAAAACAGGGTGTTCGCAAGCCTTCTCTAACAATCGCCAAACCCGAGGAATATGCTCTAAGTAGACATCTTTGTTATCACGCACTGAGAGCCGGGTGAAAATGCCAATGACTTTCGCATGGCGTTGGGCTCCAAGAATGGCGTAAGCCGTCATAAATTCTTCTCGGGTGCCCTCAGGGAAAGCTTCAAAATAATGATCGAGCATAGCCTCTGCCAAACCTGGTGCTAAATCCCGTCGCGCATCTTCTAACAAAGACATTAGATCATAGGCCGGATGCCCGGCAACAGCGTCTTGGAAGTCAAGCAAACCACAACTAGCAACGCCTTCACCTCGTCCCTCTAAGAGCATCAGGTTATCAACATGATAATCTCTCAGAACCAGAACCTCCGGTCCCTTTAGTACGATAGGAAATAGTTTTTGCCATATCGCCTCAAACTCTGCTTTTGCTTTAATTGATGGCTGTTCCGTTACCGCTGGCATATACCAATCAGGCAGCAAAGAGATCTCTGTGAGCATTTTCTCTTGATCATAAGCGGGAAGACCCAACGGTATTGACCCTTTGCCCAATTCATGAAGATTGATCAATACATCCGTAGCCAACCGATAGAGCTTTTCTTCATCAGCTCCTTTTTTCAGCAAACGAGTATAAGTGTCATCACCAAAATCTTCTAAAAGCAGAAACCCTTGTGCTTCATCACCAGCTAATATTTTCGGCGCGCTTAGGTCGAGCTTTTCAAGATGACGAGCCATAGATAGAAACGGGCGAACATCTTCCTGGGGCGGAGGGGCATCCATTAGCATGGCTTTTTCGCCAGTGGCCTGCTTTAGGCGAATATAACGACGAAAAGAGGCGTCTCCTGTCAAAGGATCACGCTCAGCCTCATGCCAGCCTGCGCCTGCTAGAAAAATATCAATTGAGCGCTCAGCCATGACCACCACAACTCCCATCACAGCCCTTAGTTAAACGTTCCGCCCATTTGCCCTCAGCCTTAAGAGTTAGCTGGCGAGCTTCATCTGTTTCCCCATGGATGAGGGTAATGTCAAGACGGTCGCGGGGCAGCAAAGGCTCAATCCGCTCAGGCCATTCCAGCAAAGAAATTCCGTCGCTAAAAGCTTCCTCAATTCCTAACTCGTAGGCTTCATCCACTTCTTCGAGGCGATAGAAATCAAAGTGATAAATTTCTGCCTCCATCCCTTCGTAATTTTGCACCAAGGTAAAGGTCGGGCTCGGGACTTCCTCTAAAGGCGAGGTCAGTTGGCGAATAAAAGCACGAGCAAAAACTGATTTCCCCACGCCAAGGGTTCCCCATAAGGCAATCACATCGCCTAGCTCAGCAAGTTTTGCCAAGGCTCGAGCAAATGACACCGTTGCCGCTTCATCACTAAGGACAATTTCCTGGGTAAAAGGGGTGAGTATTTGATTTGACATGAAAGTGTTTTTACCCGGTCTTTACCTTGAGGGAAATAGCCATGATTTACTTAATTAAACTTAACCGAACTCAAGGAAAAATTACCCTGGGTTAATATAGGGTTACCACTTAATTTTTCACAAAACTCCACTAGCGGTATTCAGCATAATAAACCACGAAAATATATAGTTCCAATTGAGAGGGTAACGGCAACAAATGACGACAATGAAACTCGCCCATGGCTTACAGTTCCAGGACCTTTACACCCTTTCTGGTTTACATAAAATCGATGATCAATTTTTAGATCATTTGGCAAAAACCAACATTGAACTTCAACAGCAATTGGAGAGGGGGCGGGCTGAGGCAAATAACCTCAATCGCCAAGAACAAGCCGACATTATGCTTGCTCTGGCCCCGGAGATGGATCGTTTCATTGGAGAATTGTTTGGAGTCTCTCAAGAGCTTAATGAACTTTCTCAGCGCCACCGTGATTTAACCATCCTTTATGACTGTAAGCACCTGTTCGTCCAACGCCGCGCTGCCAAAGCACATAGCGTTGACGAAGCCATGACTTTTGATGGTCCTGCTATGGAGAAAGAGCTAACCCCCCTCTTCGGTGGTAAGTTCGATCAATTCATATTTGCTGAAAAAGTTATGGAATGGCTTGAGGATAAAGACACCAACGCCGAGATTATTGAGCTCGCCACCTGCTATATTGACTGGGCGCTTTATAACCCCGAGGGCCAAGAGCGCCATAAAGATGATCTGTTGTTCCGCCTCAATAAAAAAGTCGACCATTTTGACCTCGTCCCCAGTGAGCAAGAGGTCAAATGCGGTATTGAGATGAAAAAACTCAAAGGGGAGCAGGGCTATAATCGAGACGGCTTTACCCTTACTGATAAAGGTGACAACCTGTTAGAGGCTTTAGACGAGTCCACCTATTGCGTCATTTGTCATCACCGGGGGCGGGATAGCTGTTCCCATGGAGCTCATGATAAAAAGACTGGTGAATTTTCTAAAAACCCCTTGAACATCGCTCTTGAAGGTTGCCCGTTAGAAGAACGCATTTCTGAAATGCACGAGGCTAAGAACCAAGGCTTCGCCCTTTCTGCTCTCGCTATTATTATTGTCGACAATCCCATGGTCGCCGCAACCGGGCACCGGATTTGTAACGACTGTATGAAGGCCTGCATCTTCCAAAAGCAACAGCCTGTTAACATCCCCCAGGCCGAAACTCGGACCTTAAAAGATATCCTGGAACTGCCCTGGGGATTTGAAATTTACGCCCTCCTGACCCGCTGGAACCCACTCAATTTTGCCGCTCCATTGCCCAAGCCAGAAAGTGGCTACAATGTCTTGGTCGTCGGCGCTGGGCCTGCCGGTTTCTCCCTCTCTCATTATCTGATGAACGAAGGGCACAAGGTCACCGCCATTGATGGATTGAAAATTGAACCGCTGGCACCTGAAATTTCCGGCATTGGTGAGCGAGGGAAACGAGTCGCCTTTGAACCCATTTACGATATCACCAATCTGCAAGAAGACCTGGATGAACGCTCCCAAGCCGGGTTTGGCGGAGTCGCGGAATATGGCATTACCGTTCGGTGGGACAAGAATTTCTTAAAAATCCTCCGCCTCCTGGTCGAGCGACGCCAACAGTTTGACCTGTTTGGTGGGGTGCGATTTGGCAGCGCAATTACAGCTGAATCCGCTTACGAAATGGGCTTTGATCACATAGCCCTTTGTATGGGAGCTGGTAAACCCACCTTCCTCAATATTCCTAACGGCCTCGCCCGCGGGGTGCGCCAAGCGTCAGACTTCCTCATGGCCTTACAATTAACAGGTGCTGCCAAAAAAGACTCCGTGGCGAACCTGCAATTACGCCTCCCTGCCGTGGTTATTGGTGGCGGCCTCACGGCTATTGATACAGCAACCGAAGCCTTGGCCTATTACGTGCGCCAGGTCGAAAAATTCCTCGATCGTTATGAAGTGTTGATCACCCAAAAAGGCGAAGAAGCCGTTCGCGCGGCCTGGAATGAAGAAGAGCAGTCCATTGCTGATGAATTCCTACCCCACGGGCGTGCGATTCGTGCGGAACGTGAATTAGCAGCCAAAGAAGGGAGAGAACCAAGGTTCATTGATTTACTCAATGAATGGGGGGGAGCGACTATTGCGTATCGTCGCCTGATGACAGGTTCACCCAGTTATCAGCTTAACCACGAAGAGATTGAGAAAGCCTTCGAGCAAGGTATCTACTTTGCCGAACTGCTCTCTCCAACAGCCCTTGAAGTTGATAAGTTTGGTCACACAGAAACCATCAAGCTGGAACGTCAGGAAATTGGTGAAGATGGGCGGCCTAAACCTACAGGTGAAGAGCTTTCCTTGCCGGCTCGTGCGGTTTTGATTGCTGCAGGCACCCAACCCAATACAGTTCTCGCTCGTGAGCACCCAGGTTTTGCCGAGCTTGATGGTAAATACTTCCAGGCCTTTAGCGAAGAAGGCGACAAAGTAACACCTGAGTGGTCGGCCAAACCCAAAACCCCGCAAATGCTGATCAAGCATAGTGAAGATGGGCGCACCATGAGCTACTTTGGGGACCTTCATCCGTCTTATGCAGGCAATGTGGTCAAGGCCATTGCCAGTGCCAAGCAAGGCTATCCTGTGATTGATCGTATGCTCAAAAAGATTAATCCTTCTGGAATGACGATTGACCTTAATAAAGGTTTGCGTGCCACGGTGAAGTCCGTATCAACTTTAGTTGACAATGTTATTGAAATCACCGTTCACGCCCCCTTAGCTGCTAAAGCTTTCAAGCCGGGGCAGTTCTTCAGGCTACAAAACTATGAAGCCGACTCGCTTCAAGTTAACGGCACTACCCTCGCGATGGAAGGTGTCGCCTTAACAGGAGCGTTAGTTGACCCTGAAAAAGGGCTGGTTTCCCTAATCGCCATGGATATGGGGGGTTCAACCTCGTTGATTTCCTACCTTAAACCGGGTCAACGAGTCATCCTCATGGGCCCCACCGGAGCACCCACGGAAACCCCCGGAGGCGAAACCGTCTTGCTCGCTGGGGGGGGCTTGGGCAATGCGGTTCTACTCGACATCAATACAGCATTCAGGCAAGCAGGCTCCAAGGTTCTCTATTTCGCCGCTTATAAAGGCATCCACGACCGCTTCCACATCGACCATATTGAAGAAGCTTCTGACGTGGTGGTTTGGTGCTGTGATACCGCGCCAGGTTTCAAACCCAGCCGCCCACAAGACAAAGCCTTCGTTGGTAATATCGTCCAAGCGATGACCGCTTATGCTAAGGGGGAACTTGGCGATATTGATATCCCCTTAAGTGATGTCGATCGTATGATCGTTATTGGGTCCGACATGATGATGCGCGCTGTCGGTGAATCTCGCCATGGGATTTTGAAGGAATATTTCAAAGATGACCACGTCGCCATCGCCAGCATTAACTCTCCCATGCAGTGCATGATGAAAGAAATCTGCGCCCAATGCCTCCAACCCCACAAAGACCCTGAAACCGGTAAAGAAACCGTGGTCTTCTCCTGCTTCAACCAAGACCAACCCATCGACCGGGTCAACTTCCCCGCTCTAAGACAACGCCTCTGCCAAAACGCTGTGCATGAGAAGCTAACCGCACAGTGGATTAGCTATTGCAAGGAGTCCCTTGGAGAAAAAGCTAAGGCGGGGTAGAGATATTGGAAGAACATAAAACCAGACATAAGGCCCCTCGCTGTAATCCAAAAATGTAACCTGGATGGCGACTTAAACCGTCGCCACCGCCTTTTTGTTGATAAAGTAACGAGCCCCCAGGATCAAAATACCTGCTGGCAGATACATGCAAACACCATAGATTGCCCCCGGTAGATAGAGGAATTCACTGCCTAAGATGGTGCCGCCGATCAGGATGGCTGTTGCGGCATTCTGCACCCCTGTTTCCATTGAGATGGTGGTTGCCTGAGACTTGTCGAGTTTCATTAAACGAGCCGTTATAAATCCAACCGCCAGCATAACAGCGCAGATCACTAAGGATATTCCACCCAAATCCCCCAAATTGGCAACGACCAAATCCCAATTGCGCTTCACTGCACCTACCACAATAACTATAAACAACACGACGGTTATCCGGTCAAACCAAGGGGCGATTTTCGTCGCCAGCTTCGGAAAATAGTGAAGCGTTGCCATGCCAATACTGACGGGAATAACATTAATCACAAACAGGGATATAGCGATGCGTGACATCGGAAAATTTGCCGCCTGCTCACCACTCATAAAATGACTGATTGAGTAACCAACAATGAGAGGCAAAGTGATAAAACTAACCAAGCTGACAATGGCAGTGAGACTGATGGAAAGGGCGGTATCCCCCCGCGCATAATAGCACATCACATTTGAGGTAATCCCGCCAGGACAAGCCGCCAAGATCATAAAGCCTACCGCAAATTCCGGTCTAAGCCCACTTAGAGTGGCAATGATAAAGACCGCGATGGGCAAGACCAGCATCTGATTAAAAACGCCGAGGAAAAACGCTTTGGGCTTTTTCCCGACACGAACAAAATCCTCCACAGTCAAGGTCAGCCCCATGGTGAACATCATGACCGACAAAACCAGAGGCAAAACCACATTAACCAGCACATCATTCATGGACTTGGCTTCCTGCTATATGCGTTTACGAAATCTGTTTTGACCACCTTAGGGGGATATCTGTTTTTTTTCTACCCTCTAAATTCTCTATTGGCGGGAAAACTCTAGCTAAAAAATTACAGGCCATATAGACAAGCGATACTCACTTTCTTGTATATACTTGAGTTTTACTTTTAGCACTTTAAAGTAGCTTTTAAATTTGAGAATACAATAAATTGGGAGGGGATAATGAACCGCATAATAGCAGTGCTAAGCTTGCTCGCTTTAACAGGTTGTGTTGCAACCGGCGCTAAAACTATTCATGGGAAAAACCTCGGGAAACCGACTTGGGAAATTATCGACTTCGACCAGAGCCGATTAGAAGGCTCAAACACCTCAAGGAGTCGTCTTAAGCACATTAAAAGGAACACAACATTGCCTGATCGTTATCAGGAGCAAATTGTATTCAAAAAAGGTGCTCAACTATTTTTTGAAATGAAAAATCGTGGTGGCTTTGCATTCCCACCAACAAAGTCAACTATTGAAACTGTATACGTTGGGAAAAATCTGAAAGGTACTCCCGTTAAAAAAAGCGAGTTTCAAGATCTCGTTCAAATGTCAGACGTTGTTTACAGCGAAGTTAAACGTGATGACATACATTGCATGGCTTATTTTAAGATGCTTGGGCGGCAAATAAATACAGTAGATATTTCGGGTAGCGATGCTTATTTACGTGGTTTTGTTTGTACCGAAGGGGACTTTGAAACTTTTAAAAAACAAGTTCTTGGCAGCCTAGCAGCGTTAAAAGTTAAAGACTAAGGCCGTGAAGCAAACTTAGACTTTAAACAAAATAATAGTGGGCGAATGGTTTGTGTCGTTTTAGAAGTTAAAAACCCTTCAAACTCCCTTGCATTCCCCCCCTTCCCCCGCTATAAACCGCCTCTTCACGAGTGGCGAGGCTTATCGGGTATGCCCAACCGCTCAATATTCGACCTCTTGTTATTATGAAAGAGAGCAAAATGCCCAAGATGAAAACGAAGGCTAGCGCCAAGAAACGGTTTCGTTTGACCGCTTCTGGTAAAGTACGCGCCGGAGTGGCTTTCAAAAGCCACGGTATGCGCAAACGTCCCACCAAAATGATTAGACAAGCTCGCGGCATGATGATCCTTTGCGATCAAGACGCGAAAAAAGTCAAATCATATATGCCCTACGCTAAATAAGGACCGCTAGCCATGTCACGCGTTAAAAGGGGCGTCACCACGCACGCCCGTCACAAAAAAATCATTGATGCCGCCAAAGGTTACCGAGGCCGCAGCAACTCCAGTTTCCGTATCGCCATTGAGCGGGTCGAAAAAGGCCTTCAATATGCTTACCGCGATCGCCGTAACAAAAAGCGCAGCTTCCGCGCTCTGTGGATCCAACGTATCAACGCCGGTGCACGTTTGCACGGCATGAAATACTCCACATTGATTAACGGTTTGAATTTAGCTGGCATCGAAATTGATCGTAAAGTCCTTGCTGACTTAGCGGTTAAAGAGCCAGCCGCATTTAAAGCTTTGGTAGATCAGGCTCAGGCCGCTCTCACCAAGACCGCTTAATGCGCTGAGCCAATAGGCTCTTACAATTTGGTCTTTTAAAGGGGGTTCTGAGTCATCTCAGAGCCCCCTTTTGCTGTTTTGATAGATAATTATACTTAGGCAGAAAAACGATGGATAACGTCGAAACCCTTCGCAGTGAAATTTTAGACGCTGTTGCAGGTTCCAGTGATCTCAAGGCCCTTGAAGATATTCGCATTGCCGAACTGGGCAAAAAAGGCCGTGTCTCGGGTCTCATGAAAACCTTGGGTAAAATGGAACCAGAGGAACGCAAAGCCGCCGGGCAAGCTCTAAACGTACTCAAGAGCGAAATTGCGAGTGCAATTGATGGCCGCAAAGGGGCTTTGGAAATTGAAGCCCTAAACGCTCAACTCATCAACGAGCGCATTGATGTTTCTTTGCCTGTGCGCCCTGAAGACCAAGGGCGCATCCATCCGATCAGCCAAACTATCGACGAAGTGGTCGCCATCTTCGGCGAGATGGGTTTCACCGTTGCCGAAGGGCCGGACATTGAAGAGGACTGGTACAACTTCTCAGCCCTCAATATCCCGCCTGAGCACCCTGCCAGGCAGGAGCACGACACTTTCTATCTCCCCAACGAGAAAGAAGGCCACCGTATGGTGCTCAGGACCCATACCTCGCCCGTGCAAATTCGCACCATGCAAAATCAAAAACCGCCGATCCGTATTATCGTGCCGGGTCGGACCTACCGTTGTGATTACGACGCCACCCACTCTCCCATGTTCCATCAGGTTGAAGGATTGGTGATCGACAAGAAAACCCACATGGGCCATCTCAAGGGCTGCCTGATTGATTTCTGTCGGGCTTTCTTTGATATGGATGACCTCCCTGTTAAATTCCGCCCCAGCTATTTCCCTTTCACGGAGCCCAGCGCCGAAGTTGATATCGGCTGCACCCGGGAAGGCGGCGAGTTCAAAATCGGTCATGGTGATGACTGGCTTGAAATTCTCGGCTCTGGCATGGTGAATCCACAAGTACTGGTTAATTGCGGTATCGACCCTGAAGAGTATCAAGGCTTTGCTTTCGGCATGGGCATCGAGCGAATCGCCATGCTCAAATATGGCATTCCTGATCTACGTACTTTCTTTGAATCCGACCTGCGCTGGCTGCGTCACTATGGCTTCCAGTCATTACAGACGCCCAGCATGGTAGGAGGGCTCGACTAATGAAATTCACTCTTAACTGGCTCAAAGACCACCTCGACACCGATGCCGACCTGCAAAAGGTTGTCGATACCCTAACCATGATCGGCCTTGAGGTCGAAGGGGTTGAAGACCGCACCAAGGGCCTCGAGTCCTTTGTCGTGGCTGAAGTCCTTGAAGCCGACAAGCATCCTGACGCTGATAAGCTCAAGGTCTGCACCGTCAGCAATGGCAGTGAAACTTTCCAAGTGGTTTGTGGCGCACCCAATGCCCGCAAAGGCATGAAGGCGGTTTTTGCTACCGAGGGCACCTACATTCCAGGCCTCGACGTCACTTTGAAAAAAGCCAAAATTCGCGGCGTAGAAAGCTCTGGCATGATGCTCTCTGAGCGGGAAATGAACCTCTCAGACGAGCACGACGGTATTGTCGACCTGCCTGCTGATGCGGAAGTTGGTGCTCAGGCCATCAAAGTGATGGGCATTGATGATCCTGTTATCGAAATCGCCATCACCCCCAACCGGGGCGACTGCCTCGGTGTGCGCGGTGTGGCCCGTGACCTCGCCGCTGCCGGCATAGGGACACTTCGTGCCCTTAACTCAGATAAAGCTGGCGGCAGCTTTGAGAGTCCGATCAAAGTTCATCTTGATTTTGATGAAGCGACCAAAGACGCTTGTCCTTACTTCGTTGGGCGTTATGTCCGTGGCGTTAAAAACTGTGAAAGCCCGCAGTGGCTGAAAGATCGTCTGCTCGCCATTGGCCTGCGTCCGATCTCTGCGCTGGTTGATATCACCAACTTGGTAACCTTCGATCTCGGTCGTCCGCTCCATGTGTTTGATGTGGCCCGTCTTACAGGTGACATTCATGTGCGCCTTGCCAAAGATGGAGAGAAAATTCTCGCTCTTGATGGCAAAGAATATGAACTCGACAGCGAAATGACCGTCATTGCCGATGAAAAAGAAGCCGAAGCCATTGCTGGTGTTATGGGCGGTGAGATTTCTGGCTGTACCGACGACACAACCGATGTTTTCATCGAATCTGCTTACTTCGATCCCATTCGTACCGCGATTACAGGCCGGAAGCTTAACTTACAATCTGATGCCCGCTTCCGTTTTGAGCGTGGTGTTGATCCGGTTTTCACTTACGATGGTGCTGAAATAGCCACCCATTTGGTGATGGAACTCTGCGGTGGTGAGCCCAGCGAAATCGTTGTTGCTGGCGCAGCCCCCGATATCCGCAACAAACTAACCCTCCGGGCCGGGCGCGTTGAGCAGATTACGGGCGTTAAAGTTCCAGCTGATGAGATCGTTCGTATTTTGGAAGTTGTCGGCTGTGAAGTTGTGCGTAATGGTAATGACTTTGATGTCCTCACCCCTTCCTGGCGGCCTGATATTGTAGCAGGACTAGAAGGTGAAGCTGGTTTGGTTGAAGAAGTGGTGCGCCTTTATGGGTACGCCCATATTCCGGCAACCCCACTTGAGCGCGAAACCGACTTGCCTGTGCAAGCCCTAACCCCGATCCAAAAAAACCGTAGTACGGCGCGCCGGATGCTGGCTCAACGGGGATTGATCGAGTCGGTGACTTACTCTTTCCTCCCGATGGAACAGGCCAAAATGTTTGGTGGCGGGGCAGACGCCGTTTGTTTGGTTAACCCCATCAGCACCGACCTCAACGTCATGCGCCCTTCCATCCTGCCAAACCTGATTGTGGCATGTGGCAAAAACGACGACCATGATAACCCGAACGCTTGCTTGTTCGAGGTTGGCCCTGAATATCATGGCGATGGCCCCAAAGATCAACGCACCGTCGCCACAGGTGTTCGCTCCGGCAAAACCGGTGATCGCAACTGGGCGCAACAACCTCGTAATGTTGATGCTTTTGACGCCAAAGCCGATGCCTTAGCCGTTCTTGAGTCCATCGGTGCTCCTACTGGCAACCTCCAAGTTTTCACCGATGATATCCCTGCCTGGTACCATCCTGGTCGGGCTGGCTCACTTCGTCTTGGCCCTAAGAATATTCTCGCTTGGTTCGGTGAAATTCACCCAGGTATTCTCAAGCAACTTGGGGTCAAAGGGCCTATTGTTGGTTTTGAGATTTACTTAGAGAATTTGCCAAAAGCAAAACCCAAGAAGACCACCAAACCATTACTGAAAATTGCCCAGTTCCATACCGTTGAGCGCGACTTCGCTTTTGTCATTGGCAAAGACGTGACGGCGGAGCAAGTGGTTCGAGCAGCTAAAGGGGCCGACAAAACCTTGATCACCAAAGTTGGCGTGTTCGACCTGTTTGAAGGGGCATCCCTTGGCGAAGATAAAAAATCCATCGCTATCAATGTCACCCTGCAACCCACCGAGCGCACCCTCAAAGACGACGAGATCGAAGCCATTGCTCAAAAGGTTATTGGCAAAGTCGTTGGTGCCACAGGCGGCGAACTCCGCGGCTAGAAGCTCCGCTTCATTAACTTATCTTCTCTCTCCAGCACCCCTCCCCCGACAAGGGGGAGGGAAAACAGGAATACCCGCTTCAATGAATAGCCCCGCTGACGACCCCCAAGAAATTGCTCAATACCTCATCCAACAACACGGTGTTCGTGAAGCCTTGCTCATTGCTGTCGAAAAAGCCATCGCCATGCAAGAAAGCGGCGACAACTACGGCCTCAGCGTCTGGCGCGACGTAAAACGCGAACTCTCTGCCAAAGCTGCCTAGAGGCTCTGCGGGCTCCGCCCACTAGTGCCGGAAGCCCATGATAATCCCTTTATCTTCAAGGAAACTCTTTACTTCTTTACTTGGTTTGTCCCAAACTGAAACCCTTGCAGTTTGATATTTCTCGGGCTTCGATTTTTATTGGGGCACGGTGAAACCAAAGGAGGGGTCAGATGGCAAAGGGTAAGGGTAAGAAGGCTAAAGGGCCAATTCTGGCACCTGTTGATTTTTCAAAAAGTTCAGTTAAGGCGGTGATGTGGGCCTGCACTTTAGCTAAGAAGTTTGACACCGATATCATCATTTATCACGCGGTTCATGACCCTGCTGAAACGCCTGGGTTTTATAATAAGGGCAAAAAGAACCTCAACCGCCCCCATGAAGACGTTGCCCAACGGATGATGAAAAAATTTTTCAAGCGAATTCAATCAATTATTCCCAAATATATGGCGAAGCGCATCACCACAAAGGTTGAAAAAGGCCTTCCCGCTCAACGTATCCTCAAAACCGTAAAAAAGCATGACGCCATGATGATTGTTATGGGGGCGACGGGGCAGTCACAGCTTAAGAAAGTATTGTTCGGCTCCATTGCTGAGGAAGTGGTCCAACAGGCCACCGTGCCGGTATTGTCTGTCAAAAAGGATCAAAGGCCTTAAAGAGAAGGAGCAGTGAGAATGAGTAACGTAACATCAAGTTTGAATATTCCGCTGCTTTTCAAGAAGAGTGATATCAAGACACGTATTGGGTTGATTTTAGGCTTAGGCCTTGTGGTCTCTGTGATGATCAACCCGGCTCAAGCCGCCGGAACCGACGAAGCGACCTTGGATGTGTTCAAAATGGTCATGACCTTAGCAGGAGGCTTAGCGGTCTTCCTCTTTGGCATGGAACAGATGGGGGAAGCTCTTAAAATCGTCGCTGGTGACCGCATGAAGGTCATCTTGGCTAAGCTCACGACAAACCGTTTTACAGGCATGCTCACCGGGGCGTTTGTCACTGCTATTATTCAATCTTCCTCTGTGACCACCGTGATGCTGGTGGGCTTTGTTACCGCCAATCTGATGTCCCTCTCTCAGTCGGTTGGGGTGATTTTCGGGGCGAATATTGGCACCACCATTACCGCTCAGATTATTGCTTTTAAAGTCACAAAATACTCCTTGCTGTTGGTTGCAGTTGGCTTTGGCATGCTGTTTATGGGCCGCAAAGATAAGATGAAACATTACGGGGCCTTGATTATGGGCCTTGGTTTGGTTTTTTTCGGCCTCAGCATTATGAGCAATGGCATGAAGCCCCTTCGGGCTTACGAACCCTTCATTGACCTGATGCAGAATGTCTCTAACCCGCTTATTGGTATCGCCGTGGCGATGACTTTCACAGCCTTGGTGCAATCGTCGTCAGCGACAACAGGCGTGGTTTTAGCCATGGCGATCCAGGGCTTGGTATCGTTGGAAGGCGGGATTGCTTTGTTGTTCGGAGCCAATGTGGGCACCTGTGTTACAGCGGGTCTTGCCGCCATTGGCAAACCCCGTGAAGCGGTTCGAGTGGCGGTAGCCCATACAGCCTTTAATATCAGTGGTGTGTTACTCGTGGTTTGGTTTATCCCCTGGTTTGCTGATCTGGTCAGGTGGGCCTCCCCAGATTACTCCCACTTAGAAGGTATGGAACGACTAGCTGCTGAAACGCCACGGCAAATTGCTAATGCCCACACCATCTTTAACATCTCCATGGCCCTTCTCTTCCTCCCGGCAGCGCCTATGTTTGCCCGGTTTTGTGAATGGGTTGTTCCAGATAAACCTCTGACGGAGACAGAAACAGCAGCAGCGCGGGTCCAAACCAAATATCTTGATCCAGAATTGCTTGAAACACCTGTTCTGGCCCTTGATCGGGTGGGGATGGAAATTGAACGCATAGGACATCGGGTTCGCAGTATGTTTTTCGCGGCCCTGCCAGCGACCTTGCAAGGGAGCTTGGCAGACTTGAAAAAGGTTGAAAAAATGGATGAGGAGGTTGATAGCCTCCATGCCCAAACCATTAGTTATTTGCAAGCCATCGGCATGGATAATTTGAGCAAAGAACAAGGTCATCATTTCTATGCCATGATGGAGGCGGTGAACTATTTTGAGAATATTGGCGATTTGATTGAAACTGATTTGGTCAGCATTGGTATGGACCGTGTTGACCATAATATGAAGTTCAGCAAAGCCAGCATAAATCGGCTCTCAAAATTACATAGCCAAATTGGTACCGCTTTAGATGAAACTTTAGAAGCAATTATAAGCACAGATGCTGATGCAGCTAATCGGGTCATCGCCATGAAAGGGTCTATTGATGCCACTGTGAGTGAAGTAACCCTCAACGGCATCGAATCTTTAATAGCCTCAACCAATGCTGCTGATCGTGCCCTCTATAATCGAGAGAGAGAAATGATCGAACGCTTCAAGCGTATTTATTATTTCCTCAAACGGATCGCAAAGTTATTTGCAACCATTGAAGAAGATGAAGTCACAAAACCTGCCAAAGGTGAAACCGCTGCTACAGCGTAAAGTGGCTGGCAACAAAGGCCTCAATTTCTTCTGGGCTCCAACCTTTATCGGCAAGATTGTTGCGGATCGCAGCAACATCGACGTTGGGGTAAGTGTGGCAATCTTCAATGGTGTGTTTGTCTACATCGACAATACGGAAATCATAAGGACGTTCTTTTGAGGCGAAGACGTCATAATTGAGCACCTGATCGACCTCATTGTTGGGCAGATAGGTCAAAATGCGAGGCTTGATCTCATAAAGCTGGCTGGGGTCACAGTAGTCAGACGCAGCAATAATCAGCTCATCACCTTTTTGACAAGTCCGTGCCGCTGCACCATTTAGGATACAGCACCGAGAGCCTGGTTCCCCATAGATCACGTAGGTGGTAATCCGAGCCCCACTCGACTTGTTCCAAATCTCGACAAACTCCATGGGATAAATCCCTGATAACTCACATTGCTCCGGGTCCAAGGTGATGGAACCGTGATAATTAAGGTCGGCTCCGGTTACCCGAAGACCATGAAGTTTTGCACGGACGATTTTGATCATTTCTCAGAATCCTACTGGTTAGGCATTTAGATGGTCATAATGGGGGTTAAAACAGAGGGCAAGGATTCTCAACTCTTGGGAGGGAAAAAATCAGGTGGCGGCCCTTTTATAAATCTTTTAAGAGAAAAAATAAGTGAATCATGATAACTTAAAGTAGTAGAAAAATGTTCTAATCAAACTACTGGAAAAAGTCATGCAGTTATTAAAAAATATTAAAATATCCAGAAAAATTTATGGTGGTTTTGGGGTGGTACTGGGACTCCTTTTAATAATCGCCATTGTTGGCTTCTTTAGTCTTAAAGGCGCTGGAAATAATTTTACTGAATATCGAAGTTTAGCCCGCCAAACTAATCAGGCCGGCCGCATTCAAGCCAATATGTTAATGACACGATTGTTCGTCAAAAACTTTGTCATCAGCGCCAGCAAAGACAACATCTCTGGTGTACGCAAACGAGCACAAACCACCCTTGAGTTGATTCCAAAAACTCGGGAATTAACAACTGATCCTGAATTTCTGAAAACTGTTGATTTAGTCGAAATTCAACTGAAAGAATATATTTCTCAATTTGACAAAGTTACAGTAAAGCAAGAAAAGCGGAATGATCTGGTAAACAAAGTTCTTAATGTTACCGGTCCTCAAATGGAGAAAAAGCTTACCGAGATTATGGAAAGTGCCTTTGCTGATGGGGATGCCGAAGGTGCTTATAGGGCGGGTATCACTCTACGCAACCTTCTCCTTGGTCGGCTTTATGTGGCCAAATTTCTCGTAGAAAATGACCAGAACTCCTATCAGCGAGTCATAAAAGAAATGACCGCAATGACTCAGAACGAAAAAGATTTACTGGCAAACCTCCAGAACCCTCATCGCAAACAACTGGCTCAAGAGATTAACGATCTGCACGCTAAATATGTGCCTGCGTTCAAAACCGTTTACCAAACCATTAATGAACGCAACAAAATCATCAAAGGTGAACTTGATCGTATCGGCCCTATTGTCGCAGATGAAGTTGAAAAATTGAAATTGGCAATTAAAGGATTGCAAGATGAGCTTGGCCCTCGCGCTGCTTTTGACATTAATCAGGCGATCTCTATTACAGCAATCATATCCGTTATTGCTGTCATAGCTGGCCTCTTGGCTGCTTTCTTCATTGGTACCGGCATTTCAAGACCGATAACTTCTATGACCACGGTGATGGGACGCTTAGCTGAAGGGCAAAAAGATAGCGAAATCCCAGCCCAGGACCATGGAGACGAAGTTGGCCTCATGGCAAAAGCTGTTCAAGTGTTTAAAGAAAGCATGATTAAGGCTGACGAACTCTCTGTGAAGCAAAAGCTTGAGGATGCCGAAAAAGAAAACGAGAGTATTCGTATTCAAAAACTCATTCAAGATTTTGAACTTACAATTGTTTCTGTTCTTGATAGTTTAACAGAGGCTGACCGTTCCATGAGGAAAGCGGCCACGGATGTTAAAGCCACTTCAGAAAGTACGAAGAATGAATCTGAAGCCGTTGCATCTGCCGCAAGCGAAGCAAGTACAAATGTTGAAACTGTAGCAAGTGCTGCAGAGGAGCTTTCCTCTTCAATATCCGAAATAAGCCGCCAAGTTTTGCAGTCAAATAGCGTATCTGAACAGGCTGTTCATGAAGCGGATAAAACGTCTGAACAAATTCGGGTTTTAGAAGAAAACGTGAGTAAAATTGGTGAAGTCGTTTCGCTCATCAATGATATTGCTGATCAAACAAATCTTTTGGCTTTGAATGCGACAATTGAAGCCGCAAGGGCCGGAGATGCAGGTAAAGGCTTTGCTGTTGTTGCAAGCGAAGTTAAAAATTTAGCTACCCAAACATCAAGCGCGACTGATGAGATCAGCGCACAAATATCTGAAGTTCAAAGATCAACACAGGAAGCAGTTCAGGCAATCAACAGCATTTCAGGGGTGATTGGGAATATTAGCGAAATTTCTTCATCAATTTCTGCTGCTGTTGAAGAACAAGGAGCGGCCACGCAAGAAATTGCCCGCAATGTTGAGCAGGCTGCTAGTGGCACACAAAGCGTTTCTGTTTCGATTGCTGATGTACTCAATGCCGCAGAGAAATCTGATGTCGCAGCAGATGAAATTTCACATTCATCAAGTAAGCTTTCTGAGCAAACGAGTAACCTTCAAAGCCGTGTAGCCTCATTTTTGCGCGAGGTCCAACACGACAATGTTGAAAATGCTGAGTTACTTCCTTGGACTAACGAATACGAAACAGGTATTTCATCGATTGACCAAGATCACCAAAAACTACTCGGGCATATTAACAACCTGTACCGTAAAATAAAATCTGGGGATATTTCTCAAATCAACCCGGACGAGATTAGTATGATCAGAGGTGAGTACGCTGACCACTTTAAAGGTGAGGAGATATTCATGGAGCAACGTGGCTACGCTCGTTTACAAGAGCATCGAAATGATCATAGATTATTTTTGCAACGCCTCCGTGAACTCGAGGCTGATTTCAATACTGGCGATACCTCGCACGCACTTGAGCTTATGAGCCTCCTTAGTAATTGGTGGCAAAAACATGCCGAAGGTGAGGACCGTCATTTAACAGAATATGCCAATAATCATTTAACAGAATATACCGATTCTCACTAAGTTCAAATTTGGATATTATGGCCCCATACAGGGGTCATAATTTTATCAGATAATTTCATGAACTGCTTCTCAACGGCTTTACTAAAGCCATCAACCCAATAAACCCAATTAAAGTGCAGCCCATAATCAGGAGAGCTAATGGCAATTGGGTATCGTGAGGAATCCATCCGGAAGCCATGCTGCCAGCCGTGGCAAAGAGCATTTGAAAACACCCCATCAAGCCTGAAGCCGAGCCAGCGATACGGGGGTACGGCTCCATGGCCCCTGCCATTCCGCTAGGAAAGACCAAACCAAGACCTGCTAAGAAAATCAGCATAGGGCCAATAATTGTATAGGGGTTAAATATACCACTGAGGGATAGACCAACCCCTACAAAGGCACCTGCTACAGCAAGTGATGCCCCGAAAAACGCCATACGGCGGACACCAATTTTTTTCGCTAAACGTCCGGCCAGAATAGTTCCGCTCAAGAAACCGACCACTGTCGCTGCAATCATCACACCATAGGTTTTTGCCGATATTCCCAAGGTCTCGATTATCAGGAAAGGTGCGGAGGCGGTAAATGCCATGAGCCCGGCAAAAACACCCCCAACCAACAACATGTATCCCAAGAAAACGCGGTTGCGCAAAAGTAGGCCATAAGATGAAATCAAAGACTCTGTCGGTATGGTACGATCTACCACATCCTTATTGGTCTCAGGCAGAATAAACCAAACCATCAACCCAACGATTAAGGCCATGACCGTTAGGAAGAAAAAATTAGACTGCCAGCCAAACCAACTTTGTAAATACCCTCCAATAGCAGGGAAAAGGGCCGGAACGATAGCAAAGGCAAAGCCCACATAAGCAAAAATCTGTGCCGCTCGATCTCCACTATATAAATCCCGAACGACTGCTCGGGAGAGAACCGGCCCGGCAGAAGCCCCTAAAGCCTGACAAAACCTGAGAGCGATCAACGTCTCAATGGAAGAAGCATAGGCGCAGGCTAAACTGGCGACGGCATAGATTGTAATTCCTACCATTAACATTCGCCGCCGACCAAAGCGATCAGACAGTGGGCCGTAAATCAACTGGGAAAATGAAAACCCAAAAAAGAAAACTGCCAATGTGAGGTTCACCTGCTCTGGAGAAGCCTGCAAATCTACCCCAATCGCCGGAAAGGACGGGGTATAGAGTGAAGTCGACATTTGACCCAAAGCCGCCAAGATGGTTAATAAACCAACCAAGATCAGAAAAGGAGGGAGGGGTTTTGACGTATTAGATGAAAGAGGCATATCCCCTTTATGATCCTCTCTTGTTCATATGACCAGAGATTTTGCTTTTATTCTGTAGAGTAAATATCTATGAACTACCGAGTAAAATTTACTTAGCGTAAAATTCAACAAATTTAAGAAAGTCCCAATTCCTATGATTATGTATTCCCGTGAACTGACTGTCGCCTGGGGCGAGTCCGATCCTTTTGGTCTTGTTTATTACCCAATGATGTTCACTTGGTTTAACGAGGCTGAACATGAACTTTTGCGCGCACTAGGCTTTCCAACTAATAAGTTGATTAAAGAATCCCGTACCGCCTTCGTCATGGGTGACGTCCACTTCCGCTTTATCGGTCCCGCAGCCTATGGCGACAAAGTTCGCACCACCATCCAACTGCACAAAATGACTGACAGTACCCTTCACTGGAACTGTAAAGCTGTGCAAGCAAGCTCAGGGGATGTGATTACCGAAGGCCGGGCCATCAGGATTTATGCTGAAATTCTCGAAGATGGAAATCTCAAAGCGGCTGATATTCCAGATTATATCCGCGACGCTCTATCAAAGCCCGGTGGCTTAATTGATCTCCCCGACCAAGAAGAGTAACTACGCTAACCTTTTGTTTTTTCGTGTTTGAGCAAGGCGGCTTTGCGCTCAATACCCCAACGATATCCCGTCAGGCTACCTGCGCTTCCAACAGCTCGGTGGCAGGGGATAACCAGAGATACAGGATTAGACGCACAAGCTCGACCCACTGCTCGGGCTGATTTTGGTTTCCCTAAGGATTGAGCAATATCTCGATAACTACGAGTTTCACCCAGGGGAATTTTCTGTAAAGCATGCCAGACTTGTGTCTGAAAAGCCGTGGCACGGATGTCTAAAGGGAGCTTAAGGTTGGGTAATCGCCCCTCCAGATGGCTAAGAATATCGCTTATCCAACCTTTGATTCGGCCATCCCCTTGGGAAACTTGGGCGAAAGGATAATCTTTTTTGAGCTCTGCAATCAGATGGTCATCTTGTCCTAGAGAAAGATGACATATGCCTTTCTCTGTGCAGGCCACCAAGAGCCGCCCAAAGGGGCTATCTTCAATCTCATAAGCGATTTCAGCTCCCTTCCCACCTTTAGCAAAAGTTGCTGGGGACATTCCCAAAAGACTATCTCCTTGTTCATAAACTCGACTAGATGAGCCGTAACCTGCTTGATAAATTGCTTGTGCTACATTGCTGTTCTCTTTCAAAGCTGCTTGCAAACGCCCTTTCATCACCGCCCCTCTATATTGCTTTGGGGTCAAGCCGACGACTTGCTTAAAGGTTTTCCGCAAGTGATCAGGATTTATCCTCAAGCTTTTGCCATAGCTTTCAAGTGATCCGCCTTCCTCAACCTCTTCTTCCAAAATCCGACAAAGCTTTTCAGCCCGAACAACGGTTGGATCATGAGAAGTTGCTTCTTCAGGATGGCACCTCTTACAAGGACGAAACCCTGCTTTTTGGGCTAATGAAGGCAAGCGGAAGAAGCGAACGTTTTCCACTTTGGGGTTTCTGCTTGAGCAAGAAGGCCGACAGAAAACTCCCGTGGTTAAAACACCGTAGAAAAACTGTCCGTCAAAGCGGCTGTCTCGGTTAATCACCGCTTGCCACAGGGCTTGATTAAAATCTGTATCAGTCATGAGAGCTATTGTACCAACTCAAGGTATTCTTGCTATCCGAAACCGGAGACTAAATTAATTTTTACCGTAGCTATGTAGGCCAGGACCCTTTTCTTTGAGCCAGCGCCGTTGTTTTTTATAATCGGGATAGAGGTTTTCCACGGTAGCCCAAAAATCTGGCCCATGATTCATTTCCTTCAGGTGAGCCACTTCATGAGCGGCGACATAGTTTAGCACCTCATCAGGCG